>NZ_JASLAW010000022.1 GCF_030147005.1 Pseudomonas sp.
CGGCCAACGCCCGCAGGATCTGGTGAACCCACAGGTGTGGAACGGCTGACACGCCCCATTGCAGGAGCGAGCTGTTGTGGCGAGCGAGCTTGCTCGCGCCGGAGTGCGCAGCCTCCCAGGCTTTTTTGGGGCCGCTTCGCAGCCCGGCGGGAGCAAGCTCCCTCGCCACTGCCGCTCACCCTACAGTTTTCGGGGCCAGGGTCGATAACGGTGTATAGATCGTCTTCCTTGATCCACAGAAGGTTTTTATGTCCACCACCAAAGCCCGCGCAGACTCACTTTCGCTTCTGCTCTTTACCTTGCGCAGCGGCAAGCTGATGGCGATCAACCTGCTGAAAGTCAGTGAAATCATCCCCTGCCCTCCGCTGACCAAACTGCCGGAGTCGCACCCTCACGTCAAAGGCATCGCCACGTTGCGCGGTAACTCGTTGGCCGTGATCGACCTGAGCCGCGCCCTGGGCGAGATGCCGTTGCTGGACCCGAACGGTGGCTGCCTGATCGTCACCGATGTCAGCCGTTCCAAGCAGGGCTTGCACGTGCAGGCGGTGAGCAAGATCGTGCATTGCCTGACCACCGATATCCGCCCACCGCCCTATGGCTCCGGCGGCAATCGTGCGTTTATTACCGGGGTGACCCAGGTGGAAGGCGGCCTGGTGCAAGTGCTGGATATCGAAAAAGTCATCCATGGCATCGCCCCGGCGCCGATAGAAGTCGCGCCGACCGACCTGACCATGGAAGAAGCCGAAGTGCTCGGCCATGCGCGCATCCTGGTGGTCGACGACAGCCAGGTGGCGTTGCAGCAATCGGTGCACACCCTGCGCAATCTCGGCCTGACCTGTCACACCGCGCGCAGCGCCAAAGAGGCCATCGATGTGCTGCTGGAGCTGCAAGGCACCGGCGAACAAATCAATGTGGTGGTGTCGGACATCGAAATGTCCGAGATGGACGGTTACGCCCTCACCCGCACCTTGCGCGAAACCCCGGACTTCCAGCATCTCTACATATTGCTGCACACCTCCCTGGACAGCGCGATGAACAGCGAGAAAGCCCGCCTGGCCGGCGCCGATTCGGTGCTGACCAAGTTTTCGTCCCCCGAGTTGACCAAGTGCCTGGTGATCGCTGCGCAATCCGTGGCGCAAAAGGGTCTGTAAGCCTTGCCTGAGTATTTCCTGCTGCTGCGACGCGACCTTACCGGCAGCCTGCCGGCGCCGCAGTGGCCGGCCGGTACGCAGCTGGATCATTACCGCGAGGATCTGGCCTCGGCGATTCACGCGGTATTGCGCATGACCCAGGATCAGGGCGGTGGCCGTGTCGCGGGCCTTGAGCAATGGCGCCTGCAATTTGCGGCCGATGCCGAGTTCGACCCCTCACTGTGCCTGGTGGCCAGTAGTGCCGATGGCGTCCTCGGCGTGGCCCAATGCTGGACCAGCGCCTTTATCAAAAATCTCTCGGTCCATCCCTGCGCTCAGGGCCAGGGGCTGGGCCGAGCGTTGTTGCTGCATGCCTTCCACGTATTCAAGCAGCGCGGCGAACCCTATGTGGATCTCAAGGTGCTGGAGAGCAATCTGCGCGCGCGGCAGCTGTATGAAAGCGCGGGCATGCGATTCGTCCTACGCGACGTGGTGCCTGAGGACTGACGCTCACTGGCGCATAACTTGCTTCCAGAGAAGCCCAAGCGGTGGACAGAGGTAAAAACCCGTCACTGCTCAAGCTCGTCCTCTGACATTGCCTGGTGACAGATCTGCTATGAATACTCACTTCTCCTGCGTTGGTTGCGGCAAATGCTGCTCCGATCACCACGTGCCCCTGACCCTCGACGAAGCCCGGCATTGGGCGGCGGACGGCGGCAATGTCATTGTTCTGGTCGAAGGTTTCCTCGCCGGTGGCCTGGGTTTGCCCATGCACCAGCGTGAACATGCCGAACGCCGTTCCGTGGTGGTGCCCAGCGGCAACACCGAGGCATTTGTGGCAATCACCTTCGCCGCCTATAACGCCGGGCGCTGCCGGAATCTTGACGAAGACAATCGCTGCGGCATCTACGAACGACGCCCGCTGGTGTGCCGGATCTATCCGATGGAGATCAATCCGCACATCCCGCTGAACCCGAGCGCCAAAGATTGCCCACCGGAGTCCTGGGAACAGGGGCCGGCGTTGATCGTCGGCGGTGAGTTGGTGGATGCCGAACTGGCTGAACTGATCCGCCGTTCGCGCCAGGCCGACCGTGACGATGTGCAGACCAAGGAGGCTGTGTGTGCGTTGCTGGGGATCCGTACCACCGCGCTCAAGGGCGACGGCTTTACGGCCTACCTGCCGGATATGAATGCGTTTGCTCAAGCCATTGGGCTGGCAACGGCCCAGCCGATCACGGCCAATGAGTGGGTGTTTCATGTATCCGGGATGGAGATCGCCGAACAACTGCTCGACGCCGGGGCGCAGATTGCCACCGAGGTGCCGGCCAACTACGCGTTTATCCCGTTGCGTGCGGCTTGAGGCTTGAGGGATTGATGGGCGTTGGGTCGAGGCGATAGGGCTGGAGGATGCGCTCGTATTCGCCGTTTTGCTTGAGTTGTTCAAGGGCGTGGTTGAGTTCGGTACGCAACACCGTATCGGTTTTGCGCAGTGCAATCGCGACACTCGCGCCCAACAGGTCGGACGACACCGGGGAGCCCATAAAAGCGAAATCCATACCTTCGGGCCTATCGAGTAACGCTTCTCGGATTTCCACGGCACCTTGCAGCGTCGCATCGATCTCGCCCGCCACCAGGCTGCGCACCAGTTGGTCATTGAGCCAGTAGCTCTGGATGATCACACCCGCCGGCGCCCACTGCGCCAGGGCGAAGGCTTCGCGATTGCTCCTTAACAAAACCCCGACCCGCTTACCTTTGAGTGACCGCCTGTTCGGGCTCAAGCCTGAACTTCTGCGTGCCACCAGCCGGGTGGTGATCGGGTAGAGGTCATCGCTGAAGTTGACCCATTGCTGCCGACTCAAGGTCGGTGCCATCCCCATGATCGCGTCAAATTGCCTGGCGTCGAGGGCGGGGAAGTTTTCCATGACCACTTGGTCGACCCAGGTGCATTGCACATTGAGCTGCACGCACAGGGCGTTGCCCAGTTCGATATTGAGCCCCACCAATCGCCCTTGCCGATCACGGCTTTGAAAGGGCGGAAAATGCGCGGCAACAGCGAAGCGGATTTCGCGTCGCGGCGGCTCGGCGGCGAACGCGGCCTGCACCGACAACAGGAGGATAAGCGCCACACAGAGATGTATCAGGGCCACAAGAAACGTCCTTTTCCGGAGAGAGCGGCGTCGCCATGTCCCGATACGGATGATCAGGGCCAGGCGATGCTGGGCAAGCTTTCAAGAAACGGTTGCGGACCTACAAGTAGAAATATCAACGCGATTTGTAGGCAATTGCCTATATGCCGCGCATGAGCATCAACTCAACGTTTACCCATCGAACGGCGCGTACCCGGCGGCGCCATGCCCGGCGTCTTGGTATGGCCATTCTTGGCGCCACCCTTGTACCACGGCTGGCCGGCCTGCTTGGCGCCAGCCAGCTCACCCGGTTTGAAGGGGAATTTGAACGCGGGGATGTCGGCTTTTTCAACGCCGTCGGCGTCGACCGAATCGACGCTGTCGACCGCTTCAACGTGAGGTTGGATCGGGGAAGTCATGGGTGCTCCGAGGTGCGCAGAAGATGAAGCGGGCCCGGCAAGCGGGCCACATTGGCGCGCAGTATACCTGCGCGCCCTGGATCTTTAAGCGCCGTCGTACGAATGGTCGCCGCTTAACTGACAGCGCTGTCAGATAGCCGTCAGTGTGCTGACCCGATCAGAGGGCTATAACGGTCATTTCACGCCTCTGATCCTTTGCCCGGCGCCATCCCTATGCACATAAAACGAAACACCGCCCTGCTGGTGGGCGCCCTTCTGGTTCTGGCAATGGTGGCCTGGACGTTGACTCGGCCCGTCAAGGCCAGGCTGGCGGCACCCAGCGCTATTGCGGTACGCGTGGTGAGCGTGGCGCAACAGGATGTCCCTCGGTTCGTCAGCGGCATCGGCTCGGTGCTGTCGTTGCACAGCGTGGTGATCCGCCCACAGATCGACGGCATTCTCACTCGGTTGCTGGTCAAGGAAGGCCAACGGGTGAAGGCCGGCGACTTGCTGGCAACCATCGACGACCGCTCGATCCGTGCCGGCCTCGAGCAGGCCAAGGCCCAACTGGGGCAGAGCCAGGCGCTGCTGCAAGTGGCGCTGGTCAACCTCAAGCGCTACAAGGAACTGAGCGTCGATGACGGCGTGTCGAAGCAGACCTACGACCAGCAACAAGCCCTGGTGGACCAGCTCAAGGCTACCGCCCGAGGTGATCAGGCTGCGATCGATGCGGCTCAAGTACAGCTTTCCTACACCCAGATTCGCTCGCCCGTCAGTGGTCGCGTCGGCATTCGCACGGTGGATGAAGGTAACTTCCTGCGTATGAGCGATACCCAAGGGTTGTTCTCCGTCACCCAGATCGATCCCATCGCCGTGGAGTTCTCCCTGCCGCAGCACATGCTGCCGACCCTGCAAGGCTTGGTTGCCGCCCCTGAAAAAGCCAGCGTGGATGCCTACCTGGGAGCCGATACCGACGGCCGGACCGGGGACCTGTTGGGTGAAGGCCATTTGAGCCTGATCGACAACCAGATCAGTTCCACCACCGGCACCCTGCGCGCCAAGGCCGAGTTCCCGAACAGCGCGCACACGCTGTGGCCGGGGCAACTGGTGACCATCAAGATCCAGACCGCCGTCGACAAGAACGCCCTGGTGGTACCGCCGACGGTGGTGCAGCGAGGCCTGGACTCACATTTCGTGTACCGGCTCAACGGCGACCACGTAGACGTGGTGCCCGTGCAAGTCACCTACCGGAACAGCGAGGTGAACATCATCACAGGCGTGCAGGCCGGGGACGTGCTGGTCAGCGATGGCCAGTCGCGGCTCAAGGCCGGTGCCCAGGTGGAGGTGCTCAAGGAACCGCCACCGATAATCCAGACCGCTGACGTCAAGGTGCAGCCATGAGTGGCAGTCGCTCGCCCTCGGCCTGGTGCGTCGATCACCCGGTCGCCACCCTGCTGCTGACATTTGCCTTGGTGCTGCTGGGGATAATTGCCTTCCCGCGCCTGTCCGTCGCGCCACTGCCGGAAGCGGAATTTCCGACAATCCAGGTCACCGCCCAACTGCCCGGCGCCAGCCCGGACACCATGGCCTCCTCGGTGGCTACGCCACTGGAGGTGCAGTTCAGCGCCATCCCCGGCATGACCCAGATGACCTCCAGCAGTGCGCTGGGCTCAAGCCTGTTGACCCTGCAATTCACCCTGGACAAAAGCATCGACACCGCCGCCCAGGAAGTCCAGGCCGCGATCAACACCGCCTCCGGCAAGCTGCCCAGCGATATGCCGAGCCTGCCGACCTGGAAGAAGGTCAACCCGGCCGACAGCCCGGTGCTGATCCTCAGCGTCAGCTCCGCCAGCATGCCGAGCACCGAACTGAGCGACTACGTGGAAACCCTGCTGGCGCGTCAGATCAGCCAGATCGACGGTGTCGGCCAGATCAACATCACCGGCCAGCAACGCCCGGCGATCCGCGTGCAGGCATCCCCCGATAAACTCGCGGCGGTCGGCCTGACGCTGGCGGACATCCGCCTGACCATCCAGCAGTCGAGCCTGAACCTGGCCAAAGGTGCGATCTACGGCGCCAACAGCGTGTCGACCCTGTCAACCAACGATCAACTGTTTCACCCCGACGACTACGGCCAGCTGATTGTGTCCTACAAGAACGGCGCGCCGGTGCAGTTGCGTGATGTCGCCAAGGTCATCAACGGTTCGGAAAACGCCTACGTGCAGGCCTGGTCCGGCGATACGCCGGGGGTCAACCTGGTGATTTCACGCCAGCCGGGCGCGAATATCGTCGACACCGTCGACCGTATCCAGCAGGCACTGCCACGCCTGCAGGCAATGCTGCCGGCCTCGGTGCAGGTCAGCGTGTTGAGCGACCGCACCAAGACCATCCGCGCCTCGCTGCATGAAGTGGAAATGACCCTGCTGATCGCCATCCTGCTGGTGGTGGCGGTGATGGCGCTGTTTCTGCGTCAGCTGTCGGCGACGTTGATTGTGTCTGCCGTGCTCGGTGTGTCGCTGGTGGCCAGTTTCGCGCTGATGTATGTGATGGGCTTCAGCTTGAACAACCTGACCCTGGTCGCCATCGTGATTGCCGTGGGCTTTGTGGTGGACGATGCGATTGTGGTGGTGGAGAACATTCACCGGCATCTGGAGGCCGGCCTGGGCAAGCGCGAAGCCGCGATCAAAGGTTCGGGCGAAATCGGTTTTACCGTGGTGTCCATCAGCTTCTCGCTGGTGGCGGCATTCATTCCGCTGCTGTTCATGGGCGGCGTGGTCGGGCGGCTGTTCAAGGAATTTGCGCTGACGGCCACCTCGACCATCCTGATTTCGGTCGTGGTCTCACTGACCCTGGCTCCCACTCTCGCCGCACTGTTCATGCGTGCGCCAACCCATCATGCCCACGCCAAACCCACCTTCAGCGACCGCCTGCTGGCCGGCTATGCGCGCAACCTGCGCCGCGCCCTGGCCCATCAACGCAGCATGGCGGCGATCTTCATGGTGACCCTGGCCCTGGCCGTGGTCGGCTACGTATTTATCCCAAAAGGGTTCTTCCCGGTACAGGACACCGGTTTTGTGCTGGGCACCAGCGAGGCGGCCGCCGATGTGTCGTACCCGGACATGGTCGCCAAGCACAAGGCACTGGCCGACATCGTCAAGGCTGACCCGGCGGTGCAAGCCTTCTCCCACTCGGTAGGCGTCACCGGCAGCAACCAGACCATCGCCAACGGCCGCTTCTGGATTGCCTTGAAAGACCGCGCCGACCGCGACGTGTCCGCCAGCCAGTTCATCGATCGCATCCGCCCGCAACTGGCGAAGGTGCCGGGCATCGTGTTGTACCTGCGCGCCGGCCAGGACATCAATTTGAGCTCCGGCCCCAGCCGCGCCCAGTACCAATATGTGCTCAAGAGCAACGACGGCCTGACACTGAACACCTGGACCCAGCGCCTCACCGAAAAACTGCGCACCAACCCGGCCTTTCGCGACCTGTCCAACGACCTGCAACTGGGCGGCAGCATCACGCACATCAACATCGACCGCCAGGCCGCCGCGCGTTTCGGCCTGACCGCCACCGACGTCGATCAGGCGCTGTATGACGCCTTCGGCCAGCGCCAGATCAACGAGTACCAGACCGAGATCAACCAGTACCAAGTGGTGCTGGAACTGGACCGCCAACAGCGCGGCAAGGCCGAGAGCCTGAACTACTTTTACCTGCGCTCGCCGCTGACCAACGAAATGGTGCCGCTGTCGGCGCTGGCCAGGGTCGAACCGCCTACCGTGGGGCCGTTGTCCATCAGCCATGACGGCATGTTCCCCGCCGCCAACCTGTCGTTCAATCTGGCGCCCGGCGTGGCGCTGGGCGATGCAGTGATCATGCTCAACCAGGCCAAGAACGATATCGGCATGCCCAGTACGATCATCGGTAACTTCCAGGGCGCGGCCCAGGCATTCCAGAGTTCGCTGGCCAGCCAGCCGTGGCTGATTCTTGCGGCACTGGTCGCGGTCTACATTATTCTGGGGGTGCTGTACGAGAGCTTCGTGCACCCGCTGACGATCATATCCACCTTGCCCTCGGCGGGCCTGGGCGCGCTGATCATGCTGTGGCTGCTGGGCCAGGACTTTTCGATCATGGCCTTGATCGGCCTGGTGCTGCTGATCGGTATCGTCAAGAAAAATGGCATCCTGATGATCGACTTCGCCCTGGAGGCCCAGCGCGTACGCGGCCTGCGCCCGGAGGAGGCCATTTATGAAGCCTGCGTCACGCGGTTCCGGCCGATCATCATGACCACCCTCGCCGCCTTGCTCGGCGCCGTGCCGTTGATGCTCGGCTCAGGCCCCGGTGCGGAGCTGCGCCAACCGCTGGGCATTGCGGTGGTCGGTGGCTTGCTGGTAAGCCAGGCGCTGACGCTGTTCACCACGCCGGTCATATACGTGTACCTTGAACGGTTTTTCCACAGGCCCAAACCAGCGTTGGCGCTGGCGACCACACACTGAGGCGGGCATGCGCGTCCTGATTATTGAAGATGAAGAAAAAACCGCGGACTACCTGCACCGCGGCCTGACGGAGCAAGGCTACACCGTCGATGTGGCGCGCGAAGGCGTCGAGGGTTTGCATATGGCGCTGGAGAACGATTACGCAGTGATCGTGCTCGACGTGATGCTGCCGGCACTCGATGGTTTTGGCGTATTGCGCGCCTTGCGTGCACGCAAGCAGACGCCGGTGATCATGCTCACCGCCCGCGAGCGCGTGGAAGACCGCATTCGTGGCCTGCGCGAAGGCGCCGACGACTACCTGGGCAAGCCGTTTTCCTTCCTGGAACTGGTGGCGCGCCTGCAAGCGTTGACCCGGCGCAGCGGCGGCCATGAGCCGGTGCAGGTGACGGTTGCCGACTTGTGGATCGACCTGATCAGCCGCAAGGCCAGTCGCAACGGTGTGCGCCTGGACCTGACCGCCAAGGAGTTTTCGCTGCTCAGCGTATTGGCGCGGCGCCAGGGGGAAATCCTGTCCAAAACGGCGATTGCCGAGATGGTCTGGGACATCAATTTCGACAGCGACGCCAACGTGGTCGAAGTGGCGATCAAGCGCCTGCGCGCCAAACTCGATGGGCCGTTCGAGCACAAGCTGCTGCACACCATTCGTGGCATGGGCTACGTGCTGGAGAACCGCAGTGCCGGCTAACTCCATCGCCCTGCGCCTGAGCGGCATGTTCACGCTGGTGGCGCTGCTGATCTTCGTGCTGATCGGCGGTGCGCTGTACCAGCAAGTGGACCGTGGCCTGGGGTTGTTGCCGGGGGCCGAGCTGGATGCGCGCTACAGCGTCCTCGAATCCTCGGTGAACCGCTTCGGCACGCCGGAGCATTGGGTCAAGATAAAGGCCAAGCTCAAGCTGCTGGGCGAAGAAGACAAGCGCATTCGCTTCTGGGTGGTCAGCAGCGACCCGAGTTACGAATACGGTGAACCGGATGCGCAGATTCGCGCCTTTGCCCAGGGCCCGACCGGTAAACGCGACCTGCGCCTGCCCGGCCACGATTACCCATTCAAGGTGCTGGTAAGCCAGTTTGCCGCCAAGGAGCAACGCCCACCGCTGCGTTTTATGATCGCCATCGACACCGAGAATTTCCGCACCACCCAGCACCATCTGCTGGTGGCACTGATCAGCCTGGCGCTGGCCGGCGTGGTCATGGCCTCGTTGCTGGGCTTCTGGGTGTCGCGCATCGGCCTCAAGCCATTGGAAAAACTCTCGGCCGAAGCACAAAAACTCGCGCCGCCGAAACTCTCCGGGCGCCTGCAACTGTCGCCGCTGCCGCCCGAACTGAGCCAGTTCGTCAATTCGTTCAACGCCACCCTCGACCGCGTCGAACACGCCTACTCACGCCTGGAATCGTTCAATGCCGACGTGGCCCATGAACTGCGCTCGCCACTGACCAACCTGATCGGCCAGACCCAGGTCGCGCTGACCCGCGGGCGTTCGGCCGAGCATTATTTCGAAGTACTGCAATCGAACCTGGAAGAGCTGGAACGGCTGCGTTCGATCATCAACGACATGCTCTTCCTCGCCAGTGCCGACCAGGGCAGCAAGGCCACCAAGCTGATCGAAAGCTCCCTGGCCGATGAAGTCGCGACCACCCTCGACTACCTGGACTTCATCCTCGAAGACGCCCAGGTCGAAGTACGCGTACACGGTGATGCCCTGGTACAGATCGAAAAGGCTCACCTGCGGCGTGCGTTGATCAACCTGCTGAGTAACGCCGTGCAACACACCGCGCCGGGGCAGGTCATCGACGTGCGCATTGAGGTGCAGGCGCAACAGGTGGCGATCGGTGTGACCAACCCCGGCGAGGCAATTGCCGGCGAGCACTTGCCACGCCTGTTCGAACGTTTCTATCGAGTGGATGCCTCGCGCCGCAACAGCGGGGCGAATCACGGGTTGGGGCTGGCGATCGTCAAGGCGATTGCGCTGATGCATGGCGGCGATGTGTTCGTGCGCAGCGAGCACGGTGGCAATACGTTTGGCATCACCCTGCCCGTCTAACTGACTCAAGCGCATCGATGACTGTTGCGGTTTGGGCAACAGTCATTATCTTGTTACACTCTGTATCGCACCGCTCGCCTGCGTTACTTTGACGCATCGATGAGCGCGACGGCAAAGGCAGCTAACCCGCTCACCCGAATTTCCCTCGACTTATTTCCAGGGCTCTACACTGGGAATCTGTCTTAAAGCCGCTGACTTCAGCGGCTTTTTTTTGCCGTGAAAAAAGGCCAGGCACACCCCACGACATTGGCCGTTCATGATTGACCAAAGGAGCTCCATCGGTGAAGAACTCGCTGACGTTTACCCCGTTATTCCTCGCAATCGCAGCAACGATCGCTCCTCTTGCCCACGCGGCAGACGCCACGCCCACCGAAGGTTTCATCGAGGGCTCGCACCTCACCGTCAACACCCGCAACTACTACATGAACCGCGACCGTCGCGACATTCACACCGATGACAGCAAGGAATGGGGCCAAGGCTTTATCGGCACCTTCGAATCCGGCTACACCCAAGGCACGCTCGGTTTCGGCCTGGACCTCAACGCCATGCTCGGCCTCAAACTCGACGGCGGTGGCGGCACCGACGGCTCCAGCATCCTTCCTTATGGCAGTGGCAACGGCAAGGCGCCCGGCGCGTTCTCCACCGCTGGCGGCACGTTAAAAATGCGCGCGTTCAATACCGAGTTGAAGGCCGGCGACCTGTTTCTCAACAACCCAGTGATCGCCGGCGGCATGACCCGCATGCTGCCCCAGACATTTCGCGGCGCGAGCCTGACCAACCACAGCCTCGACGGCTGGATGTTCGAAGGCGGCCAGGCGAGTTTCACCAAGCCCTACAACCAGAGCGGCCACCGCCGCATCGGCACCAGCTACGGCGCCTTGCCGGCCAACGCCGACAGCCAGCACCTGAACTGGGCCGGCGCATCGTTCAGCGGTATTCCCGGGCTGACCAGCAACCTGTACGCCGCCGAGCTCAAGGACGTGTGGCACCAGTATTACTACGACCTTGAATACACCTATGCACTCAACGACCTGGTCAGCCTGACCCCCGGCCTGCATTACTACCACACCCAGGACACCGGCCAGGCACTGCTGGGCGATATCGACAACAACACCTACAGCCTGCATGTCACCGTAGGCGTGGGCAACCACAGCGTCACCGCCGCGTATCAGCGGGTCAACGGCAACACGCCCTTCGACTACATCACCCAGGGCGACAGCGTGTACCTGGACAACTCCCAGCAGTACTCGGACTTCAACGGCCCCAACGAGCGTTCGTGGAAGCTCAAGTATGCCTATGATTTTGCTGGTTTCGGCCTGCCCGGCCTGACGTCCGCCGTGTCGTATATCAGCGGCAAGACCGACCTGACCACCGTCGACCCGAATAGCCGTGGCTACAGCGCCTGGTACAGCGCCGATGGCAAGAACGCCAGGCACTGGGAGCGCGATATCGACCTGAAATACGTGGTGCAAGACGGCAAGGCCAAAGACCTGGCGGTGCGCCTGCAATGGGCGACCCACCGAGGGGGCGATGGTTATTCGGCGGTGGATCGGGATGTCGATGAGTACCGGGTGATTGTCGACTATCCGATCAACGTGTTCTGACCAGGGCCTGACTGACAGTGCAGATCCAGTGTGGGAGCACACCACTCCCACATTTTTGTGCTGCGCCATATTCCAGAGTTGCTACTACGCTAAGGGCATCCTCAGAGCAGAAGTACATCCGATGAGCTCAAGCCCTGCCCGCCCTACCCGCCGTCCGGAGCGCCTGCTGATTCTGGGCAGCACCCTCACGGTGTTGCTGATCGTGGGCATCGTCACCGCGCTGTTGATTCGTGAACACGCCAACACCCTGCAGACGGCCAAGCGCACCGCCAATACCATCACTCAGTTGATCGACGCCGATGTGCTACGCAACGTCGAGCTTTATGACATGGCCCTCAAAGGCCTGATCGCCGCGACCGAGCGCACCGACCTGCAGGGCGTATCTGCAAGCATCCGGCATCTGGTGCTGTTCGACCGTTCCGACGCAGCGCCGTACAAGGGCGACATCCTGCTGCTGGGGCCAAGCGGCGAGGTACTTGCCGATTCGTCCGTGCTCACGCCAAAGACCGGCAACTTCGCCGACCGCGACTATTTCCAGATTCATCGCAGCAATCCCGACATAGGGCTGTATATCAGTCGCCCGTTCATGGCCCGTTGTGAATGCGAAGACCCATCGCGCATTGCGTTCAGCCGCCGCGTTTCATCACCGGACGGGCGTTTTCAGGGGGTGGCGGTCGCCTCCATGCGCCTTTCGTACTTCCATCAACTGTTCAGCAGCCTGAATATCGGCACGGGCAGCACCATCAGTCTGCTCAACCATCAAGGCATCCTGCTGGCACAAGAGCCTTTGCTGGAAGCGGACATGATCAACAAGGACCTGAGTCTGCGCCCCAATGTGGCCCGCATGCTGCGCGAGCGGAACGGCAATTTTCGCAGCGTATCCAGTGTCGACCACCGAGGGCGGCTCTACAGTTTCTCGAGCGTGGGCAATTTGCCGTTGATCGTCGCGGTGGCGTTGGCCAGCGACGAAGTATTTGCGCCATGGCGACGCGCAGCGTGGCTGGTGAGCTTCGCGACGGGGGTGTTATGCATTGGCCTGTTGTGGCTGACCTGGGCGCTGTGCATGGAGCTGCGACGGCGCCAGCGGGTCGAGCAGGTGCTGTCAGAACTGGCAGGTACGGATGCCCTCACCGGCCTGGCCAACCGCCGCACACTGGACGAGCGACTGCGCCTGGAATGGGACCGCGCACAACGCTCGACCGAGCCGCTGACGGTGCTGATGATTGACGTGGACCACTTCAAAGCCTTCAACGACCGCCATGGCCACCAAGGCGGGGATGATGCGCTGCGCACCGTGGCGCAGGTGATCAACAGCAATATCCGCCGCCCGGCCGATCTGGCGGCGCGTTATGGTGGTGAAGAATTCGCGGTAATACTGCCCCACACCGATGCCAAGGGCGCGTGGGTGATTGCCGAGCGTATCCGCCAGAGCGTCCAGCACTTGCCACGCATGGCCGGGGATGACCAGCCGATCACGGTAAGCATCGGCATGAGTACCTGGCAGAAACACAGCCGTAATACCCTTGAAGATTTGCTGCTAAAGGCCGATCAGGCGCTGTACGAAGCCAAGCACACTGGGCGCGATCGAATTGTGGATGCTGAACAGCTCTGCGTTCGGACATAAAAAAAGGCCACCCGGAGGCAGCCTTTAAAAACTAAAGAAAGAGAGTTGTTACTTACACCGCCGCAACGGGACGCATGTAAGAGATCGGTGCGGTGCTGGCATCTTCGAAGGTCACAACTTCCCAAGCGTCTGTCTGCTCAATCAACTTGCGCAGCAGCTGGTTGTTAAGGGCGTGGCCCGACTTGAAGCCTTTGAACTCGCCTATCAGGCTATTGCCCAGCAGGTAGAGGTCACCGATTGCATCGAGGATCTTGTGCTTCACGAACTCGTCTTCGTAGCGAAGGCCGTCTTCGTTCAGTACACCATCCGCGTCGACCACAATGGCGTTTTCAACGCTGCCGCCGAGTGCGAGGTTGTGCTTGCGCAGGTACTCGATGTCACTCATGAAACCAAAGGTACGGGCGCGGCTGACTTCTTTTACGAACGAAGTGCTGGAAAAATCCACGCTTGCACTTTGGGTGCGGTCACGGAATACCGGGTGATCGAAATCGATCTCAAAGCTCACTTTAAAGCCTTCGAACGGGACGAAGGTGGCGCGCTTGTCGCCGTCTTCTACTGTCACTTCCCGCAGAATGCGAATGAACTTCTTGGCTGCGTCCTGTTCTTCCAGGCCGGCAGATTGAATCAGGAATACGAAGGGTCCGGCGCTGCCATCCATGATAGGGACTTCGGACGCGGAGAGCTCGACGTAGGCGTTATCGATGCCCAGGCCAGCCATGGCCGAGAGCAAGTGCTCCACCGTATCCACTTTGACGTCACCGTTGACCAACGTGGTCGACATCGTGGTTTCGCCAACGTTTTCCGCGCGAGCAGGAATCTGCACCACAGGGTCCAGGTCGGCACGCACAAACACGATGCCGGTGTCGACAGGTGCAGGCTTGAGGGTCAGGTATACCTTCTCCCCGGAGTGCAGACCTACACCTGTGGCACGAATAATATTCTTCAGGGTGCGTTGTTTAATCATGGCTTGGACCGCTTCAGCGCAAATTGCGAACTGGTATCAACAAAGGCTGGCGATAATAGCAGACCATACCTTTGCTGAACACCAATCACCTTCATAGCCCTGATACATTCCATTAATCGGCCTGACGACGCAGGAATGCCGGGATGTCCAGGTAGTCCAGATCGTCTTGCGGATTCGGGCTACGGGACGCCGCAGCACCGGCCTGAGCCTGGTTGCGCATCACGGTCGGACGGTCCAGGTCACGGTAGTTCACCGACGGCAGTTCCTGGCGCGAAGACGCTGGAGCGGCAGCCGCTTGGCTGGCGTGGCTGGCCTGGCTGTTATGCAGGGTGTTGTCGATGACCTTCACAGGCTTCTCGATTTTCGCACCCAGGCCGGTCGCAACCACGGTCACGTGCAGCTCGTCGCGCATGTCCGGATCGATAACGGTACCGACCTTGACCATGGCGTGTTCGGACGCGAAGGCTTCGATGATGCTACCCACGTCGGAGTACTCACCCAGGGACAGGTCAGGGCCGGCGGTGATATTTACCAGGATGCCGCGTGCGCCTTGCAGGTTCACGTCTTCGAGCAGCGGGTTGCGGATGGCCGCTTCGGTGGCTTCGCGTGCACGGTTCGGACCGCTGGCGCAGCCGGTGCCCATCATCGCCATGCCCATTTCGCTCATCACGGTACGGACGTCGGCAAAGTCGACGTTGATCATGCCTGGACGCTTGATGATGTCGGAGATACCGCGAACGGCACCGGCCAGTACATCGTCAGCCTTGGCGAACGCGGACAGCAGGCTTGCGTCCTTGCCCAGGATGGTCAGCAGTTTCTCGTTGGGGATGGTGATCAACGAGTCGACGCTTTCAGACAGCAGACGGATACCTTCGTCGGCAATCTGCATGCGCTTGCGGCCTTCGAACGGGAACGGACGGGTCACTACAGCGACGGTCAGAATCCCCATTTCCTTGGCCACTTCGGCAATGATCGGCGCTGCACCGGTACCGGTACCGCCGCCCATGCCGGTGGTGATGAACACCATGTTGGTGCCCTGCAGCACTTCGGCAATACGCTCGCGGTCTTCCAGGGCGGCTTGACGGCCGACTTCCGGATTGGCGCCTGCGCCGAGGCCCTTGGTCACGGCTGTGCCCAATTGCAGGATGGTCCGCGCGCCGATGCTTTTCAGCGCCTGGGCATCAGTGTTGGCGCAGATGAATTCAACGCCTTCAATGTTGCTCTTGACCATATGGTTGACAGCGTTGCCGCCGCCACCGCCGACACCGATTACTTTAATAACCGGGCTAGCGGGGATGTTGTCTACGAGTTCAAACATGTTCCCTCTCCTTTCGTTTTCTCTAGTTTTTTCGCCTACTGCTTATTACGGGTGTTGCGGTGTCGCGGTAAATCTTTAGAAATTGCCTTTTACCCAAGCCTGCAGCCGCTCGAACAACGGCGCTTTCGCCTCGTCATCGCTGCGGTAGCTGTCGCGGATACTCGGGCCCGACAGGGAAATGCCGTCGGTCTGCTTTTGCAGCCCGTACAACAGCAAGCCCACACCGGTGGAATAAATCGGGTTGCGCACCACATCGCCCAGGCCTTTGACGCCATGGGGCACGCCCAGGCGCACCGGCATGTGGAAGATCTCTTCGGCCAGTTCGACCGCGCCTTCCATCTTCGAGGTGCCACCGGTCAGCACGATGCCGGCCGGGATCAAATCTTCGTAGCCGCTGCGGCGCAGCTCAGCCTGGATCAAGGTGAACAGCTCGTCGTAACGCGGCTCGACCACTTCGGCCAGGGCCTGGCGCGACAGTTCGCGCGGTGGACGGTCGCCGACGCTTGGCACCTTGATGGTTTCACCGGCACCAGCCAGCTTGGCCAGGGCGCACGCGTAGCGGATCTTGATTTCTTCGGCGTACTGGGTCGGTGTACGCAACGCCATGGCGATATCGTTGGTGACCTGGTCGCCGGCAATCGGGATCACGGCGGTGTGACGAATCGCCCCCTCGGTGAAGATCGCGATGTCGGTGGTACCGCCGCCGATGTCCACCAGGCACACACCCAGTTCTTTTTCGTCGTCGGTGAGCACCGAATACGCCGAAGCCAGCTGCTCGAGAATGATGTCGTCGATTTCCAGGCCGCAGCGACGCACGCATTTTTCGATGTTCTGTGCGGCGTTGACGGCGCAGGTCACCACGTGGACCTTGGCTTCCAGACGCACGCCCGACATGCCCAGCGGCTCGCGAACGCCTTCCTGATTATCGATCACGTAGTCCTGCGGCAAGGTGTGCAGTACGCGCTGGTCAGCCGGGATCGCCACGGCCTGGGCGGCGTCAAGCACGCGCTCGAGATCGGCCGAGCTGACTTCACGATCGCGGATCGCCACGATGCCGTGGGAGTTCAGGCTGCGGATATGGTTGCCGGCCACGCCGACGAACGCCGAGTGAATCCGGCAACCGGCCATCAGCTGCGCTTCTTCGATGGCGCGCTGGATCGATTGCACGGTGGACTCGATGTTCACCACCACGCCCTTCTTCAGGCCCCGGGACGGATGCGTGCCAATACCGACGATTTCGATAGTGCCGTCCTCACCGACCTCGCCCACCAACGCCACCACCTTGGAGGTGCCGATATCGAGACCGACGATCATTTTGCCGCTTTGCACGTTTGCCATGGGTCCTGCCTCTTCTTAATTCTTCGCGACAGCGGGTTGTGCTGCCGTGGGCGCCGCCGGTACACGCCAACCGACGGCCAGGCCGTTGGCGTAACGCAGGTCGACGCTTGCAATGTTCGTAATCTGTTCTTTCAAGGTTTTTTCATAGATGGCAATAAAGCGGCGCATCTTTTCCACCAAGCGGTCGCGTCCCAGCAACAACTCGATGCCCGGGCCGGAACTGCCTGCCCCGGTCGTCAGAAACCAGCTGCCCCGCTCACGCAACTCCAGGCGTGCAATGGAGAAGCCCAGTGGCCGCAGCATCTGGCTCAAGGCCTGGTACTGCTGCATCACTTGCTGTTGCGCCCGCTGCGGCCCGAACAACTGCGGCAGGTGCTCATAGTTCGCGACTTCACGCGGCGCAAACGCCTGCCCCTGGTTGTTCAACAGCGCACCATCGCCCCAACGGGCCACGGGCAGTTGCTCTTCCAGACGGATCGTCACCTGGTCCGGCCATACGCGGCGGACTTCGGCGTGGGCGATCCATGGCATCTGTTCCAGCTCGGCACGCATGCCGGCCAGGTCGATGGTGAAGAAGCTCGCCGCCAGGAACGGGCTGATGCGTTGCTGTACCGCTTGCTGGCTGATGTAGCTCAAGTCGCCCTGCACGCTGATTTTGGTGATCGGCCGGTCGGCATACGGCAACAGACGCTGCGCGCCTTCGTAGGTGCCGAAGCCCAGCACCACCAGCAACACCGGCCAGAACAGCGCCTTGATGAAGCCAAAATTGGCTTTGGGCAGGCGCGCCGACATCGGCTCTTTGGCCACCATGCGGCTTGCACCCCGTGGCACCGGCTTGCGGCTCGGTGCTTGTGGGGGCTGATGACGAAGCGATGCGCCTTTCATGTGCTTAGCCTCTTGGCTCAATGCTGTCGGCCAGAATCGCCAGCACCAACTGCTGGAAATCCAGGCCGGCGGCGCGGGCGGCCATAGGTACCAGGCTGTGGTCGGTCATCCCCGGTGTGGTGTTGACTTCCAGAAACCAGAAATTCCCTTGGTCATCCTGCATCACGTCTGCCCGCGCCCAACCGGCAATACCCAGCGCCTCACAGGCTTTCGCCGTGAGATCCATCAATTGCTGTTCCTTGGCTGCGTCAAGACCGCATGGAATCCGGTACTGGGTATCGGAAGCCACGTACTTGGCGTCGTAATCGTAAAAAGTGTGGGGCGTGCCCAATGCGATAGGCGGCAATACCTGGCCACGCAGGGTGGCGATGGTGAACTCGGGACCCTGGATCCACTGTTCCACCATCACTTGCGAATCGTAGGTACTTGCCGCTTTCCATGCGTCGATCAATTCGGCGGCCGAGTTCACTTTGGCCATGCCGATACTGGAGCCTTCATGGGCAGGTTTGACGATCAAAGGCAGGCCCAGTTCCTTGGTCGCAGAAATACAATCGTCTTCGCTGCACAGCACGGCGTGACGTGGGGTCGGAATACCCAGGCTGTGCCACACCTGCTTGGTGCGCAACTTGTCCATCGCCAGCGCCGACGCGAGGATGCCGCTGCCGGTGTAAGGAATCCCGGCGCACTCGAGCAAGCCCTGCATGCTGCCGTCTTCACCGCCACGGCCGTGGAGAATGATGAAGGCGCGGTCAATTTTTTCGGCCTGCAGACGGGCGAGGAAATCATCACCCACGTCGATGCCGAACGCGTTCACACCGGCGCTTTGCAGCGCTTCAAGCACGGCGTTGCCGGACTTGAGCGACACCTCGCGCTCGGCACTCTTGCCACCGAACAGCACCGCGACGCGGCCGAAGTCGGCAGGCGTGACCGTGGAGAACAGGGAGGCGTAGTCAGTGATCATTTCGACGCCCCCTTCTCGGCCGCAAACAACGGGCTGGCCAGCAATTTAGGCGCAAGACCACCGATGTCACCGGCACCCTGGCACAGCAGGATGTCGCCGGCACGCAGTAACGGCTTGACGATCGGCGCCAGGTCCACGCCGCGCTCGATGTAGATCGGGTCCAACTGCCCGCGCTGGCGGATGCTGTTGCACAGCTTGCGGCTGTCGGCGCCCGGAATCGGTTCTTCACCGGCCGGGTAAACCTCCATCAGCAGCAGCACGTTGGCATCGGCCAATACATTGACGAAGTCGTCGTACAGATCGCGGGTACGGCTGTAGCGGTGCGGCTGGTAGACCATCACCAGACGGCGCTCCGGCCAGCCACCGCGCACGGCCTTGATCACGGCGGCGACTTCGGTCGGGTGGTGGCCATAATCGTCCACCAGCATCACGTCACCGCCTTCAACCGGCAGTTGGCCGTAGACCTGGAAGCGTCGGCCGACACCGGCAAAGCGCGACAGGCCTTCAACGATGGCTTCATCGCTGACGCCCTCATCGGTGGCGATGCAGATGGTCGCCAGGGAGTTCAGCACGTTGTGGTTGCCCGGCATGTTGACCGAAACATCCAGCGGCTCGCGGTCGGGGCGCAGCACGGTGAAGAAGGTTTGCATGCCTGCCTGGCGCACATTGATGGCGCGCACGTCGGCGTCTTCGCTGAAGCCGTAGGTCACGGTCGGACGCTTGACCTGCGGCAGAATCTCGCGCACTACCGGGTCGTCCAGGCACACCACGGCCAACCCGTAGAACGGCAGGTTGTGCAGAAAGTCGACGAAGGTTTTCTTCAACTTGTTGAAGTCACCGTCGTAGGTCGCCATGTGATCTTCGTCGATGTTGGTGACGACGGCGACCAGCGGTTGCAGGTGCAGGAAGCTCGCATCGCTTTCATCGGCTTCGGCGATCAGGTAGCGGCTGGTGCCGAGCTGGGCATTGGTGCCGGCTGCATTCAGGCGGCCACCGATAACGAAGGTCGGGTCCAGGCCACCGGCGGCGAACACCGAGGCGATCAGGCTGGTGGTGGTGGTCTTGCCATGAGTACCGGCAACGGCGATGCCGTGGCGATAGCGCATCAGCTCGGCGAGCATTTCGGCACGCGGCACCACGGGAATACGGCGCTCGAGGGCGGTGGCCACTTCCGGGTTGGAGGTATTCACAGCACTGGATACCACCAGCACATCAGCCTCGGCGGCGTTCTCGGCGCGGTGGCCGATGAAAATCTGTGCGCCAAAGGACTTCAGGCGCTCGGTGACCGGCGACTCTTTCAAGTCAGAGCCGGACACCTGGTAGCCCAGGTTCAGCAATACTTCGGCAATCCCGCACATGCCCACGCCGCCGATACCGACAAAGTGGATGCGACGGATGCGGCGCATTTCCGGTTGCGGCATGGCTTTCTGATTCTCAACCATGGGCCACCTCCAGGCAGATATCGACCACGGTGCGGGTTGCGTCAGGTTTGGCCAGGCGGCTTGCGGTGCTCGCCATGCTGTTGAGTCGTTCCGGTTGCATCAAAACCTCGGTCAGGCGTGCGGCCAAATCGGCGGCGCCAGTCGTTCTTTGCGGCAGCAGGAAGGCAGCGCCCTCCCCGGCCAAATATTCGGCGTTGCGGGTCTGGTGATCGTCGATCGCATGGGGCAGAGGCACCAGCAACGACGGCAGACCGGCGGCGGCCAGTTCACTGACGGTCAGCGCACCAGCGCGACAGACCACCAGGTCGGCCCAGCCATAGGCTTGGGCCATGTCTTTGATGAAGGGCTGCACATTTGCCTCCACACCGGCCTCGCGATAGCGCGTGGCGGTGACTTCATCGTGATGCTTGCCGGCCTGGTGGAAGATCTCCGGGCGCAGGTCTTCAGGAAGTTGCGCCACCGCTTCCGGCAATAATTTGTTCAACGGCTCGGCGCCCAGGCTTCCACCGAGGATCAGCAGATGTGCCTTGCGCCCGGCCAGCGCCTCACGGGCAATGCCCATGAACAGTTCGGTGCGCACCGGGTTACCGGTGGTGCGGCGTTTGCCCGACGCGGCAAAGGTGTTCGGGAACGCTTCGCACACCCGCGCGGCCAGGGGCACCAGCAAGCGGTTGGCGGTACCGGCGACGGCGTTCTGTTCGTGCACGATCACCGGTACGCCAGCGAGTTTTGCCGCCACGCCGCCAGGGCCGGTCACGTAACCGCCAAAGCCGAGCACACACACGGGCTGCAATTGACGGATGATTTTACGCGCCTGCAAGACCGCCTTGAGCAACACGAACGGCGCCTTGAGCAACGACAATTTGCTCTTGCCACGCAAGCCGGTGACGTTGATCAGGTGCAGCGGCAAACCGGCATTGGGTACCAGCTCGTTCTCGATGCCACGCGGCGTGCCCAGCCAGTGCACGGTGTAGCCGCGGTTCTGGAATTCGCGCGCGCAAGCCAGGGCCGGGAACACGTGCCCGCCAGTGCCGCCGGCCATGATCAGCACGTTAGCGCCCATGGGTCGGCTCCTCGGCGAAGTCGCTTTCGCTGAACTCCATCTCTTCGCTGCCCAGGTGGGTGCGACTCTCCCACTCGATACGCAGCAACAAGCCAAGACAGGCGCAGCAAATCACCAACGAACTGCCGCCGTAACTGAGAAACGGCAAGGTCAGGCCCTTGGTCGGCAGCAGCCCGACGTTCACCCCGATATTGATCAGGAATTGGCCGATCCACAGGAACGCCAGTCCATAAGCAACGTAAGCGGCAAAGAACTGCTTGGCTTTCTCGGCCCACAGACCGATGTACATGGCACGTACACACACAAATACAAACAGCGCGACAGTGCACAGCGAACCGACCACACCGAGCTCTTCGGCAAGCACCGAGAACACGAAGTCGGTGTGCGCTTCCGGCAGGTAGAACTGCTTTTGCACACTGTTGCCCAAGCCCACGCCCAGCCACTCGCCGCGACCAAAGGCGATCAGCGCCTGGGTCAGCTGGTAGCCGGAGCCGAACTGGTCGGACCACGGGTCGGTAAAGGTAATCAGCCGCGCCATCCGGTAGGGTTGCGCCTGCACCAACACGGTCACGGCCGCCACCGCCAGTACCACCATCAAGGTGAAACGGAACAGGCCGACGCCGCCGAGGAACAGCATCGCCGCGGCTGCGCCCATCATCACCACGGTGGCACCGAAGTCGGGCTCCATCAGCAGCAGGCCGGCCATAGGTAGCAACACGATGAACGGCTTGAAGAAGCCCATCCAACTTTCGCGCACTTCTTTCTGACGGCGTACCAGGTAGCCGGCCAGGTAAATCACCACGAACACCTTGGCGATTTCCGACGGTTGTACGTTGAACGCACCGAAGCCGATCCAGCGCATCGAACCGTTCACCTCGCGCCCGATGCCCGGCAAGATCACCATGATCAGCAGGCCGAACGCCCCGATCAGCATCAGCCAACCCAGGCGCTGCCAAGTGGCGATCGGGATCATCATGGTGACGATGCACGCGCCGAGGCCGATCACCAGGTACACCAGGTGGCGGATCATCATGTACAGGGTGTTGCCCGACTGCACGGCGGCCACTTCGGAGGACGCCGAGGTGATCATCACCAGGCCCAGTCCGAGCAGCGCCAGGCAACCGGCGAGCATTGGGAAATCAAGGTCGATACCGCGCCCGGTAATGATCGGCGACGGGTAGGGCTTGATGATATTTCTCAGGTTGAGGCTCATGCCAAAGCCTCCACGGCGCGAGCGAACAGCTGGCCGCGCTCTTCATAGTTCTTGAACATGTCGAAACTGGCGCAGGCCGGCGACAGCAGCACCGCATCACCGGGCTGGGCCAGGGCTTTGCAATGGGCAATCGCGTCATCCAGGGAAGTGGCGCGCACTTTCGGCACGGTGTCACCCAGGGCGGCGGCGATCAGGTCCGAATCGCGGCCCATCAGCACCACGGCGCGGCAATGCGCAGCCACCGGGCCTTTGAGGTCCTTGAAGTCGGCGCCCTTGCCGTCGCCGCCGGCGATCAGCACCAGCTTGCCGTCGATGTCGGCACCAAGGCCTTCAATGGCGGCCAGGGCAGCACCGACGTTGGTGGCCTTGGAATCGTTGTAGTAGCTGACGCCACCCAGGTCGCGCACCCACTGGCAGCGATGCTCGAGGCCGGCGAAGGTGCGCAGGCTCGCAAGCATGGCGTCGAACGGCAGGCCAACCGCGTGGCCCAGCGCCAAGGCTGCCAGGGCATTGGCTTGGTTATGGGCGCCACGGATTTTCAGTTCGCGCACCGGCATCAGGTTCTGGAATTCGAAGGCCAGGTATTTCTCGCCGTTCTCTTCGCGAATACCGAAGGCCTTGAAATCGGGTTTGCCCAGGCCGAAGGTCCAGCACGGCAGGCCATCGCCGATCAGCGGACGGCTCAAGGCGTCCTGACGGTTGACCACCACTTGCCTGGCGCCACGGAAAATCCGGTGCTTGGCCAAGTGATAGGCCGGCAGGCCGCTGTAGCGGTCCATATGGTCTTCGCTGACGTTCAACACGGTGGCCACTTCGGCACCGAGGTCGTGGGTGGTTTCCAGCTGGAAGCTGGACAATTCCATCACGTATAGCTCGACGTCGTCGCTGAGCAGGTCCAGCGCAGGCATCCCCAGATTACCGCCCACCGCCACGCGCTTGCCGGCCGCCATCGCCATCTCGCCGACCAGGGTGGTCACGGTGCTTTTCGCATTGGAGCCGCTGATGGCCACGATCGGGGCCTTGGCGTTCCGCGCAAACAGGTCGATATCGCCGGACAGCTTCACGCCACGCGCCGCTGCAGCTTGCAGGGCCGGTGTCGCCAGCGCCAGGCCAGGGCTCACGTAAAGCTCATCGGCGCGGCATAGAAATTCGACATCCAGTTCGCCACAACGCACTTCCACGTGCGGGTAGTCACGGCGCAGCGTGACCAGCTCCGGTGGATTTTCCCGCGTGTCGGCCACGGCAAACGACGTGCCCCGGTTCGCCAGGAAGCGAACCAGGGACATGCCGCTCTTGCCGAGGCCGACAACGATGCGGAAGTGGTCTGAAGCGATCAGGGACACTCGTTTCTACCTCAGTTTCAGGGTGGCAAGGCCGACCAGTACCAGAATCACGGTGATGATCCAGAAACGGACGATCACGCGTGGCTCGGGCCAGCCCTTGAGTTCAAAGTGGTGGTGAATCGGCGCCATGCGAAATACACGGCGACCGGTCAATTTGAAGGAAGCCACCTGGATGACCACCGACAGGGTTTCCATCACGAACACACCGCCCATGATGAACAGCACGATTTCCTGGCGCACGATCACCGCGATGGTGCCCAGGGCCGCGCCGAGCGCCAGTGCGCCGACGTCGCCCATGAAAACTTGCGCCGGGTAGGTGTTGAACCACAGGAACCCCAGGCCGGCGCCGATCAGCGCGCCGCAGAACACGATCAACTCACCCGCGCCCGGCACATAGGGAATCAGCAGGTATTCGGCGAACTTCACGTTACCCGACAGGTAGCAGAAGATGCCGAGCGCGCCGCCCACCATCACCGTCGGCATGATCGCCAGGCCGTCGAGGCCGTCGGTCAGGTTCACCGCGTTGCTGGAGCCCACGATAACGAAATAGGTCAGCACCACGAAGCCGATGCCCAGTGGAATGCTGGCGTCCTTGAGCATCGGGATGATCAAGGTGGTTTCCACGGCGCTTGGCGCGGTGGTGTACAGGAAGATCGCCGCCGCAAGGCCGAATACCGACTGCCAGAAATACTTCCAGCGGCTTGGCAGGCCCTTGGAGTTTTTCTCGATCACTTTGCGGTAGTCATCAACCCAGCCGATGGCGCCGAACAGCAGGGTGACGAGCAGCACCACCCACACGTAGCGGTTATGCAGGTCAGCCCAGAGCAAGGTGCTGACACCGATGGACGACAGGATCAACGCGCCGCCCATGGTCGGGGTACCGGATTTGGACAGGTGCGACTGCGGGCCGTCATTGCGAACCGATTGACCAATTTGCAGGTTCTGCAGGGTGCGGATCATCCACGGCCCCAGAAACAGCGACAAACACAGCGCGGTCAGTACACCCAGAATCCCGCGCAGGGTCAGGTACTGAAAGACCGCGAAGCCTTTGTGGAACTGTTGCAGATACTCAGCCAGCAGCAGCAGCATTAATGTTTCTCCGTACTTGAGCCACACAAGGCTGCGACGACGTTTTCCATCACCGCGCTGCGCGATCCCTTGATCAAAATGGTTGTGTGTGTGTCGTGTTCAGCCGCAGCCAGCGCCTGGATCAATTCGACTTGGGTCGCGAAATGCCGCGCGCCGGGGCCGAAGGCGTCTACCGCGTGAGCCATGTTCGGGCCGACAGCGTAAAGAGCATCGACTTTACCGGCGGCATAAGCGCCGACTTCGCGGTGGCCTTGTTCAGCCCAGTCGCCCAATTCGCCGATATCGCCGAGTACCAGCACTTTGCGTCCGTCAAAGCCTGTGAGCAGGTCCACAGCGGCGTTAATGGAAGAAGGGTTGGCGTTGTAGGTGTCATCGATCACGCGCATGCCGTTACTGGCCAATTGCGCCACGGTACGGCCTTTGACCGGCTGCACCGCGCCCAGGCCCGTGGCGATGCCGAACAGCGACACGCCCAGGGCATGTGCGGCAGCGGCGGCGGCCAGGGCGTTGGCGACGTTATGGTTGCCCAGCAGGTTCAGCTGCACATGTTCATTGCCTTGCGGGGTATGCAAGGTGAAGGACGGGCAACCACGAGCGTCGACGGTGACGTTGGAGGCATGGAAATCGGCTGTGGCGTTCAGCACGGCGAACGTCAGCACCTTGCGACCGGCAGCGCGCGCATGCCAAGTCTCGAAAGCCTTGTCATCAAGATTCAGTACAGCGGTGCCCGAAGCGTCAAGGCCTTCAAGAATTTCACCCTTGGCCTCGACGATTTTTTCCGGGCCGCCGAACTCACCGACGTGGGCGGTACCGGCGTTGTTGATAATCGCGACGTGGGGCTTGGTCAGCGCCACGGTGTAGGCAATCTCGCCGACGCGTGAAGCGCCCAATTCGATTACCGCCGCGGTGTGTTCCGGGGCCAGTTCGAGCAGGGTCAGCGGTGCGCCGAAATCATTATTCAGGTTGCCACGAGTGGCGAGTACCGGCCCACGCGTGCGCAGTACGCCGGCCAACAGCTCTTTGACAGTGGTCTTGCCGCTGGAGCCAGTGATGGCGGCTACCGGCTTATCGAAAGCGGCGCGGTTCAACGCGCCCAACTGGCCCAGGGCCAAGCGGGTATCGGCTACCAGCAACTGCGGCAAGGTGGCGTGCGCTACTTCGCGCTGCACCAGGGCACCCACGGCGCCTTTGGCGGCGACTTCGTTCAGGTAGTCGTGACCATCGAAACGCGGGCCTGCAAGTGCGACGAACAACTGGCCCGGCTTGATGTTGCGGCTGTCGATGCTGACGCCGTCGAATGTGCAATCGCTCGACAGCACGCGGGCCGACAACGCCTGGGTCAGTTCGCTGAATGTCATCGCCTTAAGCATGGGCAACCTCCCAGGCGGTCAAGGCGTGATCGGCCTCGACCAGATCGGAGAAGGCATGGCGCTCGCCGTTGATTTCCTGGTAATCCTCATGCCCTTTGCCGGCCAGCACCACCACGTCATCCGCGCTGGCGCTGGCGATCAATTGGGCAATGGCTGCGCCGCGACCGGCCACGAAGGCAGCCTTGGACACGTCTTTGAAGCCTGCGCGGATGTCGTCGAAAATCTGGCTCGGGTCTTCAGTGCGCGGGTTGTCATCGGTCACGAGCACGCCATCGGCCAGACGCTCGACAATCTCGGCCATCAGCGGGCGCTTGCCGCGATCACGATCGCCGCCGCAGCCGAACAGGCACAAGAGCTTGCCCTTGGCATGAGGACGCAGGGCCTCGAGAACTTTTTCCAGCGCGTCAGGGGTGTGGGCGTAATCGACCACCACCAGCGGCTGCTTGCCGCCACCCAGGCGCTGCATGCGGCCTGCCGGGCCTTCCAGCTTGGGCAGCACTTTGAGGATTTCGTCGAGTGCGTAATCCAGACCAAGCAATGCACCGATGGCAGCCAGGACGTTGCTCAGGTTGAAACGCCCCAGCAAGGTGCTGCGCAGGTGGTGTTCGCCTTGGGGCGTCACCAACGTGGCGCGAACGCCCTCGTCGCTGAAGTGGGCTTCGCGGCAATACAGATACGCGCTGGAATCCTGCAGGCTGTAACTGATCAGGCGCGACTCGCCGTCTTGCGCAGCCAGCTCACGACCGAATTCATCGTCCAGGTTCACTACGCGGCATTTCAGATCATTCCAGGCAAACAGCTTGGCCTTGGCCGCCGCGTATGCCTGCATGCTGCCGTGGTAATCGAGGTGATCGCGGGACAAGTTGGTCATCACCGCCACATCAAACGCCAATGCAGTAACGCGCCCCTGATCGAGACCATGGGAGGAGACTTCCATGGCAACCGCCTTGGCACCGGCCTTTTTCAGGTCGGCCAGGGTCGCCTGTACGGCGATCGGGTTCGGCGTGGTGTGCAGGCCGCTTCGCAGTGCGCCATAGAAGCCGGTGCCCAGGGTGCCGACGATGCCGCAATGCTGGCCGAGCAGGTCCAGCGCCTGGGCAACCAATTGAGTCACGCTGGTCTTGCCATTGGTGCCGGTCACGCCCACCAGATTGAGGTGGCGGCTTGGCTCGCCATAGAAACGCCCGGCAATATCGGACAGCTGAGCGGCCAGGTTCTTGACCGGAATCAACGGCACATCGGTGATCGGCAGCACGGTTGCGCCGTCCACTTCATAGGCCACGGCGGCAGCGCCACGTTGCAGGGCATCGGCGATATGCGCACGGCCGTCGAACTTGCCGCCGGGCACCGCCAGGAACAGGTCACCGGCACGCACATTGCGGCTGTCCAGGCTCAACTCGCGAATCAGCAGATCGCGGCCGGCATGGGCAAAAATCTTGTTCAGGCTAAGAGACATCAGCCGCGCCCTCCATTGGCTTTTACGGCAGCGGCCGGTGGTACGGCGTTCGCTTGCTGGGTCGGCGGAAGATTGTCCGGCGTGATGTTCATCAGGCGCAGGGTGCCGGACATCACTTTGCTGAACACTGGCGCCGACACCAGGCCACCGAAGTAACCGGCCTTGCTCGGCTCATCGATCACCACGACGATGGCGTAGCGCGGGTCGCTCATCGGGCCGAAACCGGCGAACAGCGAGCGATAGGAGTTTTCGGCATACCCCTTGGTGCCCACCGAAGTCTTACGCGCGGTACCGGACTTGCCGGCCACGTGATAGGCCGGCACCTGGGCGCGGAATACGCCACGCGGTGCCTCAATCACCTGTTGCAGCATGCCTTGCATGGTCTTGGCGACTTTCTCCGGGAGCACCTGGGTGGCTTTCGGCGCTTCGTCGACGTGGATCAGACTCAGCGGAACCATCCGGCCATTGTTGGCCAATACAGAGAAAGCATGGGCCAGTTGGATCGCGGTTACCGACAGGCCGTAGCCGTACGACAGCGTGGCGGTCTCGGCTTTTTTCCAGTCGCGATAGTTCGGCAGATTGCCTACGCGCTCACCCGGGAAATCGAGCCCGGTGGGTTGGCCCAGGCCGATTTTTTGCGCCAGGTGGTAGATGGTCTCGCCACCGATATCGAAAGCAACCTTACTCATACCCACGTTACTGGAGTTGATCAGGATGCCTGTCAGGTCCAGCACCGGGCCCTCGGTGCGGGACACGTCACGAATGGTGTATTTGCCCAACTGCAGAGTGCCTGGATACACCTCGACCTTGTCGCTGGGCTTCCAGCGCCCGGTTTCCAGGGCGGCACTCATGGAGATGGCTTTCATGGTCGAACCCGGTTCGAACACGTCGATCATCGCTCGGTTGCGCATCATCGCCGGTTGCAGGTTACGACGGTTGTTCGGGTTGTAGGTCGGCTGGTTGACCATGGCAAGGATCTCGCCGGTCTTCACGTCCATGATCACCAGGCTGCCGGCTTTGGCGCCGTTCTCGATGATCGCGTTACGCAGTTCACGGTTGGCCAGGTATTGCAGACGCAAGTCAATCGACAACGCCAAGGGCTTGCCGGCCTTGGCGTTTTTGGTGACCTGTACATCCTTGATCAGCCTGCCGCGTCGATCCTTGATGACCTGGCGCTTGCCGGGAACGCCGGCCAGCCACTCGTCGTAGGCCAGCTCGACGCCTTCGCGGCCATGATCATCGATATCGGTAAAACCGACCATATGCGCGGTGGTTTCACCGGCCGGATAGAAACGACGAAATTCCTCGATGCCGTAGACACCAGGAATCTTGAGGTCGAGTACTTGCTGACCCTGCTCAGGCGTGAGCCCGCGAACCAGATAGATGAATTCTTTATTGGCCTGGGCTTCCAGACGCTCGGTCAGTGCTTTGCGGTCTTGCCCCAGCGCGGCGGCGAGTTCGGGCCATTTGTCCTTGGCAACCTGCAGCTCCTTGGCGTTGGCCCACAGGGTGGTCACCGGGGTACTCACGGCCAGAGGCTCACCGTTACGGTCGGTAATCAAGCCGCGATGCGCGGGAATCGGGATATGCCGCAAGCTACGGGCATCGCCCTGGCCGATCAGGAAGTCGCGGTCGACGACCTGGAGGTCGAATATGCGCCAGACGATCGCGCCCACCATCAATGCCAGCAAGCCGAGCATCAGGCGGAAGCGCCATGGGTAAAGTGCGCCTTCAAGCTTCATCATGGCGCCACCATGCGAACGTCGGCCGCGCCCGGGATGTGCATTTTCAATTGCTCGGTGGCCAGCACTTCGATACGGCTATGGGCCGTCCAGGTGCTTTGTTCCAGGATCAACCGGCCCCACTCCGCCTGCGCCTTATCGCGCACGCTCAACTCCCCGTACAGGGTATTGAGCAGCTGACGATTCCAATGCGCGCTGTAAGACACCGCAATCGCGGACACCAGCACGCCGATAAACAGCAGCAACATAAAGAAGCTGCCGCCCGGCAGGGGTTTGGCGAAAAGCTTGCTCACCGCAACTTCTCCGCAACGCGCATGACCGCGCTGCGCGAACGTGGGTTGGCCTTGAGTTCGGCTTCGGAGGCGAACTGCGCTTTGCCATGGATTTTGATTTTCGGCACGAACGCTTCGAAACGCACCGGCAGGTTGCGCGGCAGGTTGTCGGACTCGCCCTTGACCAGACGGCGCATGAACAGTTTGACGATGCGGTCTTCCAGGGAGTGGAAGCTGATCACCACCAGGCGACCGCCCACTTCCAAAGCATCCAGAGCGGCTTCGAGGCCGGCTTCCAGATCGCCCAATTCGTTGTTGACGTGAATGCGCAGGCCCTGGAACGCGCGGGTCGCCGGGTTCTTGCCCTTCTCCCACGCAGGGTTGGCGACCTTCAGCACTTCGGCCAGGTCAGCGGTGCGTTCGAACGGCTGGATCTCGCGGCGCTCAACCACGGCACGCGCCATGCGGCCGGCGAAGCGTTCTTCGCCGTATTCCTTGAATACGCGGGCAATTTCTTCCACTGGTGCGGTGGCGATGAACTGGGCAGCGCTGACACCACGGGTGGGGTCCATGCGCATGTCGAGGGGGCCGTCGTTCATAAAGCTGAAGCCGCGCTCCGGGTCATCGAGCTGCGGCGAAGACACGCCCAGGTCGAGCAGGACCCCGGCCACCTTGCCCGCCATGCCGCGCTCGGCGACTTCTGCCCCCAGCTCGGCAAAGCTGCGCTGCACAACGACAAAGCGGCCGTCTTCGGCCGCTAGCGCTTGCCCGGTGGCAATCGCTTGAGGGTCTTTGTCGAACCCGAGGAGCTTACCGTTGGGCCCGAGCTGGCTGAGTATCAACCGACTGTGCCCGCCCCTGCCGAAGGTGCCATCCAAATAGCAGCCATCCGCGCGTACGGCGAGAGCCTCAACGGCTTCGTCAAGCAGTACGGTGATGTGGTTAAAGCCGCTATCAATAGTCACAGGATCAAATCACGCAGTTCATCAGGCATGGCGCCCGGTTGTTGAATAGCAGCCAGGTCAGCTGCAGAAACAGCATCCCAGGCATCTTCGTCCCACAATTGGAACTTGTTCAGTTGGCCTACCAGCATTGCGCGCTTGTCGAGCCTGGCGTATTCGCGCAAACGCGGAGGCACCAGGAAACGACCGCTGCCATCGAGCTCAAGGTCGACGGCATTACCGATCAGCAAACGCTGGAGGCGGCGGTTTTCTTCACGCAATGAAGGCAGCGCGCGCAATTTGGTTTCAATCAACTCCCACTCGTCGAGGGGGTAAACACACAAACAAGGGTCAACGGCGTCAATCGTGATGATCAACTGCCCTGAACTTCGCGAAATGAGCTCGTCACGATACCGGCTCGGCATGGCGAGACGGCCTTTTGCATCGAGACTGATAGCGTTAGCTCCGCGAAACACAGATGCGTTTCTCCAAATTTTAGCGTTTTACGTTCAAAAAACCCACTTTGTGCCACTTTCCGCCACTTGCGCACACTATAGGAATGCGCCCACCACACCGTCAAGGCGCGGATACAAGGAAAAGCCTTACAGAACGGAGATTTACGAGCGTAACGGGAGGAGAAACTCAACTTCAGCGTTGTTTTTGACTCAATAAGCGCAAATAGCTCAGAGAGCTATGGCTCAAAGTTAAAGTGATTTATTAAGAGTAAGATTTTTTTGGTATTACGAAGACGCATCTGCCAATGATTTGGCAGGGAGGGATTCTTGCGTTGCTACCGGTTTTGCGCCCGTGGTTCGGGCGAAAGGAAAAAGGTGGAGAGTCGATCTGTAAGCCGGGTTCTGTCTTGAACAGTCATTCGTCTACGATGGCCATCACTGGACATCTTTAGCAACCTACCCGGTCCCAGCGCGGGCCACGCCTTGGGACCCTATTTGGTCTTGCTCCAAGTGGGGTTTACCTAGCCACGAACTGTTGCCAGTCGCGCGGTGCGCTCTTACCGCACCTTTTCACCCTTACCGGCACCGAAGTGCTTAGGCGGTTATTTTCTGTGGCACTTTCCGTAGGCTCACGCCCCCCAGGCATTACCTGGCACTTCGCCCTATGGAGCCCGGACTTTCCTCCCCCCCCTAATTTTCATAGAGGGCAGCGACTGTCCAATCGACTCTCCGCCGCGCAGGTTAACGGCACGACGGCCTCAGGACAAGTATTAAAAGTGCAGCATTGCCATCACGTTCGGACGAAACACCGGCCTGGCCCCGGAACTATTCGGCTTTCTGTTTATCGAGCGCGGCTTGATACAACACATTCTTGCGCACCCCGGTAATTTCCGCCGCAAGGGCAGCGGCGCGTTTGAGCGGCATTTCCTTGAGCAGCAGATCGAGGACGCGCATGGCTTCGCTACCGACCGCATCTTCATCCTCTGGAGCCGTCCAGCCGGCCACCAGCACTACGCACTCTCCGCGCTGCTGATTGCTGTCGCCTTCGACAAACCCACGCAACTCCTCCAGCGGCAGGCCCTTGAGGGTTTCAAAGGTTTTGGTCAACTCGCGAGCCAGCAACGCCAGGCGCGCGCCGCCGAAGACCAGCTCCATATCCTGCAGACACTCCAGGATGCGGTGCGGCGCTTCGTAGAAAATCAGGGTGCGCGGCTCTTCCTTCAGCGCCTGAAGACGCGCGCGCCGACCTACCGTCTTGGCGGGCAGGAAGCCTTCGAAGATAAAGCGGTCCGACGGCAAGCCGGCTGCAGATAATGCAGCAATCAACGCGCACGCTCCCGGAACAGGCACTACATTGATACCAGCGGCGCGCGCCTGGCGGACCAGATGGTACCCAGGGTCGGAAATCAGCGGTGTGCCCGCGTCGGAGATCAGTGCAACATCATCACCTGCCAGCAAGCGGGTGATGAAACGGCTGCCCTCCTCGCGCTCATTGTGTTCATGGCAGGCCGCCAGCGGCGTACTGATGCCAAAATGCTGCATCAACCGTTGGGAGTGCCGCGTGTCTTCCGCCGCGATCAATTTAACCTCGCGTAACACCTTCAATGCCCGAGCACTGATGTCGTCCAGGTTGCCAATGGGCGTCGCCACGACAAAAAGCGAGCCTGCAGTGGAATTCAAAGGACCTGGAGCAGTCAAAACGCACACCTCGATGGTTGGCAAAAGCCACATTGTAGCGCGTCAACGCTCTGAAAATATGCCGTCAAGGCGGATGTCGTTTCAGCCACCTTCAGTGAATCGCAACAATTGCACGACCTAAATCCACCGTTTCACGCCACGAACATCGCGCCTGGGCCAGTGCTTGGGTACACTTCAACGCTAATTTGATCGGTATCAGGAACACTTACATGATCGCTTGCCTGCGGCTGCTCTCCGCCCTCTGCCTCGCTGCCTTGCTGGCCGCTTGCGCCAGCTCGCCCTCGTCCAGCCTTGGCGACCTGCCACGTACGCCCGACGCCAGTATCGAGCAATTGCTCGAACAAGCCACCTCCGCCAAAACGCCCGAAAAGGCGGCATTGCTGCGCCTGAGTGCGGCTGATCTGGCGTACCAGCAGAACAATCCTGGCCGCTCCTCGCAGATTCTTGCGCAAGTGCCCCTGAATGTTCTGAAACCGGCCGCGCAAATATTTGCCAGCACCCTGGCCGCCGAACTGGCGATGGCCCGCAACCAGCCCAAAGCGGCATTGACGGCGCTGGACCACCCCAGCCTGCAAAGCCTGAAGGAGCTGCCGGCCGATCAACAGATCCGTACCGGCACCGTGCATGCTCGAGCCTATGAGGCCGACGGCCAGACCCTGGCTGCGGCTCGGGAGCGTGTCGCCATGGCGCCTCTGCTCACCGGTGATGCCGCCAACAGCAACCACGAAGCGATCTGGGTGCTGATTGCCGCACTCCCGTCCGAGCAGCTGCAAGCCACCGGCAACTCGACGCTGGACGGCTGGATCACCCTGGCCCAAGCGGTCAAGGGCGCCGGCACGCTGGAGCAGCAACAAACCGCCATCGATACCTGGCGCGCGCAAAACCCGGGGCATCCGGCAGCCGTGCAGTTACCGACGCCACTGACCAAACTCAAGGAACTGGCCAGCCAACCCCTGACCAAGATCGCCCTGCTGCTGCCGCAGGAAGGCGCCCTGGCGTCGGTCGGCAAGGCGTTGCGTGAAGGCTTCATGGCCGCTCACTACCAGGCCGAACAGGCCGGGCAGAAGCCACCTGTGATTGAGTTTTACGACAGCTCGCGCCTGACCTCCATCGACGACTTCTACGCCAAGGCCCAGGCTGCCGGCGTGCAACTGGTGGTTGGCCCGCTGGAAAAGCCGCTGGTCAAACAGCTCAGCGCACGCCCGCAATTGCCGATCACTACCCTGGCCCTGAACTATAGCGAGGCCGATCAAGGGCCTGCTCAGTTGTTCCAGTTCGGCCTGGCGGCTGAAGACGAAGCCCGCGAAGTGTCGCGCCGCGCCCGTGCCGACGGCCTGCATCGCGCCGCCGCCATGGTGCCCCGTGGCGAATGGGGCGAACGTGTCTACAAAGCTTTCCGTCAGGATTGGGAAGCCAATGGCGGCACCGTCATGGGGGTCGAGTATGTCGATCAGCCTGTGGCACTGGCCCAGCAGATCGCAGACCTGTTCCAGTTGCGCAAAAGCGAAGGCCGCGCCAAGAGCCTGCAAAGCGCCGTCGGTACCGACGTTGCCGCCCAGCCTTCGCGTCGCCAGGACATCGAGTTCATCTTCCTGGCCGTCACCCCGCAACTGGCCCAGCAGATCAAGCCCACCCTGAACTTCCAATACGCCGGTGATGTGCCTGTTTACGCGACGTCCCACGTATTCAGCGCCAGTGGCGACCGCAACCAGTACCTGGACATGACCAACGTGATGTTTTGCGAAACCCCTTGGTTGCTTAACACCACCGACCCGCTGCGCAATCAGGTCGCCGCGCAATGGCCGCAAGCCAATGGCAGCCTGGGCCGCCTGTACGCGATGGGCGTCGATGCCTATCGCCTGGCGCCACGCCTGGGCCAGCTCAAGGCGCTGCCAGACACCCGTGTCGACGGCCTTTCAGGCAACCTGGGCATCAGCGCCAACCAGCGTGTTGATCGCCAGATGCCTTGGGCGAAGTTCGTGGGTGGCGAGATCCAGCGCCTGCCGGATACCCCGCGCTGATGCCCGAGCGGTCCCGTGCACAAAGCGGCAAGGATGCCGAACTCCACGCTCTGAGCTATCTGCAACAACAGGGTCTGCGCCTTCTGGCGCAGAACTGGTTATGTAAACGCGGAGAGCTTGATCTGGTCATGCTTGACGGCGATACAGTAGTATTCGTCGAAGTCCGCTACAGAAAACACGCACAATGGGGTGGCGCGCTCGCCAGTATCGACGGGCGCAAGCGTCAGAAGCTGATACTCGCTGCGCAGTATTTCCTGATAAAAGAGCATCGCTGGGCCGACAGCCCCTGCCGTTTCGATGTGGTTGCCATAGAAAGCACACCGTCGGGCCCTGCTGATCTGAATTGGCTCAAAGATGCCTTCGACAGCTGATACACCCGGCACCTTCACCACACACTTTTGCTCTTTGCTTTGCGGGCTGCACATTTCTGTGCCAAACAGCCGCGCTAATTAAGGTCACACAGATGGACATGCAATCCCGAATTCGCCAGCTTTTCCAGGCCAGCATCGACACCAAGCAACAGGCGATGGACGTACTTGCACCGCACATCGAGCAAGCCAGTCAGGTCATGGTCAACGCATTGCTCAACGAAGGCAAAATGCTTTCGTGCGGTAACGGCGGCTCGGCCGGTGACGCCCAGCATTTTTCCTCCGAGCTGCTCAACCGCTTCGAGCGCGAACGCCCGAGCCTGCCGGCGATCGCCCTGACCACCGACACGTCGACGATCACCTCGATCGCCAACGACTACAGCTATAACGAAATCTTCTCCAAACAGATCCGCGCCCTCGGCCAGCCGGGCGATGTGCTGCTGGCGATTTCCACCAGTGGCAACTCGGCGAACATCATTCAAGCGATCCAGGCCGCACATGATCGCGAAATGATTGTCGTAGCATTGACCGGGCGCGATGGCGGCGGCATGGCTTCGTTGCTGTTGCCTGAGGACGTGGAGATTCGCGTCCCGGCCAATGTCACTGCACGCATTCAAGAAGTCCACCTGCTGGCGATCCACTGCCTGTGCGATCTGATCGACAGCCAATTGTTCGGGAGTGAAGAATGACCGTTAACCGCCTCAGCCTTTTGGCCATCACGCTGTGCCTCGCCATCAGCGGCTGCAGCACGGCAATCACCGCTACACGGGACACCCCCATCCAGGACGACCGGGGCACACGCACCTTCGGCAGCACCATTGATGACTCGCTGATCGAAACCAAGGTCAAGGTCAACGTCGCCAAAGCGGCGACAGACTTGGGCAATGGCGCATCACGCATTGTGGTAACCAGCTTCAATGGCGTCGTACTGCTGGCCGGGCAAACCCCGCGCGAGGACCTCAAGGCCCAGGCTGAACAGGCTGCTTCGGCGGTGCAGCGGGTCAAGAAGGTGCACAACGAATTGCAGGTCATGGACCCGATCACGCTGCTGGCCATCAGCAACGATGCCCTGCTGACCACCAAGATCAAGGCACAGATGCTCACCGACAGTGCCGTTCCAGGCTCGCGTATCAAGATCGTCACCGACAACGGCATCGTCTACATGATGGGCCTGCTGACCCAGGCTGAAGCCACTCGCGCAGCCAACCTGGTGCAGGGCGTGTCCGGCGTACAGAAAATCGTGAAGGTGTTCGAATACATCGACTGATGTAACCGTCAGCCACAAAAAAGGGCGCCGTGCATTGACTGCACGGCGCCCTTTTTCGTGGCGATTGTTTACTGGTACTGCGAGTACGGGTTGCCCTGGAACTGATTGTTCTGTTGCGGCGCCTGCTGCTGAGCACCCGGCTGGCCGTATTGCTGGCCTGGGATCGGGCCAAGGTTCACTTCTACGCGACGGTTCTGGGCACGGCCATTGACGTCACCGTTACTGGCAATCGGATTATCCGGGCCGGCACCGCGAGCGCTCAGGTTGGCGGCACTGACGCCTTGGGAGGTCAGGTAGTTGGCCACGCTCTGCGCACGGCGCTGGGAAAGGTCCATGTTCAACTGGCGGCTGCCGGTGCTGTCGGTGTAGCCAACGATCTGGATGGTGTTCTGGTTGAACTGCTTGAGGGAGCTGGCCAGGTTGTTCAGCGGCGTATAGAAGCTGCTGGAGATTGCGTCGGAGTTGGTGGCGAAGGTTATATTGCCGGGCATGATCAATTTGATCTGATCACCCTGGCGCTGCACTTCAACCCCGGTATTGGCCATGCTTTCGCGCAGCTTTTTCTCTTGCTGGTCGGCGTAATAGCCATAGCCGGCAGCGCCGGCACCCGCAACGACTGCGCCAATCAGCGCGCCCTTGCCACGGTTGTTATGGTCGATGGCCGCACCGGCCAATGCCCCGGCCAGCGCGCCGAGGCCGCCGTACTTGGCGGTCTTGTTCATGCCGCTTTCGGAACCATTGCCGGCCTGTCCCTGGCTGCCGTCATAAGGATTAGGTGAAGCGCAGCCGGACAGCAGGGCTACGGCGGTGGCGACAACAAGCAGACGACGCGGAGTGAACATGAAGGAAGCTCCTACTTTTGCATTCTGTGATGCAGAGGACATGGGCAATGGACCTGTGCGGGGTTTGGAACACGACAAGCGGTAAAAATTCCGCGTGCGCCGCCCTTGCAGCGATAAAAACGCCAGCCACTCTGAGTTCTGCGTTAACCGTAGCAGACACCGGCTGAACACGAGCCGGCGTTTTGCTGCAACGCTTGTCAGACACAGCTGCCGGCGATCAACCGCTTGACGCCTGAAGACATCGAACCCGGGGTGTGTTTAAAAAGGGCTAATGTTTAGTTCATAAATTTTGGCCCTATGGCTTTCGTTTAACCGGCCTCGGTTCCGGGGCCGCCAATAGCAGACGGACATGTCTTCCCCGCCCGCTTTTAACCATTTAATTCATAGTGTCAGGTCTGTCACTCGGGGGGTCACCCACACGTTTCTATCGTTATGTTTGCGTCGCGCCCATACCGCGACAGTAACTTGAGTTCCTTAATGGATCTGCTATAGATGTCGAGCTTCCAAAAGACGTATGGAAATGTCGACGATCCGAACGTGGAAGGGCAATTACCCGGCTTTCATGAACCGTGGCGTCGAACAGTCTCGACGTTATCGCGCACTGCCGTTGTGGATGACATTGATAGCCTATGGCAAGGCCGGGTACAGGGAACTGATTGAGCGCCATTGCGGTTATGCCCAGCGTATCGCTTCATGGGTTGATGAGAGTCCCTGCTTTCAACTTTTATGTGAAGTCAGATTGAATCTCCTGGTCTTTCGTTATTTCAAAGCCGGTTGCTCCGCCACCACGTTGGCTGAACTCAATAAACAGGTGCTGAGCAATCTCAACAGCAGTGGCGAACTGTATATCACCCCTACGACATACAAAGGTGAGTACGCGTTGCGTTTATCCATCAGTAATTGGATGACCCAAGAGGAAGATATTGATCGGGTGACCGCTGCGTTAAAACGCGCTGCCGATTGATTTCCCCTCTGACTTATTAAACTTTCGATTCCACAAGGAAAGAAGCCCATGTCTTCACAATCGTCCGCGAGCCACGCGACTGGCAACGGGCTGTTCGGCCTGTTTTGCCTGGGCAGCTATTTACTCTCCCTGTCGTACGGCACTACGTTTCTATTGGCCATGAAGCTCAGGGAAAGTGGCGGCGGCGAGTCCGACGCCGGTACGATTATCTCGGTTGCTATGCTCAGCACGTTCCTGGCAGTCATATTTTCAGGCCACTTGACCGATCTGATCGGCGCTCCCAAAGCCATTGCGGCGGGTGCCGTGTTGCTGGCAGCGGCTTGCCTGGGCTTCGCAACCGTGCCTGCTTTCGGAGTAGCGCTGTTGGCCAGCGGCTTGATCCTGGGTTTTGGGTGGGGCGTGTTCTACACCCTTGGCCCGATCATTGTGGCGATGATCATAGAACCTGCCCGGCGCGTGAAGTATTTTGCGTTGCTGTCGGGCAGCATGATGAGCGGCATAGGCACGGGCCCTTTGGTGGGGCGAGCCGCCGAGGCGCTGGGCCATCCCGTGGAGTCGGCGTTTGTAGTGGCCGCTATCGCCAGCCTGGCAGGGGGGCTGGTGTTTTTCCTGCTCGGGCCGAACATCAAGCAACAACAAGCGCGACTTGGGCCGGTGACTGTGTGCAAGATCAGCGCCCGGGCAGCGCAGGCAGTGCTGGGTTCCAAGGCAGTATTTGCCATCATCATGGTCAGCCTCGGCGGCGCGATCTTCGGCGGGCTCTCAAGTTTCCAGACCTCCTATGCCGCGCTTAACCATCTCGATTACTCGCTGTTCTTCCTGGGCTTCATGAGCGCGGCGATCTCCTGTCGCCTGCTGGTCGCGGGGTACATCGTCAAGCGCGATCCCTACCTGATGTCCAGCCTGTTGAGTGCACTCATGGTGGTTTCGGTATTGATGTTCACCTTCTTCGTACACTCGTCGGCGGCATATTTGCTGGCCGCCATTGTGCTCGGGGTAGGTTATGGTCTGACTTACTCTGTGATAAACGGGCTGGCAGCCAATGAAGCACCCGCCGGCCAAACCGCGCAGTCATTGGTTTTATTCAGTCTCTCCTACTTTGTCGGCGTGTTCGGGTTTCCGTTGTTGGCCGGCAAAGTAATCGTCAACCATGGCATGTCGACGTTGCTCTATATCATCCTGGTTGTCGCCTTGTGCAACTGGTCTATTACATTGGCGCGTCTTGTATGGCGACGAACAATGCTCGCCGCGACGGCGTAACCGCCGTCGCTACACTCAATGCCGACGCAGCATTGCCGCCCCTTTAAGACGGGGCCGGCAATCAGACTTGCGTCCTGGCGATAAGCACTGTCGCAGACAGCAGAGATAAAAACAGGCACTCACTTATCGAGCGCGGCACACGGCGCGGGCTCATCAAAGCCGAAGAGCTTTGGCTCGAGCAAGCGCGAGGCCGATTTTGTTGTGAGATACGCACAACGTTTTCTACCCGCAAGGAGATGATGCCGAGTAACAGGTAAAACAGCGGCATCCGCTGCTAAGCTACGCAAACGCGACTGACTCCCCGGCAACGGCCAACCCCGCAGCCAGTCGCTTTTGGAGCAGCCCCTATGCCGAATCAGCAGGTCATCTGCGAACACTGCGACTGCGTGTACCAGAAAGTTGCCCTCGCCAAGCATCAAAAAGCCCTGTGCATTCGCTGCGATGGGGTATTGCAGCGCTATAACGGCCTGTCGGTGCAACAGCGCCTCGCGTTGACGCTCACCGCTGCGGTGTTGTGGGCGTTCGCCAATTTTTACCCGGTGATGAGCATCAGCCTGAAAGGCCTGAAAAACAGCGCGACGCTCTGGGATTCGGTGGTGGCGCTGAGCCTGGGGCCAATCACGTTCATCGCGTTGGTGGCGGCGATTTCCATCATTATCGCGCCGGTTTTTCAGTTGCTGTTGCTGATCTGGGTGTTGAGTTTCGCCCTCGTCGGCAGGCGTTCACCGGCCTTCAAGTTGAGCATGCGCTGGCTGGAAGCACTCAGGCCCTGGAGCATGCTGGAGGTGTGCCTGTTGGGCGCGATGGTGGCCGTCTTCAAGCTGGCCGGCATGCTCGAGGTGATACCCGGCATAGGCCTGTTCGCGCTGGCCGCCCTCAGCCTTTTGCTGATCCGCATCGCCGGGCGCGATGTGCGCGACCTGTGGGACACCCTATGAATTCCCCGCCCACCGCCCGCCAGCTCAACCTGTGCCTGTGTCACACCTGCGGCCAGCCCTGCGACATGCGCAGCGAACCCACCGAGTGCGACCGCTGCGGTGCTCCCTTGCACCGGCGCAAGGTTCAGTCCTTGACCCGCACCTGGGCCTACCTGCTCACTGCGCTCGCCCTTTATGTGCCGGCGAATGTATTGCCGGTGATGAACACCACCATGCTCGGCTCCGGGGCGGACAGCACTATCATGAGCGGCGTGCTGGAATTCTGGCAGCATGGCGCGTGGGACATCGCCCTGATCATTTTCATTGCCAGTATTGCCGTGCCCGGCATCAAGTTCGTGTCACTGGGGTTGCTGCTGATCACCGTGCAGCGCAATAGCCAATGGGCGCGCAAGGAACGCTCGAAGCTGTTTCGGTTCATCGAGCTGATCGGTTACTGGTCGATGCTGGATGTGATCGTGGTCGCGCTTGTAGCCGCGTTGGTGAAGTTCCAGGCGCTGGGCACCATAGAGCCGCGCCTGGGTATTCTGTTTTTTGGTCTGGTGGTCGTGTTTACGATGTTGGCGGCCATGAGTTTCGATCCCCGGCTGATCTGGGAAAATCCACACAATGAGGAGACCTCGGATGAGCTCGTCCAAGGCTGACACACCCGCAGGGCAACCCGAGATCAAGACACGTCGCTTCAGCGTTTCGCTGGTATGGATCGTGCCGATTGTCGCCGTGCTGGTGGGTCTGTCGCTGGTGGTTCACAGCATGCTGCAACAAGGGCCGACCATCACCCTCAACTTCAAGACCGGCAGCGGGCTGGTCGCCAACAAGACCGAGGTCAAGTACCGCAACGTGGTCATCGGCCAGGTGACCGGTGTTGCCTTGAGCGATGACCAGAAAAGCGTCAACGCCACCGTCGAACTGGTCAAGCAGGCCGAAAGCTTCACCCGTGAAGACTCAAAGTTCTGGGTAGTGCGCCCGCGCATCGGTGCCGGTGGCGTGTCCGGCATTGATACCTTGCTGTCCGGCGACTACATCGGTGCGGATATTGGCCAATCCAATACCCGTGCCAGGCAGTTCATCGGCTTGGAGAACCCACCGCCGATCACCTACGGCGAGCCCGGCAAACGCTTTACCCTGCATACCCAGGACCTGGGGTCGCTGGATATCGGCTCGCCGGTCTATTACCGCAAAATCCCGGTCGGTCAGGTCGTTGCCTACCAATTGGACAGCGAAGGCAAGGGCGTGAATATCGAGGTGTTCGTGCATGCGCCCAATGATGCGTACGTCACCGAAAACACACGTTTCTGGAACGCCAGCGGTGTCGATCTCAGCGTCGGTGCCAACGGCTTTGAGATGAAGACCGAATCGTTGTCGTCCATGTTGATGGGCGGGATCTCCTTCCTGGCACCGCCCTACAGCCCCAACGACAAGCCCGCCGAGGAAAGTCGCAACTTTGAGCTGTTCGAAGACCAGCAAAGTGCCCTCGCCCCGCCCAATGGCGAAGGGCAATACATGGTGCTTCGTTTTGATCAGGCCTTGCGCGGGCTGAAAGTCGGCGCGCCGGTGGAATTTCTCGGTGTTGAATTCGGCAGGGTCGTTTCGATCAACCTGGATTTCGATGCCCGCAAACGCAGCTTTCCGGTCAACGTCGGCATCGTGATCTATCCGCAACTGCTTGGCCAGGCACATACCAAGCTGCTCAAGGCGATGAACCACAAACCTGATGATGAGGCGGCCGGCGTGCGCCTGATCGGCAGTTTCATCGAAAACGGCCTGCGCGCCCAGGCTCGCAGCGGCAACCTGCTGACCGGCCAGCTCTACATCGCCCTGGACTTTTACCCCAAGGCCGAGAAAGTCGCGTTTGACCCGAACCAGCGCCCCGTGGGCATTCCCACTCTCCCGGGCAACCTCGAACAACTGCAGGAGAAATTCGAAGGCATCGTCAACAAGATCAGCCAGTTGCCAGTCGAGCGCATCGCCGGCAACCTCGACGCCAGCCTCGTCGAGCTGCGCAAGGGTCTCGCCCAATTCAATGCCAAGACCCTGCCCGGCGTGCAGACAACCCTGGGCGACGTGAGCAAGACCCTGCAGTCGGCCAGTTCAACCCTGGCCGAAGACTCGCCGCAACGCGAGCAACTGACCCAGACCCTGGACGAACTGGCGCGCATGTCGCGCTCCTTGCGCGAACTCTCGGATTACCTGGGCCGGCATCCGGAGTCGCTGATCCGCGGTCGCGCCGAGAATGCCGCGCCCCTGGACCTGCAAGGGCCACCTCGCAAATGACCATTGGAGCCGCCATGACATTGCCGTTGAAAATCACCCTGGTGACCGCCCTGCTGCTGCTCGCGGCGTGCCGCAGCGAGCCGATTGCATTCCACACCCTGACCCCGGCGCACTGGAATCACGCCACGCGCTCGGATACCGGCGGCATCCGCGTTGAAAGCATCAGCGTGCCGCCTCAGGTCGACCGGGCGCAGATCGTGATCCGCCAGGGCGACAGCGGCCTGGCGATTCTGGAAACCCAATGGTGGGCCGCCAGCCTTGCCGATGAACTGAGGAGCGCGCTGGTGGACCAGTTGGCCAGCAGCGATGCCCAACAACCCGTGTCGTTGCGTGTGGAGGTGCAGCGCTTCGATTCGGTGCCCGGGCAGTACGCGCTGCTCGACGTGCGTTGGCGCCTCAGGCCGGCCGGCGGCGGTGATCGCTCCGGGCTGACCTGCCGCTCAACCTTGCAAACGCAAGCGGGCCCGAGCATCGATGATGTGGTAGTGGCGCATCAGAACAACCTCAAGCGCTTCGCCGCACTGATCAACAGCGCCGCCGGCTCGTCCCTGAAGCAGTGTCCGAACGCCCAATGAGCGGCCGCGCAATCAGCCCAGCAAGCCCATCGACTTGGCACGCGCCACCGCCTGGGTGCGGCGCTCCACGCCCAGCTTGCTGTTGATATGGCTGGCGTGGGTTTTCACCGTGTGCAGGGAAATGAACAGCTGGTTGCTGATCTCCTGGTTCGAGCACCCCTGGGCGATCAGTTGCAGTACCGCCAGCTCCCGTGTGCTCAGGGTTTCAGGGTGAGGCGAGCCTCCAATGGCGGCGATTGCCGGTAGCAGCGCCAGCAAAGCCTGGTTGAGCAGGCCATGCGGGTGCTTGCCCAACTGCTCGCGCATCCAATCCGGGTATTGCTCCAGCAACCGCTGGAACGGCTGCAACGCGCCCCCGGCGGCGGCTTCAAGTGCGCGGGCCAATACCGGCCCGGCCTTGGCTTCCTGGCCACATGTCAGCAACAAATGCGCCTGCTGGGCCAACGCCATCAGGGCGATCATCTGGCGCCCGCTGTTGAGCGCCTGTTGCGCCAGGTCCTCAAGCCGTTGCAGCGCCACGTCGGGTTGATGGCGAATGGCATCCAGCGCGGCCTGTTGCAATTCCACATGTTGCGGCAAGTGTGGATGAAACTCCGGTGCGGCGGCGGCCTGTTCGCCGGTGTAGGTCTGCCCCAGCCGGGTCAGCCAGGCATCGGCCAGATCGGTACGGCTCTGGGCCAGCCACAGCTCGCATTTGATCAAGGTGATCATCGCCAGGTAGTAGATCGGCGGCACATCCCAGATGTGCATCAAGCGTTCAGCCTCGGCCAACTCGGCAAAGGCCGTGGCGAAATCGCCGCGCCGCCCTTCGAAGTTGGCGATCACGCAGTGCCCGATCAGCACGCTGATATCCCGGCAGGCGCGGGCTTCGATCAAGCCGGCACGCAAACGTGCAAGTCCGGCTTCGGGCTGGTAACGCAACAGCAACAAGTAGCCTTCATAGAGCGACAAGCGTGCGCGTACGGCATACAGCCGCTGGGCTGCCAGCCCGTGCAGACGCTGCAGACCGTGGCGCACTTCCTCCAGGGCGCGCAGGATCTCGCCCCGCGCCTGCAACACCCGCGCCCGGTCGTAATGGGCCAAGGCTTCAAACAGCGGGTTACCGACGCGCTGCGCCAGTTCCAGGGATTCGCGATTCAGGCCACGGGCGCGCCACAGATCGGCGTCGACGATCGCCAGGTTGGAAAGAGTCGACAGGCACATCAACCGCTGGCCGTAACGCTTGTGCGGCAGGCTCTCGAGCGCCTCGTTGCAATAGCGCAGGGTCAATTCGCGGTCACCTCGCCCACGGGCGATGATCCCGCTCAGCGCCAGCCATTGCGCCAGCATGGATTTCTGCGCGGTGGCCGACGGCGCCGGCAGGAAGCGACTCAGGTAGCTGGATAATTCCTGCGCCGCATCCAACTGGCACGCCAGCCCCAGCGCCCAGCTATAAAGCACGATCAAGCGCGGCGTGCTGATCAGCAGGCTGTCGGGCAAGTCCATTTTCCAGCGCAGCAGCATGCCGATATTCTGCTCGGCCAGCAGTTGTTCCTCGGAGAGGTTCTGCACCAGGTTCGCCGCCACATCGAGATGACCGGCCCGCAGAGCCTGCTCCACTGCCTCATCGATCAAGCCCTGGGCATTGAACCAGCGGCAGGCCCGCAGGTGCAGACTGGCCAGCGGTAACGTGGCGCTCTTTTCGCGGCGAGTGCGCAGCAGGTCGGAAAACAAATGGTGATAACGGTACCAATGACCGTGTTCATCCAACGGCACCAGGAACACCTGATGGGCTTGCAGGTAGCGCAGGATTTCCGGACTGTCATGGGCCTCGCGCACCGCATCGCACAGCTCGCTGCAAAAGCGCTCCTGGGGCGCGGTGTCATACAGGAACGCTTGCACCTGCGCAGGCAGGCAGTCGATGACTTCTTCCAGCAAGTAATCGCGAATCAGCCCTTCGCCACCGTTCAGGCCCTGCGGCAGGGCGCTGTCGTTGCCGGCTTCGGAAGCCGCCAGCAGCCAGAAGCGCAGGCCGGCGACCCAGCCCTCGCTGCGGCGAATCAGGTTTTCCAAGGCCTCACCGCGCAACGAACTGCTGTGCCGATCCAGCACGGCCAGGGATTCGTCATGGGTCAGGCGCAGGTCTTGCTCACTCAATTCCAGCAGGTGCCGCGACAGGCGCAGGCGCGCCAGGTGCCAGTCCGGACGCTGGCGGCTGGTGACCAGCACCACCAGGCCATCGGGCAAATGGTTGAGGAAAAATTGCAGGCAACGGTCCAGCACCGGCCCCTGGGCCAAGTGGTAGTCATCCAGCACGAGCAACAGCGGCGCCTGGATGGACAAGTGCGCGGTCAGCTCATCAAGCAGGCCGTCGAGCCATTCTTCAAAGGCGAAGGGTTGGTGACGCTGACGCATTTTCAGCAGGCCCAGGGATTGCGCGCCGATATCCGGAAAATACTGGCGCAAGCCTTCGAGCAGGCGCTCGAGAAAACGGCCAGGGTCGCTGTCTCGCGGGCTCAGGCCCAGCCACAGGTTTTGCCAGTGGGCGGGCAGGCTCTGGCAGAACTCTACCGCCAGGGAACTCTTGCCGAACCCTGCCGGTGCGCTGACCAGCAGCAATCGCCCTTGCAGGCCGGCACCCAGGCGTTCGCACAGGCGGGGGCGCAGCACGTAGCCGTCAGGCAGTGGCGGCCTGTAGAAACGACCTTCCAGGCTCGGAATCACCGCGCCGGCAGGCCCCTGAATTCGGGACAGATCAGTCATCGCCGGGCTCTTGTAGAAGGCTGTGGTCGGCATTGCAGATGTCCGCAGACTAGCGGTAAAAGCGGCGGGATTGTAGATCTTTGCAACAAATGTCTGAAAAAGAACTGCGACAAGAAATATCTCTAAAGACGCCACAAACGAAAGTGGGAGGGGGCTTGCTCCCAATGGCGGCGGATCAGTCAATGCATGAGTCGACTGTAAGGCCACTATCGGGGGCAAGCCCTAATGCCGGTCAGTTAAGCGCTAAAGCAGAAAAACCTGCGACCTGTGGCGAGGGAGCTTGCTCCCGCTGGACTGCGTAGCAGTCCCATTTTTGGGGCCGCTTCGCGCCCCAACGGGAGCAAGCTCCCTC
>NZ_JASLAW010000028.1 GCF_030147005.1 Pseudomonas sp.
GCTTGATCTTCGCAGAGAATCATTTCTTGCTGAGCAAGCAATCAGGGATCAAGCATGGGAAGCAAAATTTTCCGGCTTTTTATCCACCCAGGCTGAGCGGGACAAGCGCTTGGATGAGTCGGTTTCCGGAATTCGAGCCGACCTTACGCGACTTGGTAGCCTCAAGCTAAATATTTGGGGCGCGATGCTCACGGCTGTAGGCGTAGGTCTGGCAGTTGCCGCGCTAAGCGTAAGCTTTTACCAGACCGGAAAAGCTGAAAAACCACCAACAGAAATTTTGAAGCCAGCGGCTCCGCCGACAGCTAAATCCGGATCTTAAGAGAGTCCGGCCCGGCGCCGGACTTCTTGTTTCTGGACTCCTTGCTACACTTTCGGCTTCACCTTCTGGAGCCGCTCAATGCCTGCGCCCTACTCCCTCCCCGATATGCTCGAACGCATCTACGAGAACCAGCTCGCCCTTGAGGCTGCACTGATGGAGCTGACACTGTTCGTAGAGAGTCAAGGCAACGCCGAGACCGGCGATAACGTACGCGGCGCCTTGGAGACCATCGGCGAGAACGCCGGGCACATCAAGCAGGGCTTGGCCAGGCTGAGAGCCAGGGAACAGGACTGACCACCAATGGTGGGTGTACGCCACGAATGGTAGAGTGCGGGCTCAATTACGGGAGGGATCCAATGAAAGGATTTGGGACGTTCGCGCTGATCGTAGGCGTCTGCTGGCTGATCTTCGCACTGAGCATGGACGTGTCCGTGTCGACCGGCGCTGGCGGCCGAGTCAACAACATGGGCCTGATGGCCGACCGACAGATCCACACCATTGTTGGCGGATTGATAGCGCTCGCCGGCCTTTTCATGGTTTTGCTGGGTGGTAAAGGCTCCGCTGCGGCCGCCCAGGTAGAGAAAGATACTCGTCCCTGCCCTATGTGTGCCGAGAGCATCAAAGCTGCTGCGATCAAGTGTAAGCACTGCGGCGCGGATGTTGAGTCGGTAGCCGCCCCGCGCCTAAAAAATGGATGGGTTGCATCAACTGCCTGTCGTGACGAAGAAGAACAGCAGAGAACCATTGAGGCAATTGCCAGCACCGGACTTCCAGTTGTTTCGATGATAGGCCTGGCTGTAGGCGCTGGCCCATTTGAAACCAAGGAAGAGGCCAAACGGGCTCTGATCACGATGCGCGACGGCCCCAGGCTATTCAGCGAGATCGTCTACAGAGACTCGGTGAGCGGCAAGTATCCACCGATTACAGACTGACCAATCATCCATAATGAGCCCGCCAAGCGCGGGCTTTTTCATGCCTGTTAGAAAGGCGCTGGCTCCTCTTGAGGCTCAAACTCAGCCTCTCCCTTCCCTGCCACCTCGGCTTCCTGCTGCTCCCATCTCACCGTCACGCTCCCGTCATCATTGAGCGTCAACTCAAGCTCGTCCGTCTCGGCGATCACGCTCAGCACCTCTTCCCACTCACGATCCCCATCTGTGTCAAGGCGATGAATCGTCACCCAGCGCTGCGCCTGCGCCACGGGGTGGTTGATCATCGATGAGACGCGCAGCCCGAGCCGCGCCATACCGCTTACTTCCTGTCGTGCTGCCGGTGCCGCCTGCTTCTTCGCCATGAAATTCCCTCCCGGTAATCACTGTATATCCGTACAGGCCAGACAGAATAATATCCCACGCTTCCCGAAAACGTAACCGAGAACTGCCGTGTTAATTCGCAAAAATAAATCACTTTACGTGTTGACGAAATAAACACGATGCGTGATAGTTGACCCATCGCAGCGACGCACAGCCACTGCGAACCGCTCTTTAACAGTCTGACGTGACCACCGCGACGTACCCAGGCCATTACCTGGGTCGGAAGAAGCTAAATCGCCGCCCATGCAGCCTCTGGATAGCTGCCGTACTCCCTCATGTGAGTACGCGAAACCACGCAAGCCAGCCAGGAAGAACACCGGACACGAAATGTGTGACCTGGCCAGAGATATGAATCGGGCGATGCGCGTGGTGGAGACAACAGATTTCCTCGATGACCTTGGCGACAGGGTCAACCGGAAAATCGGACGGAGTAGACGAAATGCCAACGAAGCGCGGAAGCGAAATTCAAATAGGTGACGTGATCTACCTAGGCCTGGGAGATCGCACTGGCAGGGTCGCCGACTTCAAGGCGCACCCAAGGCTTGCTGAGCTGCACCCAGGCTTGACGGCCAGGGTCGCGGTAACTGATCGAGGCTCAATCACGATCATCGACCAGCAGCCGATCAGGGTGCCGGAGTGAAGCTTTCACTGGCAGGCCTTCGCAAGAGGGCCTGACGGGAAATCAAAGGAGAGCATGGCAATGAGCAAAGATCAGCATAAAGAGCATCAATTCATGTGCCGTCAGGCGGCTATCGCGGCACGGCGAGGCGGCTTTAAAAGCTTGAGGCGAGACGCCGTGAAGGCTGCGCTTCTGCATCGACGAATGGCGCAAAAATCAGCATGACGGACCTTTTCACTGATGCCCATCCATGGCGGTGGGCATTGGGAAAACAACCGGAGCATGACCATGAACAAAGAAGAGATTTACGACAGCCAGATCAGCCCGCTCATGCAGCAGGTTATTGCGATCAGCAAGGAACACGGCATCGCGATGATGGCGAGCTTTTCCATTGGTCACGATGGCGAGGGGCCGAACGGCGAAGACTGCTCGAATTTGACGTGCAACACGTTGCTGCCTGATGGAGCTGGCGAGCCATACCCAGTTTTTGCACAGGCGAACGCATTGATCCGCCGCAACGGCCGGCCTGCTCCACTGATGTTCACCACAGATCATGGCGACGGCACCAAGACCATGACAGCGGTCATCTGAACAACCAGCGCCACGACAGCCTGTCGTTAACTGCCCGAGGCCCTGGTACTCCCCAGCACCAGGCCGCATCGGGGTGTGATCTGAAAGCCCGCAAGTGAGGGCGCCAGAGAACGGAACGGAGCTTGCGAGCAGGTAGCGCTCTGGCCAGATCACACCCCGATGCGGACGGAACTGCGGCCTATAACCGCCCACCTGCATCACCGCAACAAGCAGATGAATGCCCGGGCTGACGGGCGAGTGTAAGACCTGAGGGATCGCGGGAATCGTGGCCGGTAGAGTGAGTAAGCGCCCAGATGGCCACGGCGAGTCCAAGAATAAGCGGCTGAAACCTTCGCCCCGGTGAAACTCCGGTGTCACTAAGGCCGCTAATAGTCGTGCCGGGATCAGCTCCGGTCATCTGCCCCCTTCCCCACCTCTATTACGTCAGCACTCCTCCCCCGCGCCCATCGGCAACCAGCGGGAGGCATGAGTGTTGACGAATACAGGTAAACAACCCGCCACTTTGGAGGCGACCATGAACGCAGCATTGAAGATATGCCAGGAGCGTTTCGACGCTCAGTTGCCTCCAGAGGTCAGCGAGGGCGAAGAGGTGACCGAGTGGCTTGAACGTTCGGCGGAGCGCCTGGTGTGCGGCGTCGATATCAAATGGAAGCGCCGCCACGGTCAGCCGCAGGTGGTGACATTCGACCGGTTTTGCACTGTCCTGCAGGGCCACCTGAACCAGCGCCAGATTGACGGTCTGGACCAGCGTGATTCGTTTGCCCGCCTACTGCTGTCGGCAATGCTCGGCAGCCAGAGCGATGCCAGGGCCCACGCCGCAGACCTGCTGGGCCAGCAGCACCCGATTGAGGCGGTCGAGAAGATCGCTGTAGCGCTGCTGCGGCCGTATGCCGAAGACGCTGTAGCAGCGGAACGGGAAGAGCGCGAAGACGACGTGGATACGGACCTATGAGCCCGCACATCCTGATCGACGAAGCGCTGGAGGCGCTTGTGCATCCCAGCAGCGAGCCCGGCGCCCAGCGCATAGTCCTGACAATGATCACCAACATGCTCACCGGCAGCGTGATCACCATCGAAGAGTTCAACCACTACTGCAAGCGCCTGCTCAAAATCTGTCGGCAGCGCGAGGAGGCAGCATGACCACCGCACCGGTTAAATCCTTGGTCGACGAGCAGCTCGAAGACATCGAGCGTCGCATCGCCATCCGGGGCTTCGGCCTCCCCTTCAACGAGCTGATCGGTCGAAAGCGTGAGGATCTAGTACGGGACTTGCCCCAGCGCCTGGCACCAACCATGAAGGGTGGCAGGATCGCTGTGAGGGTTCGGCCGTGACTACCCACCAGCGGACCAGGCGCCTACTCATCTGGCGCGGCTCATTCTCTGCCCTCTCCCTCTGCACTTTCCTGATGTTGCTCAGCGCCCTCGCCGACCGGATCGCCCAATAACCAACACTTCAATCGCTGCGAGCATCGCGGCAAGGAATCCCCATGTCCGCAGTAATGAAGCAGGACGACAACACACCTGCGATGTCGGAGGCCGCGCTCGTTGAAGTGCTGACCAGCAGCCTCTACCCCGGCGCAGAAAAGAACTCGGTTGTGATGGTCCTGGCCTACTGCCAGGCTGCGCATCTGGACCCGATGTTGAAGCCGGTGCACATCGTTCCGATCTGGAACTCGAAGACGAAAAAGATGCAGGACACGGTGATGCCCGGCATCGGCCTGTACCGCATTCAGGCGGCGCGCACCGGCCAATACGCCGGAATCAGTGAGCCGGAATATGGCCCTCCAGTGACTGCGAAGTTGAGCGGTGTAGAAGTCACGTATCCCGAATGGTGCCGCGTTACGGTCAAACGGCAGATGAGCAACGGCCTGGTGGCCGAATACACAGCCAACGAGCGCTGGCTCGAAAACTACGCAACAGCCAGCAAGGACACTGCGGCACCCAACGCCATGTGGAAGCGTCGAGCATTTGCCCAACTCGCCAAATGCGCCGAGGCACAAGCTCTGCGCAAAGCATTCCCTGAAGTTGGATCGGCGCCAACGGCCGACGAGATGGAAGGCAAGGCATTCGAGGAGCCGACGCGCGATGTCAGCCCACGACAGCAAGCCCAGCCTGAGCCGGAAGCGCTGCCCACCTACCCCGACGACCTGCTGACCGAGAACATCGCGAAGTGGCAGCCACTAATCGACTCGAACCGCACCAGTCCTGAACACCTCATTGCGACCATCAGCAGCAAATACACGCTGAGCCCGGCGCAGATTGAAAAAATCACCAACCTCAAAGCCCTCGATGGAGACGCAGCATGAAAATTCACAACGTAGCTCAAGGCTCCGCCGAGTGGCTTGCCCTCCGCGCTCAGTACCGCACCGCTTCAGAAGCACCAGCAATGATGGGCGCCTCAAAGTACCAATCCCGCACCGACCTGCTGATCGCCAAAAAGACGGGCATCACGCCGGACGTCACACCTTCTCAGCAGTATGTCTTCGACAAGGGACACGCAACCGAAGCCCTGGCGCGCCCACTGACCGAGGCATTGATCGGCGAAGAGCTTTATCCGATCGTCGCTACCGAGGGCAATCTGCTCGCCTCCATGGACGGCGCCACAATGCTCGGCGAGACGCTGTTCGAGCACAAGCTTTGGAATGAGTCGGTCGTGGCTCAGGTAAAGGCCGGCGACCTAGCCCCGCACTACTACTGGCAACTTGAGCAGCAACTGCTGGTGAGCGGCGCCGAGCGAGTGATCTTTGTTTGCTCGGATGGCACGCCGGAAAACTTCGTGCACATGGAGTACCGGCCCGTCGCTGGGCGCGCGGCCCAGTTGATCGAGGGTTGGAAACAGTTCGAGGCAGACCTGGCCAACTTCGAAATGGCCGATGCTCCTTCAATCATAGTCGGCAAGGCGCCTGATGAGCTGCCAGCCCTGCGTATCGAGCTGACCGGCATGGTCACCGCCAGCAACCTGAAGGTGTTCGAAGACTCGGCGCTGGCTGTCATCGACTCGGTGAAAACCACGCTCTCCACGGACCAGGACTTCGCCGACGCAAAGAAGGCGGTCAAATGGTGTGGCGATGTCGAGGAAGCTGTCGCTGTCGCCAAGAAGCAAGCCCTGTCGCAGACCCAAAGCATCGACGAGCTGTTTTCGTCGCTGGATCGCATCAGTGCGCATGCCCGCGAGACCCGCCTGAAGGTAGACAAGCTGGTGAAGGCTCAAGAGCTGCTGGTGAAGACCAACATCAAGCAAAAGGCCGAGCTCGCCCTGGCGGATCACATCGCCGCAATCAACAAGACCCTTGGCAAAGTCACGCTTCCTCATGTCGTTTCGGACTTCGCCGGCGCCATGAAGAACAAGCGCACCATCGCCAGCCTTCAGGACGCAGTTGATACCGAACTGGCCCGGGCAAAGATCGACGCAAGTCAGGCAGCGGACAGCATTCGCCTCAATCTCACCAGCTTGGCTGAACTCGCCGTTGATCATGCCTTCCTGTTCAGCGACGTGCAGCAATTGGTGACCAAAGCCAATGACGACCTAGTGACGCTGATCAAATTCCGTATCTCGGAACACCAAAAGGCGGAGAAGGAAAAGGCCGACGCGAAACGCATCGCCGAAGAGCAAGAAGCCCAGCGCCTAGCCGCCATCAAGCCAGAGCCAGTTGTGGAGAAAGTGGCGACACCTGAGCCTGTCCGCACCGCTCCGGTACAGGCGGCGGCACCCGTCGGCCAGGCCACAAGGGCTGTGGCGAGCCACAACGTGGAACAGGTAGCGCTGCACGCCAGCGTGACGGACTTCGAGGCCTTGGTGAAAGCCGTGGCTTATGGCCAGGCGCCGATCACTGTTCTGTTGGTCAACTGGGACGCGCTCGACACAATGGTCGCAGCGCAGGGATCAACCTTCAGCATGGCCGGGGTGACGCTCGGCAAGGCGGCAGCATGATCAGCAACCTCAGATCAGACATCGAGTTCCGGCGCGAGAAAGCGCTGGAGCTTTCCAGTCAAGTCCGGCGGCACCTGGCCGCCGGCGGTAAGCTCACCATCGGCGATAGTCCGCCGATGAATCCAGACCCGGCGAGGCGTTCGGAATTAATCGACCCGACAACCATGCTCAAGCGCCGCAAGCCGCCCATCACCCGGGCCGAGCGTGAAGCGCTGGGCAAACTGGCGGAGGCATTATGAGCAAGCGCAAGCCGCATAACCTGCAGGCACGAATCGCCCGGTCGTGCCGCTCACTACTGGCATCCAACCACGTCGCAGTAGTGAACATCGATCCCAGCGGCCGCCAGGGCATGATCAACTACAAGTCGCTGAAGAGCATCGCGCCGGGGAAGATTGGGCAGGCCGTCTGCGGCATTCCCCACCGCTGGACGATCTACCTAAGCGCGCTTTGCATCGACGCCCGCGGCGACCGGTACAGCAAGTCGGTTGAGGTGGCGCCCGATGGCGTCTACCTCTCCGACCATCTGGAAGATGTGATCGAGCATTGCTACAAGAAGCTGCGCGATGAGGCAAATCAAAGGCAGATGGTGGCTTCAGGTTGGATTGCTATCCCGGAAGCGATGTCGCTCGACGAGGCGCACGCCGCACGGATCTTCGAAGCCGCCGGCGCCTGGCACCAAGTGCAGGTCGATTCATGCGCCGCATAGCCCGCACCCAGCAACGCAAACGTCAAACCTGGCTCGCACTGCCGGCCAGCGGGATAGAAGAGGTAGGCCATGGCAGCAGTACCGCAGGACCAGCGCTCGGCCAAAACTTCCAAGAAGCGCGTGGCGAATGCCGAAGAGGAATTGAGGCTCAGGGTTCGCCCAGGGGCGCGCAAGGCTCTGGCCGACCTTATGGAGTGGTCAGGCATTACTGAGCAGGGCGAGGCGATGACGCTGATGATCCACCATCTGCACGCAATGGGCGCTGCGAAATGCCAGCCTCTGCTGAATCCGCCGCGCCACGAAATCGAGATATCGCAAAACGTGGCGCGGGAATTCCGCAATAAAAGCCTGCTCGCCATCCAGAAAGACCCGGGCGACGAGATTATCGAGCCAACTATTTAACCGATGCAGGAGGTGTTGCATTGACAACAGGATCTGCGACATCTGCCGGCTGCCCAGTCTCAACGTCACGAATTTCATACCTCCACCATGTCAACGATGATATTCCGTAAAGTCCATAGGTACGGCCGCCCACCAGATCAACAGTCATTTCAATCGGAGCAGTTTGCTGTTGCGCGGTAATAAACTTACGAACTTGAATCTTATGCCTGCCTGCACCCAGGCGGTACTCGCTCTGGCGGCTCAACCAATAAAGGGTTTGATCGTCGTCGATCTTAAATATTGTTAATGATTTGTCGAACTGTTGGATCGTAGCGATTTGGGTGCTTGATTTTCCTTCTGCACTTTTGTGCTCGTAATGAATACATCCGGTCAGCGTGAAGCTGAACATAATCATCGCTATAAAACGCCAAAAAATATCGTGTCGCATCAGTGTCCCTCCTAGGCTCAAATCCAAGGTGCGGATTGATACCTTATCCTTTTCCAAAATTCCACCCTACTCGCTGCATCCGGTAACCGGAGGGCGGCGCCTACCTGAGGTAAACGCAACGCCCGTACTTCATAGTGCAATCCACAAGATCGACAAGAAGCCTGATGGTTGCCTTGGCCTCACCACTTATCAGAAAAATAAAGCATGGCGCATCCAATGGTTATTGCGACTACCGGCTTAATTAGTTCCCCTCCAGCGCCTTGGCATGCAGCGAACCGATATAGGTTCGAGATCAATGAAAGCACCCCAACGCACAGCAAGATGATTGAAATCCAACGCTGAACCCGAAATCTTGTTTTATTGCTCCCGATCCACAAACTGAAACCCTCCCCGAGCCCTCAAAACTTAACAATACAGTGTGCGGTCTGTCCGGTCACGGAGGGCGGCGCCTGACTGGAGATTTATCATGACCTTCATTGCCCGGGTAAACCCTAAGTACTTTGCCGCCATCCATCATTGCGCCGCCAAAGGCGACGTCCGTTACTACCTGAACGCTGTGCATATTGAGCGGCACCCCTCTGGTGGTGTGCTGATCGTCGCAACCAATGGGCACTTCATGGGGGCGATGCACGATCCTGACGGTTGGATTGACCCAGCCCGCGAATCGGTTTTGCTCGGCAGCGCTTCGAAGCGCTTGCTGTCAGCCTGCACAGCTCGACGAGGCGCAGATCATGAGCCCCCCGCACAGCTTTGGATTGCTGAAAAATTCTCGCTGGTATCGAGCCAGGTAGAAACCACCGAGGAGCCTGAGCTTTTCGGAGAAACATCGCACCTTACCGAGAAAACGGAACTGGTCGACGGCGTATTCCCAAGCTGGAGAAAGGTCATGCCGTCTAAGCGGCGGACACAGGTTGAACCGTTCCCGTGCCTAAACGGTGAGTACCTGGAGGTGTTCAATAAGATTGGGGTTCTGCTTTCAGGCCAGAAACAGTTCGGCGGTGGCGGCATCAGGCTTGAGGCAAGCGAAGGAAAGGGCTCAGTAGTGGTGCGATTCAACCACCATGAACTCGTTGATCGATTCCTGGGGATCGTCATGCCAATGCACGCGGACCCAGTTGAAAGCCTTCTACCTGAATGGGCTGCGCCGAAAGACGAAGATCAAAAGGCCGCCTGATCCGGCTCCATGCCGGTCACCCGTAATACCCCATATCACTGAACAGCGCCAGCCGGCGAGGATCCAGGGCGGACGACTGACTCACGCTGCCGGCTTTTCATTTTCCCTATAGAGTTGTTCGACCCGTTTGAGCGTCCTCATCACCTCTAGACGTTCTTTGACGACAGGGATTCGTTCGTAATCCTTATCAAAATCCCGACCTATGCAAATTGATTCCGCAACTTGCAGCCCAATGACGCTGCTCGTTCTAAGAGTCATCAGAACAAATAGGTCTTCGCCAACTGAGTCGTCGACAGGTATCCCCGAAACCATCATCGCCTCCTGTCGCCAGTCCTCAACACGTTTGGCGCTCTTAAATTGATGCGCATGGTGTACATCATCTGCGGCACGCTCGAGCTCTTCAAACATCGTTATGAGCCTGTCGATAAGTTGGCGAAGCCTTGACTGCTGCAATTTTATTCTTTGAGCCCTAGCCCGTTTTGTATGCCACAACGGAATGCCCGCAGCCGCAAAGATTGCAATAACCGAAAAAACTGCCTGAACCCAAGATGCCAATCCTGGGTGATGCTCGATCCAGTACGACACACACTCCCAGCTCATAACCCACTCCCCTGTAGATCCCGGAACTATACCGGTGAGGAACCCCTATGTCCGCACAACAGAAGAAACACCCCTTCGATTTCAAAACCCAATACGGACTCGGCTTCAACCCTCAGGACGATGAGATCGTTGTCGACTTCTTCTGTGGTGGCGGCGGCGCCGGCACCGGCTTGGAAATGGGCCTGGGCCGCACGGTGAACGTGGCGAAGAACCACAGCCCACAAGCGATCAGCATGCACACCGTGAACCACCCCGGCGCCCAGCACTTCACCACCGACGTGTTTGAGGGTGATCCGGACACCGAGTGCGGCGGCAAGGCCGTAGGTTGGTTCCACATGTCGCCGGACTGCACGCACCACTCCCAGGCAGCCGGCGGCCAACCGCGCAAGCGAGAGATCCGTAACCTATCGTGGATCGGCCTCAAGTGGGCAGGCATGAAGCGGCCGCGAGTGATCAGCCTGGAGAACGTTAAGCAGATCCTGCAGTGGGGTCGCCTGATCGCCAAGCGTGACAAGGCCACCGGCCGCGTGGTGAAACTCGGCGGCGAAGTTGCAGCACCTGGCGAGGTTGTGCCGGTGGGCCAGCAGTTCCTGATCCCTGACCCGAAACAGCGTGGCCGTACCTGGCGCCGATTCGTGGCGCTGCTTGAAGCCATGGGCTATGTCGTTGAATGGAAGGTGATCAGGGCGTGTGACTTCGGCGCGCCAACCAGTCGGGAGCGCCTGTTCATGATCGCCCGCTGCGACGGGCAGCCGATCGTTTGGCCGGAGCCAACCCACGCCAAGAACCCCACTAAGGGCCAGCAGAAGTGGAAGACCGCCGCCGACTGCATCGACTTCACCGACTTGGGCAAAAGCATTTTCGGTCGCAAGAAGGACCTGGCCCCGGCCACCCTGCGCCGCGTTGCCAAGGGCATGAAGAAGTTCGTCATCGACAGCGCGGCGCCATTCATTGTGCCGATCGCCAACTGGTCCGGGGAAACAGTGCAGTCTGCTGACGAGCCGCTGCGCACCGTCACCTCCTACCCGAAGGGCGGGGCCTTCTCGGTGGTCAGTCCGATCATCGCCCCGGCAACGCACCAGGGCAGCGATCGCATCAATGACCCGCTCGAGCCGCTGCCGACGGTGACCTGCGCGAATCGCGGTGAACTGACGCTGATCAGCCCCGTGATGGTTACCGCTGCTCACGGTGAAGGGAAGCCAGGAGGCGTTCAGCGTTGGGGAGACGGTTGCAAATCCTCTGCTGACCCGCTGGGAACCGTAACAGCAAGCGGCGGGCACTCTATCGCATCCGCGCATCTGGTGAAGTTTCGATTCAACGACGCGGGCAAGGCGCTGGACGAACCACTGCCGACCATTACCAGCGGCGGCAACTATCAGCGCCCGGCCGGTGCCGCACACGCCATGGGCATATCCACGGTGTTCATGGCGCAAATGAATGGCGGCTTCAACGCCACCGACGCCAAGAGCATCGAAGACCCGATGACTACGGTGACCAACACCGGCAGCCAGCAACAGCTGGTGGCGGCGAACCTGGTGCACCTGCGCGGCAACTGCGATGCGCGCGACCTCAACGACCCGTTGCCCACCGTCAGCGCCGGCGGCCAGCACCACGGGTTGGTCAGCGCATTCATGGAGCGGGCATTCGGCGCCAGCGTGGGCCAGGGCCTGGAAGACCCGGCGCCGACCATCACCGCCGGTGGCGGCGGCAAGAGTTCGCTGGTGTCGCTCACCCTCTCGCCAGAGCATGAAGCCGGTGCCCTGCGAGTCGCTGCCTTCCTGATCAGCTACTACGGTACCGAGAACATCAGCGCTTGCGATGCGCCAGCACCGACAATCACCACCAAGGACCGCCTGGCCATGGTGACCGTTATGGTCAAGGGCACGCCCTACGTGATCGTCGACATCTGCCTGCGGATGCTGAAACCGTCCGAGCTGTACAAGGCCCAGGGTTTCCCGGCCGACTACATCATCAGCCACGGTGCCGACGGCAAGCCGTTCACCAAGACCCAGCAGGTTCACATGTGCGGCAACAGCGTCAGTCCGCCGCCCATGGCAGCGCTGGCGCGGGCCAACGACCCATGGCGCGCCGAGCAACGCCAAGCACACGCCGCATAACTCCCCCACTCCACCGCCTGGGCATGGCCCGGCAAGGACTCTCCGTGCCTAACAAAGTAGTGCTATCTAGTTTTCTCAGAAGATCGTCCAATCTCTTCTCGAGTAGGCATGGTCCAGTCGGAGGGCCGCCTGTCGTAGACAGACTCCTTCTTCGGATAGCCATCGATTCCAAAGCCGATCAGATAAATTGCAAACGCAACACCGGCCAAAACTGCCCTCCATGTAGGCGAGGCGTCTTTGGAGAGCCCTCCAGGTCCGATCGCAACCCAACCACCACGAAGATAAGCGAACACAGCTTGACCAAACCAGGCTTGCAGCATCAGCACGGTCCAGAAATTTCTCCAGTCCCCCACGAATCTTGAAGTCGCGCTCACCAGCGAGGCGGCAACCATCAACAGTAGTATCAAGTACCGGTAGCGTTTCAATAATCCCAGAACGCCATTTTCGATTTCCATTCAGTTAATTCCATTACCTATCAGGAGGAGCCAGCGGGATGACGGTTGTGAATGCCCATGATCTGGTAACGAGGGAGAATGCCGCAGTACCAACATTTTTCAAGCTGATGTAAAAAGTACAGCTGCCATTTCAGAAATTCACTGGATTCCGACCAACACATGCAGATCATTCGTACTGGAACAGTTTTGACTGGCGAATACGCCGGTTGGACGATAGAAATTCAGGATGACCGCGCAGGTGAAACCGGAGGTTATTACCTGTTCCTGGTCCAAAACGAATCAAATGGTTTCGATTCTTGGTTTGAAATCATAGAGCAGCTGCAGCAACAAATTTCAGAACTCGACGTTCGCTGGAATTAGCGCCTCACTCTTTCGTTCCACCCCTCCCCCTCCCCCTTCAAAGTCAGCCGCTATAGCGGCAAGGAACCCTATGCGCCTGAAGAAAGCTGAGCGCGAGCAAGTGCGCTTGAAGTACGGCGGGCACTGCGCATACTGCGGGGTGCTGCTGGGTGACCGGTGGCACGCCGACCATCTGGCACCGGTGGTACGTGAGCTGCTGTCCAAGCAGACCGCCTCCGGCACCTGGAAGCTGGTCTCCGGCAAGCCGCTACGCCCTGAGCATGACGTGCTGGAGAACATGATGCCGGCGTGCGCGCCCTGCAACATCAGCAAGGGTGGCCAAACCCTGGAAGGCTGGCGGACCTGGATCGCCGGTCACATCAACTCCCTCAACAGCTACCACCCCATATACCGCTTGGCCAAGTCCTACGGACTGATCGCCGAGACCGGCGCGCCGGTGGTGTTCCACTTCGAAAAGGAGCAGCAGCCATGATCGCCATCCTCTGGTCCGCCTACGTCTTCATCTACAAGGGGTCGAGGCCATGAAACAGCATCGCGTTTTGATCGGCGACTGCATTGAGTCGATGCGGACGCTGCCGGATAAATCGGTTCACATGTGCGTGACCAGCCCACCCTACTACGGCCTGAGGGATTACGGTGTCGAAGGCCAGATTGGTCTTGAGGAAACACCAGCAGAGTTCATCGCTCGGCTGGTTGAGGTGTTCCGAGAAGTGCGCCGAGTACTTCGCGACGACGGCACGGCCTGGGTAAATATGGGTGACAGCTACGCCGGCAGTTGGGGTGCGCACGGCCGTGATGATATGGGCGTCGGAGTATCGACACTCAGCCAGCGGCAGGTGATGGCAAGCCAGCGTAAAGCCAAAGCGACAACCCACGCGGAGTACAAGCCGAAAGACCTGATGGGCATGCCTTGGCGACTGGCCTTCGCTCTGCAGGACGATGGCTGGTACCTGCGGCAGGACATCATTTGGCACAAGCCAAACCCCATGCCGGAATCAACACGCGACCGCTGCACAAAGGCCCACGAATACATTTTCTTGCTCAGCAAGTCTCGCCGGTACCACTGCGATATGACGGCGATCCGCGAGCCTGCGATATACGGCGCAGCACCCAGCGGGGTCGGTTTCGGCCATGGCTTCGATGCAGTTACCAAGCCGAGAGCAACGGTACCGACCGGCTGGGACACATCAATCGGCGACGGTGGGCACGGTGCTTTCCACAAAGACGGCGCAGAGCGAGCACGGAGGGACAGCTTCAAGCGTGAAGGTTCGAAGCGAGAGCAAGCCATACCGGGCCAAGCAGTCGGCACGCATCGACCCGACCGCGAGGAAAGTTCATGGGATGTAGCCACCCGAAATAAGCGCAGCGTCTGGACCGTTGCAACGCACGCATTCAAGGAAGCCCACTTCGCCACGTTCCCGCCTGATCTGATCCGCCCGTGCATCCTTGCCGGTGCGCCACTCGGCGGCACCGTGCTTGACCCTTTCGGCGGCGCCGGTACCACTGCGGTGGTCGCCATGCAGGAGGGCCGCAAATCCATCCTGTGCGAGCTGAACCCGGAATATGCCGCAATGGCTGAACGCCGGATCGCTTCAGCCTGGCTCGACGGCGCGGCGCAGATGGATGTCTTCCGCGACACAGTGCAACACCCAGCAGCCTAACCCCAATCCCCCTACATGCCTGCCGGTAAGCGGCGGGCGAGGTATGCGCGTGAATATCTATCGACACACCTTCGTAGCCGTCTGCCCGTCCGACGGCGAAACGATCATCTACCGCCTTGAGTTGCGGTCTCCCGCGATGATCCACGTTGAGCACATTCGGGCAGCCACGGCCTTGATCAAAAAGGGTTGGCACGAACAGATCGCCGACCGGCTGGCTGAAGCCCTGGGCGGCGATCAAACCATCATCGCCACGCACCAGGGCGTTGAGATTGAAACAGTGAGGCTTAGCGAATGATTGCGTACCATGGCACGCCAGTCGGAGGCACCCGTCAGGACGGCGCCCGGTTCCTTGCAGGCCGGCATGCCCTGGTGCCGTTCCCACGCCAGGACGACATGGGGATCGTGGCTGATGTGTGCCAGTCGTTCGTGTTCGACAACGGCGCGTTTTCGGTTTGGAAGAAAGGCGGCAAGCTGGATGTTGATGGCTACACCTCCTGGGTTGAGCAATGGCACCGGCACCCAGGCTTCGACTGGGCACTCATTCCGGATGTAATTGACGGAGACGAGGCGGCCAACGATGCGCTTATGGAAGCCTGGCCCACAGGGTTGCGCGGCGTGCCGGTATGGCACCTGCACGAATCGCTGGAAAGGCTGCAGCGCCTCGCCGCCGGTTGGTCGACAGTGGCCATCGGCAGTTCGGGCCAATGGGCACACCCTGGAACGGCGGCCTGGTGGAAGCGGATGGGTGCAGCGATGGATGCAGTCTGCGACGACAAAGGCCGACCAGCGTGCCGCCTCCACGGCCTCAGGATGCTCGATCCTGCGATATTCCAGCATCTGCCATTTGCATCAGCCGACAGCACGAACGCCGCGGTGAACGGTGGAAGCATCAGCCGATTCGGCATGTACGCACCACCAACTGCCGGCCAGCGCGCCAACGTCATCGCCGACCGCATTGAGTCGCACAACAGTTCCCCGATCTGGCAGCGAGAAACCCAGGCCGAAATGGCGCTGTAATCCTAATCCCCATACATGCCTGCCGCTGAACGACGTTAGCGCAACTGACTGTCGACCCAGCGCTCAGCAGCAGCCATGGCCTCGCCAAGCGCGGCTGGATAGTCCGTCCATGGCCCGGAAAGCTCAGCAGCAACCTCGCCGAGCCCATGAATTGACGCTGATTCAATGATCCATGCTGAAACCGGAGCGGCGTCGTTCGGGCGCCGCCAATCGAACTTGAGAAACATAGTGTGGCCCCGATAAGCGTGGGCAATTGGCATATCGAAATTATGTGCCACACGCCTCCCTGACGCCTGTACGAAGTTGAACGCTATTTGTAGTTCTTCTCCGCTTCGTTTGCCATAGAGGCACATAGCCATCCTTCACCGCCGCTCAGAGCGGCAAGGACACCCCATGTTCGCTATGAAACTCACCCTGATACTGCTGGGCGCTTTGCTGTACCTGGTAGGAACACCCGGCTGGTTCTTTTGGGCCGGGCCCGAGTTGCTGTCCACCGGCACCACCGAGACACTGATCTACGCCCTCTTCGGTACCTGCGCCTGGCTGCTGATCTCCTTTGGCCTGGCAATCCACATTATCAAGACAGCGCGGCCCACAGCGGGCGGGAGGTAGGTATGGAAATTCATTTTCTGTCGCATGAGGAAGTTTGCACACTCACAGGCGCAAAAACGAAAGCCGGCCAAGTGCTAGTGCTAAAGCGGAACGGGATCCGCCACACCATTAAGCGCAGCGGCTGGCCTTGTGTCATCGCTAACGCCCTAACCGGCGAGCCGGTCGCAGCATCAGCAGAAAAACCAAAATGGCAGCCACGCCTGGTGAGTTAAATGGGAAGGAAGCCAACAAACCCTGATAGCGTCACACGCCTCAGGAAGCGCAAGCAGCGCAGCGGGACAATCTATTACTACTACGACCTCGGGGGCACGCCCAGAAAAGAGATCGCCCTGGGCAGCGATTATGGAATGGCTATCGTTGAGTACGCGAAGCTCGAGAAGAGCCGCGCGTCCTCGGCCCTGGTACAGGACGTACTCACCTTTGCCTACGTCGCAAACATCTACATGCTCGAGGTGGTGCCCACCAAGGGATTAGCCACCCAAAAGGATAACGCCAGAGAGTTGAAGCAGTTGCTGAAGTTCTTCGACGATCCGCCGGCACCGCTGGAAGCGATCGAGCCACAGCACGTTGTCCAATACCTGCGGCAGCGCGGCAAAACAGCGCCGGTACGCGCCAATCGCGAGAAAGCTTTGCTCAGCGCTATCTGGAACTTCGCCCGGAGCAGTGGTTACACGTCGCTGGCCAACCCGTGCGCCGGCGTTAAGGGGCACAAAGAGTCAGGCCGCGATCAATATATTGAGGACGAGATGTTCGCCCTGGTGTACCAGCACGCCGAACAGCCCCTACGGGATGCGCTTGATCTGTTCTATCTGACCGGCCAACGGATCGCGGACACGCTAAAAATGGATGAGCGAGACATCCGTGACAATCGGCTGGCCGTGAAGCAAGGCAAGACGAATGCAAAAAGGAGGATTGAAATAACGGGCGAGCTGAAGGTTGTTATCGATCGAATCATGGCCAGGAAGGACGGGCACAAGATACGGACAAGTAGGCTCATCGTTATGGATAACGGACAGCCTATGACCAGCAGCATGTTGCGAGGGAGGTTTGACGCGGCCCGTGAGGCGGCCGGCGTAGAGAAAGGAGACTTTCAGATGCGCGATCTGCGCGCCAAAGCCGGTACCGACAAGGCAGAATCCAGCGGTGACATCCTGCAGGCTCGCGACCAACTCGGGCACACAACCGTCGTCATGACGGAGAACTACATCCGTAAGAGGATCGGCAAAAAGGTCACGCCCACCAAGTGAATTCTGCACCGCAAAAGTTTTAACCCCCTTGAAAACAAAGGGCTGCAAGCGAGGTAAAAACTACTCGTAGCGGTGCAGAATAGACGCTAACTTGTTGTATTTAAAAGAATACCTTGCGGACTTAAAATCCCCCGCTCGTAAGGGCGTCCCGGTTCGATTCCGGGTTCGGGCACCATCGATATCAAGGGCTTGCCAGGGAAACCTGAGCAGGCCCTTACTTTTTTTGCTGCGCAATTCTGTGGCCTGTTCCGCAATCCCCTCCCCCGCGTCCTGCCGAAACACACTTCCCAAATCCAGCGCCAACCAGGTTAGTTTGATGGCTGGAGAGCCTGACCAGGTGCAGAAGACTTTCAGGCATCTACGACTTCGTTGCGGCTATGAACATGCCCAACACAATGGCGAACTCCGTGGGTGAGCCTCAGCCCTTGGTTGCATGCAATGGCGAGGCCTATAATCAAGAATTCAGGGTAGAACTCAGGAAGCCAAATTGAAAAAGAATTCATATGGATATTTGCTGCCAGTGATTTTTGGAGGTTTGCTCATCGTTTCCTTGATCTTTACCTGGCATCATTACGTTTACTCCAAAACCTTCTTCAAACCAGACTTACAACGCAGCTACCTCATCGCCTCATCAGTGCTGGCGATCATAATCTCGCTGGGCATATTCATTTTCAAAACACACCTTACGCCCAATGACACCGCCAAAAATATAAAAGTTATTATCAGCATTCCGGCTGCATCTTTTATGGTATGCATGGCTATATTAAGCATTCCATTTTCACTTTCGGTTTACCTCGCCAATGGCGTCCAAAGCAGCTATACGGCGACCTATAATGAATCCTTTGGCGGCAGAAGAAGCTGTGCCGGGATTGAGTTCTTCGAACCAGAGTTGAACAAAGAAATTAAAGTCTGCCACCCAAACGTTGCCAACTACAGCGGACAGGTAAAAGTTTATAAAATCAGCACCGATAACGGCATCGTCATAACGCACACAATTATTTAATGGTTTTTTAGAATGACAGTTTATAACTATAGAGGGCTACACGACTAGAGCGAGGAAAGATTCACTTTTCAGAGATAATAATTAAATAAATCTGTCACCTTTTTACCGGAAAGCAGGCCAGTACCTGGGGGAGATACCTGGCAAGACGGTTACGGCGCATGTGTTGCATCCGATGGACGGGCTGTTGCCGCTCAATCTGCTGCCGATAAAGTGGGCTCACGATGAGGTATCACCATGATCCTGCGAAAACTCAATATCGCCCCACGCTCTGCACTTAGTTTTGGTTTTTTTTGCTTGATGATCATCGGGTTGGGGGTGGTAGCTCTCATCCAGGCATCAAGCTTGAACGACGCTGAGAAGTTTGTAGAGAACAACGTAGTGCCCAGCATTTCGATACTCGCCAAGATGGACCGCGAGTTTTTAAGCATTCGAAATAATAATTCGAGGTTGCGTAACCCTATTGAGCCTGCTGAGCGCAGAGCTCAAGCGCTCGTAGAGGTACAGAAATCGCGCGGAAGTTTTGAAGAACTTATTCAGAAACTCCAACCGCTCATCGTGACTGATAAGGGCAAACAGCTGATCGTGGAGTTGGCGAAAGATTACAGCACCTACGAGGGCGTCCAGGATCAATACCTGGTCCTTACAAGCGCCGGAAAATTCGAGGATGCCGTCAAGCTGTCCAGCGAGGTCATGAAATCTGGGGCGGATGGCGTAAACACCGTTCTCCAGAACCTGATCGAACTCAATAACAATAAAGCAATGAACGCCGGCAAAGAGGCGACGCGTATTTATGACCAAAGCAAACTGATCGTCGGCGGTTTCATTCTGACGAGTACGCTGGCTGCGATCATTTTGGCCTTTATGTATACCCGAAGCCTCACCACCCCGGTGAATCGGTCTTTGGCCATCGCTGAGCGGATCGCGAAAAACGACCTTAGCGAAGTGATCGATGTGCAAGGCACCGATGAGGTAGCGCGGCTGATGCAGGCTTTGAAAGCGATGCAGGCTAACTTGCGTACAACGCTCCTTTCCATATCCGACTCATCCAACCAACTGGCATCCACCTCCGAGCAAATGCATGCCGTAACTGAAAACGCGAATACCGGCATGCAGCAACAGAGCCACGAAGTGGAAATGGCCGCTACGGCTGTTACCGAGATGAGCGCAGCAGTTGAAGAAGTCGCTCGAAATGCCTCGGCCGCATCCGAGGCCGCTACACGGTCCAATTCGGCGGCTATAGCCGGCCGCGCACGGGTGGATGAAACCGTCGAAGCGATTAGCCTGATGGTCTCAAGCGTGGGAGACGCGTCCAATGAGGTGCAAGGGCTCGCAGTGATGGCTACCGACATCAGCAAGGTGCTGGACGTCATCAGGGCCATCGCCGAACAGACTAATTTGCTCGCCCTCAACGCTGCGATCGAAGCCGCCCGGGCAGGAGAAGCCGGCCGCGGGTTCGCGGTGGTCGCAGATGAAGTTCGAGCGCTCGCGCATAGAACCCAAACGTCTACCAGCGAGATCGAACAGATGATCACGTCCATTCAAAAAGGCACTGGAGCCGCTGTTTCTGCGATGAGCAATACCAACACCCAAGCGCAAAAAACACTCGATACCGCGCGTGGTGCTGGGTCGGCATTGGTGGAAATTACCGAAACCATCGACGACATCACAGAGCGCAACGTGCTGATTGCCACCGCCTCCGAGGAGCAAGCTCAAGTGGCCCGGGAAGTGGATCGAAGCCTGGTCAGTATCCGCGATTTGTCGAGCCAGGCGGCTGACGGATCCAACCAGACTGCGCTCGCCACTTCGGAACTTTCGAAGCTAGCGGTTGAACTGAACCGCATGGTCAATCAGTTTCGGCTATAGCTAAAAACCCTGAAGCCTATTTCTTCAGGTATCCGGCCTCGATCAATTCTCTACGGATCAGATACGAGTCACCGTGTATAACCCCACTCATGCCTCTCGCCCGAGGGGCAGTACTTAGTTGTTTTTCAGTTCTGATTACTGGGTTCAACCCGCGTACTTACGCGGGTTTTCCACCTATATTTCGCGCTTTTAATCCCCCGAGCCGCTTACATAATCAAAGGACCAAAGATCATTTAAAGGTCACCCGTTCATGGCAACTCCGACACGTGCTCCGGCCGAAAATCCCGGTACCCATCACCTGTTCATCAAAGAAAAAATCCCGCCGTGGTTGAGCAACACTTCCCTGCCACGCGTCGCGGCACTCACCTCGCTCAACCCCGAACGTGCGGGCCACCACAAGGAGCCCACCACGGCACAACGCAGCGCCCTGAAACAGGCACTCGGTGCGCACTGGACGGCGCAAAACGCCCTCGATAAAAAACTCGGCCACCTGAACGACATTCGCGCCTTTGCCGAACCTTTGCTGAAAAAGGCCCTGAAGGCCTATGGCGATATCGATGTGCGTCAGACCTTCCTGCGGCTGTACGCGCCCGCCGACCTGCCGTGGTGGGTAGTCGAAGGAAAATCCGGAGTCAAAAGCCGCACCGTTTCCCTGCTCGACGCCGCCCTGCATAACTTTTCGGCCTCGGAAACGATCAGCGACTACGCCTTTTTATCGGCTGCAGACAAGAGCGGACAACAAGACATACTCACGTTTATCCACGGCCAGACACACGAGAAACTCACCGCCGACACGTTCAAAAAGTTGTGTCGAACCCTGGATATCGGCGCCCGCTATCAACAACAGGTACGTGCCACGCTGGGTTTCGATGACGCTCACCTCGCCGCTTCACTGCGCCACAAGGTAATCACCCAGCAAAAGGCCGCCCTCAACAGCGCTGCTCACTTGGCGTTGATCAATCATCACATTGCCGCGGATGCCTACGCATTCATTCAACGGTTACTGCGCGACGCGCCAGGTTTGCGGCTGGGTGGTTTAACCCTGCAGTTGCATACCCTGGATATCCTGGAGACGAGGCTCATGGGCGTGCTGGTGATTGCGCCGCAAGACGCGTTGCCGTTCGGCGACGGCCGGGTGCTGGTGTATATCCCCGACGACCCCGAACACCCCCTCAAGGAATACCCCGCATTCGGCGCCTTTGCGACCGAGTTCGCGCAACGGCTGCGCGCTACCGCAGATCCGGACGACACGGTTCCGGGGAGCTACCCGCAGTTCATCAGCCAGTTCATCGCCCATGACCAGCGCGGTCGGTTTCTTGCCGTGCTCAAGCAACGTTTGTATGAATGGCGCCGGGAGCCCAGGCCTGCGGTGGAAGGCCCGACATGGACACAGAAGCCCGTCGACGCGCCCAACCTGCAATGGCGCCTGCAAGCCGTGGAAGACGATACGCAAAGCCGCTCCTGCACGCCGGTGTGCGACGACATCTGGCAATACCTGTACCGGGTGAAATTCAACAAGATCGTCAATGATTCCCGGGAAATTGCCATCAGCACCGCGTATGCCGACCGCATGGCGCGCTGGGCCTGGTGGGACAACCTGGAAAAAATGCTCTCCGATGTGTTCAATGCCGCGTTGCTGGTGGCTACCCCGTTTGTACCGGTGCTGGGCGAACTGATGCTGGCCTACACCGCTTATCAACTGGCCAACGACGTCTTTGAAGGCATCGTCGACTGGGCGCAAGGCAATCGTATCGAGGCTCAGGAACACTTGCTGTCGGCGGTGCAAAACGTGGTGCAGGGACTGCTGTTCGAGCGCGGCGGGAAAATTGTCGAGGTCGCCAAGGTGAAGTTGTCGGCCTTTGTCGACGGCTTGAAACCGGTGGTGCTGGCCAATGGCGAAACCCGCCTGTGGAACCCCGACCCCACGCCTTACCAACATCAGAACCTGGAGCTGCCTGCGGACGTGACGCCCGATGAAGCGGGCCGCCACCACCATCAAGGCAAACAGATCGTGCAGGTCGAAGACCAGCAGTACCAGATCGAGCAGGATCGGATCACGGACGAACATTATCTGGTCCATCCCGAACGCGCCGACGCTTACCGGCCACAGGCCAGGCTCAACGGCAGCGGCGCCTGTGTGCTGGAACACGAAACGCCACGTAGCTGGGACGACGCCCGCCTGATGCGACGCCTGGGCCCACAGACCCGGGGCCTGAGTGACAGCGAGCTGGAACAGATCCGCGTCATCAGCGCGGTTGACCACGGCGCCGTGCGCCACATGTATGTCAACAATGAACCCGCTCCCCCGCTGTTGACCGACACCTTGAACCGCTTCAAGAGCGCCAAACGTCTGAAGGCCGATATCGACAACATACGCAACGGCCGACCGCTGGACCCGGCATCCTATTGGTTCGAGCAGATGGTCACCGAGCTCAAAGGCTGGCCAAAGGACAAGGCCCTGCAGGTTTACCTGAACGCTGACCGCACCGGCGTGGTTCATCGCTACGGCAGCCGTTCGGCCCAAGGCGACGATGTGCTGAGCCTGAGCACCGGGGAGGTGATGTCGGGCCAGCTCCCGGAAAAAGTTCTGGCCTTTCTCGATCAACCACAAATCGACACCCTGCTCGGCGGCAGCGTCAGCAGTGAGCAACAGCCACAGGCGTTGCGCGACCGGCTGGCCAGCTACGTTGAACTGCATACCGAAGCGGTCATCCAGAACATGGACTGGAAGCAGCAACTGACCAACGACCCCGACGTGCTGTTGCTGCGCACCCAATACCCCGACCTGCCGCTGAGCATCGCCCGGCAATTGCTGCGCCACGCCCGGCAGCGTGAGTTGAAGGTGATGAGCGACGAGAAGCGGCTGCCGCTGGAAGTGAAAAATAACCTGCGCGAAGTGGATTTCGAAGTCACCACCACGCACCTGTTTGAACAGTTGCACCACGACCTGACGCTATCGCCAAAAGCCGAACGTCTGATCCTCAACACCCTGCTGCTTTACAGCGATGCCATGGCCGGCCTGCGCATAGAAGTGCGTGAAGGTACGCTGTTCAACGATGTTCGCAGCGCCACCGGCGTGTCGGACGCGCCCACTGTGCGCGTGCTGGTGCGCGATAAAAATGCGCAGTACCGCGTGTTCGATCTGGAAGGCAATAAGCTGCACGGCCCCTCGGACTTCTACACCGCAACCCTGCGCTGCCTGCCCTCAGCTGCATCGTTCAGCGACGCTGCAAGCCTGCGCCGTTGGGTGATCGACAAGGCCGTCGAGCCTGCCACCCGGCGTGAGGTCCTGGCTGACCCGCCCATTCCTCAACAGGCTGCGACCGAAACCGTGACCCTGCTGAGGGGTGGTTTCATGAGCCGCCTGGGCAGCGCCGGGCCCGCTGAAAGTACCTTCGAAAGCTTGCAGCGGCGGATCAAGACCGTGTTGCCCGACATGACTGGCGAGGGCGCGCGGCGTTTTGCCCGCGCGTCGCAAACCGCCGAAGGGCGGCAAGTGCTGGAGGCCATCGAAACCGAAGGCAAAGCGCTTTCCAAGGCCCTGGACACTTACGTAAGAGCACGCTCGCGCTGGCCCAAAGGCAGTCGCCTCGAAGCCGTCACCCGGCGCCAACGAACCGCGTATGCCGACAAACTGCTGGAAACCTGGCGCGCCGGCTATACCCGCCAGCACGACCCGTTCAGCGCCCGACGCGGCGCGGTGCACTTGAGGTTGTCCGAACTGCCAAGGCCGGATTCGCTGCCCGACCTGCCGGTCCCCCTGAAGCACGTCACCCGTCTGTACATGAACGACTGTGATTTCTCCTCTGACCGCACCTCTTTTCTGAAGCACTTCCCCAACCTGCTGCGATTGCACCTGGAAGGCAATCTACTGGAAACCCTGCCGCCCGCTATCACGCAGATGCGTTCACTGGAGGAGCTGAACCTGTCCAACAACCGCATCGTTCTCGACGCGGACGCGGTCAGCCGCTTGCGCACGATGTCGCGTCTGCGCCGGGTCACGCTGGCCGACAACCCATTGGGCTTGCCGCCGGATATCAGCCTGATGCCCGACCTGCACATCCTGCAACTGGGCAATACCAGGATCAGCGAATGGCCGGTCGGGCTGTTTGCCCAGGCACGCGATGAGAATTTCATTCTGGAACTGCACGGCAACCCCATCACCCATTTGCCGGATGTGCCCATGGGCTCGGAGCACGCCGAGGTGATCGCCCTCACCCGCCTCGACCGCACACGCCTGAGCGCCGATTACCGCGACCTCTTCGAGGTGTATCGAGAGTCTGTGGGGCTGGACCCCATGCGCACCTACGAGCCCATGGGCGACAGCGATTTCTGGGTTGAAGACCTGGGTGAAACCACTGGCAATGTCTACCGAACCCACTGGGATGACCTGGAAAATGAGCCCGGCTCCCAAGGCTTCTTTGAAGTGATCCACGCGCTGGAACCGCCTGACTTTTTTCAAGACCCCGCCGATCTGCTCGCCTATGAAAACAACCTCACTTACTTGCGCACGCAAGTCAGGACCATGCTGTCGACCATGGTTGAAGACGCCGAGCTGCGCCAAAAACTGTTCACGATTGCGAACTTTCCAGGCCTGTGCCCGGATGCGGGCAGGCAGATCTTCAACCAGATGGGCATTGAAGTGGAAGTCACTCGCGCGCGACGCTACAGCAGAAACCTTGCCGAGCGCGAAGCGCGACTGGTGAGACTGGCCAGGGGTGGCGCACGCCTGAAGCTGCTGAACAACGTTGCGCGCGCCGACATCGCCCATCGCATCAAACCCACCGAAGAAGGCGGACTGGGTTTGCGTTTCAACTCGCAGATGGAAGGCGGTGTGCCGGGCACCGTTGATGAAGTGGAGGTTTACCTGGCTTACCAGACGCGCCTGGCCCGTCAACTGGATTTGCCCTGGGTCAGTGAGTACATGCTGTACCGCGACACCGCCAACGTCGACGATGCCTCCATCAAGCAAGCGCACGACGCCGTCCTCGAACTCAGCGAAGGTGACGGGCTGGTGGACCAGATGCTGCTCGAACCCTACTGGGAAAGCTTTCTCAAGGAGCGCTATGCCGAGGAATACGCACAAAAAGGGCAGGACATCGACGAGCGCTTTCTGTTGCTTGACCAGTTGCAGAGCAAACAACTGGCCTTCTCACAGGCGCAACACCTTGGAGAGGCCGCGTTGGCGGATAAACACGCGTCACTGAAAACCCTCGCCGATCAGCTGGACCTGCCCCAGGAGCAAGTGCTGAACGGCCAGCCCATGAGCGATGAGCTGTACAACCGGGTGCTTAACCGGCTGGGTGATCAGCGCCAGCAGTGGCTGCGCGAGAAAACCCATGCCTCGCTGGGGGTGATCGACCACGCCGCATAGACAGCAATGGCGAAAAGGCCGGGGCGGATAAGCCAAGGCCTTTAGCTCAATGCGACATAAGCCCTGAGCAACAGCGCCCCTCGATCAACGCTCGTCACCGGGTTGCTCGACAGGTATCTCTTTTCGACGCCCCAACTGTGTAATCAGGTAGGCGACGGAGTCGGCGTTGTTGAGCACGGTGAGTACCCGTTTAAGGGGGTCAGTGCGAAATACCTGCCGGGCATCGTTGAGGGTTTGGGCACCTGTGACTGTGAGTAGCCTGGTGAGTAAAGGCTCCGTCGAGGTGCCCATGGCCGGGTCTGTCTTGAGGCCCGTAGCGATGTCGACAACCTGGAACAACTCGCGGACCGGAGTATTGAGCGACAGCTTCAGAAGGTGGCGGTTTTCCAGCGCAGTTCTAGTGTTATTGCCTTTCGGGGTACGGGGATCGATCAGGTCGGCAAAGGGATGGGTGGACAGGACATAGGCCAAATCCAGTGTCGCGCAGACATGATGAGTGAGTTCGTGAATGAGCGTGGTCGCCCGAGCGTGCACATTGACATAGAAGGGTTTTATCAACAGCTGAGTGTATTGCAGGCCTGGGCTGAAAAAGGCCTCAGTCAGATACAGCAGTTGATGGGGGTCGGGGATGATCGTAAAGGCCATCACCTTGTACGTGCCCGCGAGTGTCGGCACACGTGAGCGACCAATCACAAATCGCGTTGAGTTCGGGGAGCTCAGCGACGGGTCCATCAGCGCGCTGCACACCTTGTCCACGACCTCCTGCATCTTGTTCAGGTGCTCGATTTCAAGCTTATGCAAGCCAAAAAACACCTTGATTCGACTGACGACCTCAGGCGCGCCGAGAGGCGAGCGTGCGAGCAGGCGCAAATTTTCCTGGGCATTGCGGGTATAGAACGTCGCCAATGCCAGCGCTTCGGTGATCATCAACGACTCTTGAGCGTAAAGCGCTCGAATTTCGCGCATGCCGCTGGCCAATATATTCATGGAAGGCCGCGCAAAGGGCTCGGAGTAGAAGCGATTGGTCAGCCGTGCCAGAGCTCGTCGGCCCGTCAACAAGGGGTCGCTGCTGCTGATCATCCACTGCTGTCGGGTGTTGCGGTGTATCTGAGGGCCGACTTCACCAGCGCCGGTGATACGCCACCCTCCTCCCTGCTCGATGACCTGAAACACCTTGCCGGCCACGGCCGCGTAGGTGTCGTTCCGAGAGGTCCGGTAAAGGTGATGCGCGGTGTCCGGAGTCAGGCTGGCCAGGGTCGGTTCGAGGGTTTCAAAACGTTGAAGTTGGGTGCGCGACCTTGCGGTAATGTCGAGCGCGGGCCACGACACCACGGAAGTCGTTGCCGTGGGAGGCGCCGGGCTCGGCTCCGGTGCTGCCGCCAGGGAGCGACGCAGGCCAGCCAACCGGGCGACCCCGCCGATAAAGTGCCCCAATGCGTCGTGCCACTGGTGGCTTTGCAGCTCCTCGGCGGAAGCGCTGAACAGTTGATAGCTTTGCCAGACCACCAGGGGATACGCCAGTTTGCCGGCAAAAAACGTAATGGCTTCTTGCACGCCCTCCGAGAACACCGCTTTTACCGTCGCCCAGGTGGCTTGTGCGTCGGCTTTTTTCTGGCAACCCAGCAGGGTTACCAGCAGCTCGGCGTTGTCGTTGTACAACTGCTTGAACAGGGGCGCGTCAATCGGGACGTGGGCAAGCTGCACGCCCGTGCTGCCTGGCGGTTGTCCCAAAAGGCTAGTGATCGCCGCTTGGTCTTGTGTCCCGACCACCTGTAAAACCCAACGGTGCAAGGCTCCCGATGACGTCAGCTCAGTGAGCAGTTCGGCCTCGTCGGCATATTCCTTGAGCGTATGCTCCGGGCTATAGGGCGCGTAGAGAACGTGCAGCGTCTCGTCGCCCGAGCCGTAGCCGATCAGATAGGCGCCAGGCACTTTGAGTGTTTTCTTGCCGGCACCGACTACCAGTTCCAGAGGGCAGATCACCGCGTTGGTGCCTTCCACGCTCGTGCGAGCGGTGGCATCCGGCATATCCATGATCTGTTGAATCAACCCGAACGCCGCAGGTGAAAGCTGGCCTTGCAACGTCTGGGTGTGAGCGTATTGCATCAGTTGCCAGGGCAGTTGCTTGGCCCATCGCGTATAGCGCTGGGTGAAGGTCGGGCTGGCGGAGCCAAGTATCGATCTGACGTAAGCTTGATAAGCCGCGCTGATGTTCAGCGCCTGTATACGGGTTGTCAGCGTCTGTGCATCCATCGTGGCCGGCAATGGCGTGGCGCCGGTGCTGGCGAACAAAGGCACCTCATCCTGCCAGTACGACTGATGACTCAGGGCATAGTCCAGCAGCGTCTGGTTACGCGCCGGCAGGCTGCCTTGTGCCGGGAGCCCGACTTCGATTTCATCAGGGGTGACAGGATTTTGCTCATCCAGGTCCTTGAGCAAGCCGCCGAGCTTCTTGCGCGTAAACTCGACCAGCGAGTCGACCTCGTGCAGGTAATCCTGATTGTCGATGACGTTGTTTCGGTACTGCTCCAGCAGTTCGATATAGAGCTGCTGATCGACCGCGCCGGCCTGGCCAAACCATTGCAGGCCATGCTGCACAATCATGCTCTGAACCATGTCCCTGGCGCGTTGCAGATTGGTGGGCGCCAGGTTCTGCGTGATCTGAACCTGCCAGAGGTTACGCAACTGCTGGACCGACAACTGCATCGACAGCATGGCCTCCAGTTCACGCTCTTTTTGCTGCGCAACGCTCTGCTGCAGGTGCTCGACAAGGTTGGCTTCGATCAGCTCCAACGAGCTGAGCACATAGGTCGGGTGCGCATGCCAGTCCGGTTGCGGCAGATGTTCCAGGAACACCAATCGTTCGTCCGGGGCTGCGAGGCGTCGATTCACCTGCGCTTTCAAGGCGTTCAATGAGTGGAAGCTCTCCAAGCCCAACGCCGGGGTCCAGAGCAGGCTGCGACCCGAATATAAAGGGTCAAGCCCGCCGCGTTCGGTCACCACAAAACAGTGAGTGAGCACATGCGGGGTATCTTCTTCTGCCGGGGTGACACTCAGGCAAAAGGCGTCGGGACGGAACCCGTTGACACTGCGGCGCAGATCCCTGGCGTACATGCCCATTACCGCCAACAGCACCTCGTAATCGAGGGGCAACAACGCGTCGTTCCAAAGCCTGACTTGCACCTCCCCCGTCAAGCCCATCTCCATGGCCTTTCTCAACAAGGGCAGCATATTGGGGTACAGGTTGTGGGTTCTGCGCAGGTACGGCGTAAAGTCGGCGATGGCGTTCTCGATCAGGTCACTGAACGTGGTGACATCCAGGTCCGAGGTCTTGGTCGCAGGTTTGTCAGGCGCCGTTGCGTAGATGTGTGTGTCCGGCGAGTCCGTGAGTGCGGCCACTTCGCCACACACACGGGCCAGGAAATACTCGACCATGCTGATGGATGACAAAAGTCGAGGTTTCCCGCCGGCAGCCGAGGGGCTGCTGTAACGATGCACCGCCAGACATGAAGCATGCAGGTGTCGCTGCTTGGGCGTGCGCAGTCGGGTGTTGAGATAGGTGGTGGCTGAGCGCTCCAGCGAGGGGCGCGACGCTATACCTCGTTCGATTTCGGCAATCACGTTGTCGAGCGAATGCAGGGCAAGGCGCTTCGCCAAAAGCGTGGGCGGGATCTCGGGCTTTGTCGCGGACGCTGTCCAGGTGCTCGCCAACTGGGTGCTCCAGCGTCCCATCGGGTCGAGGGCCGACAATTGTGGATCAATCATGGCGCGCACATCCAGCACATGATCGACCAGCGCGTCGAGGTTCATCGTGCCGCCGCTCAGCCGGTACTGTTCAAGCGCGTATTCAAGGTTTTGGCCTTGCTTTTCGATGATGCCCTCCATGATGGTGCGGAAAACTCCCCCCGTGACGGGCATGTGGGTGACAGTGCGGGCCTGCAAATCGGCTTCGCTATAGCGTTGCGCCATGGACAAATGCTTCCTCCAGGCATCTGGATACTGGCGGGGGTTGAGGCTGTCGAGAAGGTGGTTTTTCAGGGCGTCCAGCTCGGTAAATACTTGCAGGCTGTGGTGGCCGCTGCTGTAGAGCAGACAGGCCGAGTCGTTTGCAGCTTGGTTGCCTCTGATGATCAACGCGCCGGCCAGCTCCGCAGAAGATTGGTCAGGCCCTTCCAGCATTGCTTTTTCAACCTGTATCAACCCAGGAGACGCTGTCGCGACGGGTTCGGTCTTGAGCGGCAAGGCCTGGAGTTGCAGACGTTGCTCGCCAGTGATTTTGGATTGCTGTTGTTGGTCCAGTAACACCGTGATAAAGGCCTGGCTCATGGCGTGGGTGAAAAGCTGCAGACGGGTAAGCCCCACAGACGTCGACACCGCCCAAAACGCCTCGGCCTGTTGCTTGACGTAGGTTTTCAACCCCTGGGCCAGCCCCTGGACGGACAGCTCCCAACGCAACTGCTCATCAGCCTGCTGACTGGATTGCGGCGGATCGGCGATGTGCTCGGGGTTGACATAGCGTCGGGTTTCACCCGCCGGCCAACCGTTGGTGATGAAATACCTGAGTAGGGTTTCGTTCAGAGAGCGCGTCGCAACGTGCCGGGGCGCGGGTGTGTCTGTGCCGCTTGAATGGCCGGACGTATCGACGACATAACTCTGTACCTGGATCGTTCGCGGGTCGACGCCGGCAAAAGATTCGGCCAGTTCAGTTGCCAGGTACTTATCCAGCAGCGCCGTGAAAACAGGCAGTTTGAGCAGTTGCTCACGCATCAGGCGGGCGTTTTCCAGCAGATTATTGGAGAGGGTATTTTGTTGTGCCTCAAACACCCCTCCGGCCACGGTGTGCAGGGTCAAGGACGGGACCGACGCAGGCGTCAGCAGGGCTCGCTGCGAGACGGACAGGTAATCCAGCAATGCAGGGCGCTGTCCCGGATCCTTCAGCCAGGTGCCCAGCCGCGCCTTGAGTGCTTGATCGTCTTGCAGCTTTTCCAGGCCGCCTGCGGGGGTGTAAAGAAAAACCCCACCTTCAGGCGCGGGGCTCATGACGAATGCGCCCGCCAGCTCAATCGCCTGCTGGCCGGGCACGCTCAACCGAACGGTCTGAACGTGCATCGGCGCTTTCTGCGCCCGCCGCAAATCGTCGGTCGGCAGATAGAGGGTGTCTAACCAGTCCAGGTCCTTGAGGGTAAAGTTGCGTGCGCGCTGGCGTTCGCTCAGTTGCGTGCGATCGGTCCGGGGTTCAGTGAAAAAATACGCTTGGCTGTCAGTGGCCATTGATTGCTCTCCTTGCTGGCGTGGCCGTCGGTAAACAGCCACGAACGAACGGGGAGCAACACTCTGTCATCGCCGACTTAAGGCCCGGCATTACATATGCATCAGCGTCTCATGCCCAACGGTCTGCCCTGGGCGATGAGCCCTTCAACCTGCGGCTCGTCATGCGCCGCTGGAATGCCCGGCACATGGATCGCCCTCACCCCGGAATAGCTCCAGCGCTTTCATCAGCGTACGGGTGTCTCCCGGCGTAAGAAACGTTTCACGAAATGCCCGTCCGGTATCCGCATTGAACAGACCATCACGCTCGAATCGTTCAAATGCCTGTTTGGCCAACACACGGGCCCAGACGTAAGAATAGGTTTTGGCCCCATAGCCGCCGACCCATTGTTCATGGCTATTGAGCGGGCGCACGCCCTGGGGCCACTGCAAATAGCCGATCTCGGCGTTGGCACTGATAAAAACCTCATGGGGTGTACGGCCGTCGCCATAGGTACGGTGAAGTTCAAAGTCAACGAGGCTGGTGAGCAGCACCCTGGCGGTTTCCTGGCTGGTCTGGGTGTGAATGAAGCGGTTTATTCTGTTGGCCATGTCCTCAGGCAGCGGTTGGCCGGTCTGGAAATGGCCCGATACCGAGACCAGGAACGACGCAGCAAAGCAGAACTGCTCCAGCACCTGGCTGACGAATTCCGCGGCGTCCGTGCTGAGCTGCTCAATTCCCGAGATCGACCGGTACGGAGCGGCCGTCAACACGTGCTGCAGGCAGTGACCGAACTCGTGCAACAGGACGCGCAATTGCAGATGATCGAGCAGGCACGGTTGAGTCTTTGCAGGGCGCGGCAACTGCAGTTTCAGCACGGCGATGGGCCGTCGTGGTCGCCCCTCGGCAGTAATCCGGTGATTGCGCAGGGTAGCCGTAGCGCCGTGCCCTGCCCCGCCTTCGCGGTGATAAGGGTCAATGAATAAATATCCGATCGGCTCGCCATACTCGCTTACTGCAAATACCCGCACGTCCGGGTGCCAGGCATCGACCGTGGTCTGTTCGATCAGGTCCACGCCGAACAGTGTCTGGATGAACGTGCACAGGCGTTGCAAAACCGTTTCCAGCGGAAAGTACTCGCGCACGACCTCCTGGGAGACGCCGGCCAGATCCTGGCGAATTTTTTCCGCGAAATAGTCGTGGTCCCAAGGCTCCAGAGCGTCAATACCGTGTTGCGCGGCGTAATGCTGACGTTGTTGCAGCTCACGGGAAAACGTCGTGCGCGCCAGGTCAAGCTGCCGGTGCAAAAAGGCGGTGACCTGCTCCGGCGTTTGAGCCATCTGCTCCACGAGCGCCAGCTGTGCAAAATCGGAATAGCCCAGCAGCTGCGCCTTTTGATGACGACTGTCGAGCAACAGCGTCAGGACCGGTTCATTGTCGAATGTCAGGTCATCTGGGCCGGAGCCTGCGGCGCGGCTGTAGTAAGCCAGCATCACTTCTTCGCGCAAGGCTCGATGATCGGCATGGGTCATGACCTCACGAAAGGACTGCTCGCAAAGGCTCAACAACCAGCCCTCCAGGCCTGCGGCATGAGCGGCGGCTCGCATGCGTGCCTGGGTGGCGTGAGTCAGTCCGCTCAGCAGCGACTTATCGGTGATGTGCTTGCGCCAGGCGCGGTTGGAATCGGCCACGCGGTCGAGGAACTCTTGGCTCCACTGGCCGATTTCCAGGTTCAACGCGTTGAGTTGCAACTGCTTGTCGGGGCACAGCTCGACGCCGGCCAAGTGGAAATTGCACAGTATTTTGTGCAGTACGCACTGGCGTTGCTCGTCGTAAAGGGCCGCGATCGGGCTATTGGCCAACTGCCGGTAGAGCTGATACAGGTCGTTGTTCGACGCCAACTCCGCTTTGTACTGCAGCGCCAGCTCGCGACTGTGCAGCGATTGCTGCTGCCAGGTCGGGCCTTGGTCAGTGGAGCTCAGCAGCTCGATGATAGACAGGACTTCATCCAGGCGTGCCTGCACTTCATCCATGGCCAGCACCAGGTCATCCCAGGTTGGGAAGGCGGCCTGACTGGCGATAATCGTGGCCACTGCACTGCGACTTTCGCTGATGACCTGTTCAATGGCGGGCACCAGGTGGTGTGCGTGAATGTCGCAGAACGGCGGCAGATCATACGGCAGCAGCAGCGGATTGTTTTCGGGCATGGGCGTTTCCTTCACAGGCGACAGGGGAAACAACCAGCCTAGAGAAGGAATAAGTGCTCAAGCGCTAGATAAATACGCAAAGATCCAGAAGGGAACCTGAGCAGGCCCTTATCATTTTTACTGCGTACTTGCCGCGCCCAGGCTGCGGCGCATCACGCGCCGCTGCATGGGTGGTCAACGCATGGGTCAGCAAGCGCCGGGCGGAATGCCGTCCTTGTTGAAATCCTTCAGTCGCTCACGCTCTTCCTCGGTAGAGTGCGCCGGCGTTTGCTGTTCGGGTGCTTCGCGTTTTTCTTCGGCCATGGCTGTGTCCTCTCAGGTAGTAACATTTTCGGCAACCTGCGGCGTCGGCAGTTCAAAATGGATGAGCCGGCAGGCAGTGACCTCGTCGGTAAGGTGCTGCGCCTACAAAAAAGGCGCTCCGTAGAGCGCCTTCTTACCGCCGATTGCGTTACTGCAAACTTACCTGACGCAGCTCAGGCTTCGCCTCGCCACCGATCGTGATGCGTTTGGGTTTGGCCTCTTCAGGCACTTCGCGCAGCAGGTCGATGCTCAGCAACCCATTGGTCAAGGATGCGCCACGCACTTCGATGTGGTCCGCCAGGCGGAACGACAGCCGGAAAGCACGTTGAGCGATACCTTGGTGCAGGTAAGCGACCTTCTCGTCGGTTTCGCGTTTTCCGCCGGAAACCGTCAATACGCCCCTTTCGACCTGGATATCCAAGTCCTCCTCAGTCAAACCAGCCACTGCGATGACAATCCGGTAGGCGTCATCGCCGTGCTTTTCCACGTTATGAGGCGGATAGGAGTTCGGAGCCTCGCTGCGAAGCGCCGACTCGAACAGGTCGTTGAAGCGATCAAAGCCCACCGATTGACGGAACAGTGGGGCCAACGAAAGGGTAGTAGCCATTTTAAAATCTCCTGAGTTTCTCCAAGTGATTTAGTACGCGACCCGTATTCGGCATCGCGTGATCAAAAATTTATGGACGCTGAAAAAGAATTCAAGGGCGCTGAAAAAAAATTTTCGGGTGATATCGCTATTGCGAGAACTGCGGGGTTACCGCTTGTGCTCTAATCTGAACGCCAGGCGTGCTTTAACCCGTGAGCGCCTGAGACAGCCCTTGAGGTACAAAAAAATGAAAATGACTCTCCCTGCCCTTGCATTGGGCATCCTGATCTCCCAAGGGGCCTCGGCTGCCGGCGATGGCACAGCCGCTCTGGGCGGCGGCGTAGGCGGCGTGCTGGGCAATGTGGTGGGCCAACAGCTTGGTGGCTCGACGGGCGCGGCCGTCGGCGCGGGTGTAGGTGGCGCAGCCGGCGGTGCGGTAGGCGCGCGAAAAGGCAATCGAGCGGAAGCGGCGCTGGGCGGCGGGGTTGGGGCTGCTGGCGGTTCCGTCATCGGTAATCACCTGGGCGGCAGCACCGGTTCGGCCATCGGCGCAGGCCTGGGTGGCGCAGCCGGTGGCGCGGTAGGCAACAACCTGGCCGATGATGGGGATAATCACCGCTCCGGCCAGAAACACAAAGGCAACAAGCATAAACACAAGAACAAGCACCGCTGATCATCTGACGCTGCCCTGACTGCAAACTTGCCGGGTTGAACGACATTGACCGTCGTTCAACCCGGCTCGTCAGCGCCCGCCCTCGGTTCACATCGGCGTACTGCTCACCACCCGCAATGCCAGCCCCTCGTAGGCATCCAGCGTAATCGTGAACGTCCCCTCCTCCGTCAGATCCCCTTCCACGCGCTCATTGATGATGTCCACCACCGGCCCCGGTGCGATGTTGGGCAACTGCAGGGTTTCAGTAATCGGCGTGGCGCCGAAGTTCAGCGCGGTGATCTGCGTACCTTTGCCGGCCGGCAACTCGTGAACCATGATCAGCAGACCCGGGTGCTCGACGTCCGGGATCAGAATCTGGCGACTCGCCGCAATATCGTAGGCGCGGCGCACGCCTAGAATCTTCTGCAATTGCGATGCAAATGAGTCCGGGTCCTGCAACTGGCTGTTCAAACTGCCGTACAGGCTTCTGGAACGCGGCATCTGGCCCGCCGACAGCTCTGCCTCGGGGTTGAGGTCGACCAGGTCGTAGGCGCCGCGATGAATCCAGCGCGTGTCGCCGTCGGCCATCAAATGCTCGACCTCTTCGGCCGCCAACGGCAACGCGCCCACCAGGTCCCAACCGGACAAGGCAAACACCCCCGGTTGCATGGCGTTGTACATCACCAACAGCAGATGGATCTGGCGGATCTGCTGAACATCGGCCGCGGTGATCGCATCCAGGTCGCGAATGCCGAGGGCGGCGGTGATGATGCTGGCGGTGGTGCAAGACACGCCGTTGGTGACGAACTTGAGGTTATACGGCGCGTGCTCGCCGGTCAGGCGTTCGTACATCTGCTCGCGGATGTGTTCGCGCAGGATGTTGCCGGGGAAGGTCTGGCCCTGGAACAGAAAGCTGTCATGGGCATGCAGCGTCCAGAAATGCACCAGCTCCAGCGTCAGTTCGTCGTGGTTTTGCAGGGCGTGGATCAGCGAGCCAGGATCGATGCCGAGGCTGTGCATCTGGCGCAGCATCAGGCGCAGGAACTCGGCGTCGCCCATCAGCAGCGCATGCTGGTAAGCCGGCCGGGTGATGAAGTCATAGGACAGATCCGCGCCGCCATGGGACATGGACGCGATGTCATCCAGGGTGAGGTTGAGTTCCTGGAAACTGAAACCGCCGGCCTTGCGAATCGCTCCGCCAAGCAACTGGTTGCCGGTGACCGACAGCGGATGGCTTTCCGACCAGGCGCTGCCATCGAGCTTGCGCTCCACGCCGAGGAAGCCGTTGGCGTCCAGGCGCAGGATCTTGGCGCCCATCACATCAATGGCGTGCAGCGCATCGCCGATGATCATCTGCTGGGCGGCGAATGACGGATCGAGCCAGTTCAGCGACGGTTGCCCTTCCTTGAAGTAATGCAGGTACACCCAGCGTCGCGGCTTGCCGTCGACACCCAGAACCACGGGCGTGGCGCTCCAATCGGTTTCCTTTACGCCGGGCTCGAAGAAGATCACGCGCTGCAGTTGGCCGACGATGTAGTGCTTGTCGCGCAGCGCATCCACCTGCTGTGGGCTGAGGTTCTGCGCGTCGCGGCCCTCGACGACTTCCGGCAGCAACGGCCAGTCTTCTTCACGGATTTCCACCATGTGGAACAGGCCGGGGTAGTCCTCATAGGCCATTTCCGCCAGACGAAAATCCGCACCCTTGCCGGTATGCGATGGGATCACGTCATCGATGATCACCGCATTGTGCGCGGCGGCCATGCGCGTCAACGCCTGCAACTGCGCCTCGGTGCCCAATTGCGGGTCGATGTCGAAGCTGATGCGGTCGAAGTTGCCGTCGATGGTGGGCGTGTGCCGAGTGCCGGACAAACCGCCGGACTTTTTCAGCGGCCCGTTGTGAATGCCCTGAATACCGATTTTCGACAACGCATGCCACAAGGTTTCGTCCCCCAGCGCCTCCAGCACCGTGCCGTCTTCGCGGGTCACGATCGACGCCGGATACGCCGTGAACCATACCGATGACAAGGCTGAAGCGTCACGCGGCCGGGTTTGCGCGTAGGGTTGCTGCCACATTCGCCCCTGCCCCGAATAGAGCTTGGCCCGCTGACGCGCCGCGTGCAGCATGGACTGTTGCACCAGCCAATTCACATGATCGTTGTCCGCCGCCGTCATAAGCCTGATACCTGTGGTCGTTAAAGGTTACTCGTAAGCATAGGAGCGACGACCGAGGCGATTCGTTGCATCGGGATGCAGATCCAACGGTAGGAGCGAGCTTGCTCGCGAAAAACGTCAACGGTAACGCGTGCTTCCTGAACGAACGCGGCGCCTGTCAGTTTTTCGCAAGCAAGCCCGCGCCTACAAAAAGCTTTGGGTGGCCTGCCGATACTGCCTGGGCGTAAACCCCGTCGACGCCTTGAACTGCCGGGTAAACGCACTGTGGTCGGTGTACCCGCACTGCAGCGCCACGTCGGTAATCGGCAGTTCGGTATGCAGCAAGCGATGGGCATGCTCCAGCCGTACCTTCTGGATCATTTGCCGGGGGGTGAGGTGGAACACACGCTTGCAGTAGCGTTCCAGTTGCGCCACGGAAATCCCGGCGATGCGCGTCAGCTCACCCAGGGTGACACGCCGGTTGAAGTGCGCGCGGATGTGCTCGTCCACCGCCGCCAGGCGCTGATAGGCGGGGTGGGTTTCGCTGGCCGATTGCAAGTCGACCGAGATGCCGGCCAGGCCGATGATCACGCCGCTATCGTTATACAGCGGCCATTTGTGGGTAAGGCACCAGCCGGGTTCACGGCTGCCGTACAGATGCAGCTCAAGCTGGTCTTCCAGCACGAAACCCTGTTGCAGCACACGCCGGTCCTGCTCGGTATAACCCGGCCCCAGTTGTGCGGGGAACACCTCGGCGCTGGTCTTGCCCAGCAGCGGTTGCAGTTGCCGCAGGCCGCAGCGCTGCACCAGCGTGCGGTTGGCGAGGACGTAGCGGGCGTCGATGTCCTTGATGAAAATCGCGGCGTTGGGGATCACATCCAGCAACGGCAACAACTGTGCTGCGCCCGTCAGCAATTGCTCGATGCTGTGGGGCCGATCGCCCTGGAAGAGACTCGCAAACACGTTCTGCACCATGACCTTCATCGCCCGTTTCTGACCCCGACGCCAAGCAGGTTGCCCCAAGCCCGAGACGCTGTCGAGCGCGAGAAACTGTGCTGAATTCGTCATCCATCCCAGCGCAAAACATCAATCGCCGCCCGTTTATCGGGTTCACGATAGCGCCACTGCATGCCTATCCAATAACTCACAAGAAGGCGCCGCTATGTCAGGCCAAGGCAAGTTCAAGAAACAGCTGTCACTGATGGACCTCACCTTTATCGGGCTGGGGGCCATCTTCGGTTCGGGTTGGTTGTTCGCCGCCAGTCATGTCTCTGCAATCGCCGGTCCCGCCGGGATTATCTCCTGGCTCATCGGCGGGTTCGCGGTGCTGCTGTTGGGCATCGTGTACTGCGAACTCGGCGCCGCCCTGCCCCGTGCCGGTGGCGTGGTGCGTTACCCGGTGTATTCCCATGGCCCGTTGCTGGGCTACCTGATGGGTTTCATCACGCTGATCGCATTTTCCAGCCTGGTGGCGATTGAAGTGGTCGCCTCGCGCCAATACGCGGCGGCGTGGTTTCCCGGCTTGACCAAGGCCGGCTCCAGCGACCCGACCACCCTGGGCTGGCTGGTGCAATTTGCGCTGCTGTGTCTGTTCTTCATCCTCAATTATCGCAGCGTGAAGACCTTCGCCATCGCCAATAACCTGGTGAGCGTGTTCAAGTTCATCGTGCCGTTGCTGGTGATTGGTGTGTTGTTCACCTTCTTCAAGCCGGCCAACTTCCAGATGCATGGCTTTGCGCCGTTCGGGCTGTCGGGCATCGAGATGGCAGTGTCGGCCGGCGGGGTGATCTTTGCCTACCTGGGGCTGACGCCGATCATTTCGGTGGCCAGTGAGGTGAAGAACCCGCAACGCACGATTCCGATTGCGTTGATCCTCTCGGTACTGCTGTCGACCGCGATCTACGTGCTGTTGCAAACCGCCTTCCTGGGTGGCGTACCCACGGAGATGCTCGCCAATGGCTGGGCCGGGATCAGCAAGGAACTGGCTCTGCCGTATCGCGATATCGCCCTGGCACTCGGCGTGGGCTGGCTGGCCTACCTGGTGGTGGCCGATGCGGTGATCTCGCCGAGCGGCTGCGGCAATATCTACATGAACGCTACCCCGCGCGTGGTGTATGGCTGGGCGCAGACCGGCACCTTCTTCAAGATTTTCACCCGCATTGACGAGAAGTCCGGCATTCCGCGCCCGGCCTTGTGGCTGACCTTTGGCCTGTCGGTGTTCTGGACCCTGCCGTTCCCGTCCTGGGAAGCGCTGATCAATGTGGTTTCCGCCGCGCTGATTCTGAGTTACGCCGTGGCCCCGGTCACCGTGGCAGCGCTGCGCCGCAATGCACCGCAGCTGGCGCGCCCGTTCCGGGTCAAGGGCATGGCGGTACTGGGCCCGCTGTCGTTCATCATCGCCGCGCTGATTGTGTACTGGTCGGGCTGGAGCACCGTGTCCTGGCTGCTCGGCCTGCAGATCCTGATGTTCGTGGTGTACCTGCTGTGCGCACGCTGGGTGCCCACCGCGCACCTGAATCTCAAGCAACAAGTGCGCTCGTCGGCCTGGCTGATCGGGTTCTACGCGGTGACCATCCTGCTCTCCAAGCTCGGCAGTTTTGGCGGCACCGGCCTCATCAGCCACCCGTTCGACACTGTCGCGGTGGCGGTCTGCGCCCTGGGTATTTACTACTGGGGCGCCGCCACCGGCGTACCGGCCCACCTGGTGCGCCTGGACAGCGAAGAGGACGAAAGCGAAGCCGTCACTGACGATCACCACAGCACCCCGCTCTCTGCCGCCACTCATTGATGGAGCCTTGCATGAAACGCCTGCACGTAATCGACTCCCACACCGGCGGCGAACCCACGCGCCTGGTCATCAACGGCTTTCCCGCACTGACGGGCGCCACGATCGCCGATCAACTCGACGACCTGCGCACCCACCACGATCAATGGCGCCGCGCCTGCCTGCTGGAACCACGGGGCAACGATGTTCTGGTGGGCGCGCTGTATTGCGCGCCGGTCACCCCAGGCGCCACCTGTGGTGTGATCTTCTTCAACAACGCCGGCTACCTCGGCATGTGCGGCCACGGCACCATCGGCCTGGTTGCCTCGTTGCACTACCTGGGGCTGATCGAGCCGGGCGTGCACACCCTCGACACGCCGGTCGGCCCGGTGGCGGCCACGCTGCACGCCGACGGCACGGTGACCTTGCGCAACGTGCCCGCCTATCGCTATCGCCGACAGGTCGCGGTGGAAGTGCCCGGCCATGGTGCGGTGGTGGGGGATATCGCCTGGGGCGGCAACTGGTTTTTCCTGGTGTCCGAGCACGGCCAGGTGTTGCAGATGAACAACGTAGACGCCCTCACCGACTATACCTGGGCCATGCTCAGGGCCCTTGAAGCCCAGGGCATCCACGGCGAAGACGGCGCGCTGATCGACCACATCGAACTGTTCGCCGATGACGCCCATGCCGACAGCCGCAACTTCGTGATGTGCCCCGGCAAGGCCTATGACCGCTCCCCCTGCGGCACCGGTACCAGCGCCAAGCTCGCCTGCCTGGCTGCCGACGGCAAACTCGGCCCCGGTGAGCCATGGGTACAAGCCAGCATCACCGGCAGCCAATTCCAGGCCCGCTATGAATGGGACGGCGAACGCGTGCGCCCATTTATCACCGGCCGCGCCCACATGACCGCCGACAGCACCTTGCTGATCGACGAGCAAGACCCGTTTGCCTGGGGCATCTGAGCCCTTCTTCATACTCAAGTACCAAGGAGTCAGCACCATGAGCGACAACATCTTCACCGGCTGCATGCCCGCCCTGATGACGCCGTGCACCGCCGCGCGCAAACCGGACTTCGATGCCCTGGTGGCCAAGGGGCGCGAGCTGATCGATATCGGCATGAGCGCCGTCGTCTATTGCGGTTCCATGGGCGATTGGCCGCTGCTCACCGAAGCCGAGCGCCAGGAAGGCGTGGCGCGCCTGGTGGCCGCCGGTGTACCGACCATCGTCGGCACCGGGGCAGTCAACAGCCGTGAAGCCGTGGCCCACGCCGCGCATGCCGCCAAGGTCGGCGCGCATGGCTTGATGGTGATTCCGCGCGTGCTGTCCCGTGGCGCGTCCGTCACCGCACAAAAGGCCCACTTCGCGGCGATCCTCAACGCGGCGCCCAACCTGCCGGCGGTGATCTACAACAGCCCGTATTACGGCTTTGCCACCCGCGCCGATCTGTTCTTCGAACTGCGCCGCGAGCACCCCAACCTGATCGGCTTCAAGGAATTCGGCGGCGGCGCCGACCTGCGCTATGCGGCGGAACACATCACCTCCCAGGACGATGACGTGACCCTGATGGTGGGTGTCGATACCCAAGTGGTGCACGGCTTCGTCAATTGCAACGCGACCGGCGCCATCACCGGCATCGGCAATGCGCTGCCACGGGAAGTGCTGCAACTGGTGGCGCTGAGCAAACAAGCCGCCAAGGGCGATGCCGGGGCCCGTCGCCAGGCGCACGAACTGGAAGCCGCGCTGGCGGTATTGTCCTCGTTCGACGAAGGCTGCGACCTGGTGCTGTATTACAAGCACTTGATGGTACTCAACGGTGACCAGGGCTACGCCCTGCACTTCAACGAAACCGATGTACTCAGCGACGCTCAACGCCGTTATGCCGAGCAACAGTACGCGCTGTTCCGCCAGTGGTACGCCAACTGGTCGGCCGAGCAGAACGTCGATTGATTTTCTGTGGCGAGGGAGCTTGCTCGCGCTGACTGCGCGGCAGTCTCCGGCTTTTCTGGGGGCGTTTTGCACCCCAGCGCAAGCAAGGTTGCTCGCCACAGAAAACTCGACACCTACACCCACCTCTGTGTTTTCCAGGATGAACCCATGACTCTGACGGGCAAGATGCTGATCGGTCAGCAAACCCTTTCCGGTACTCGCGAGGCGGTCCGGGCCATCAACCCCGCCACCGACACGCCACTGGAACCGGCCTATGCCGGCAGCGATAGGCAACAGGTCGAGCAGGCCTGCGCACTGGCGTGGTCGGCTTTTGATGCTTATCGCGAAACCTCCCTGGCCGCCCGCGCCACGTTTCTCGAAACCATCGCAGACAACATCGAAGCCCTCGGCGATGCACTGATCGAACGCGCCGTCGCAGAAACCGGCCTGCCCCGTGCCCGTATCCAGGGTGAACGCGGCCGCACCTGCGGGCAGTTGCGCACCTTTGCCCGCACCGTACGCCTGGGCGAATGGCTGGACGTGCGGGTAGACACCGCGCAACCCCAGCGCCAACCCCTGCCCCGTGCAGACCTGCGCCAACGCCACATTCCGCTGGGCCCGGTGGCGGTATTCGGCGCCAGCAATTTCCCCCTGGCTTTTTCCGTGGCGGGCGGCGACACCGCGTCGGCACTCGCCGCCGGCTGCCCGGTGATCGTCAAGGCCCACGGCGCCCACCCCGGCACCAGTGAGTGGGTGGGCCGCGCTATCGCGAAGGCGGTGCAACGCTGTGGCTTGCCGGACGGCGTATTTTCTCTGCTTTACGACACAGGGTATGAAGTGGGGACGGCGCTGGTGACCGACCCACGCATCATGGCGGTGGGCTTTACCGGTTCGCGCCGTGGCGGCGTCGCAGTGTGCCAAGCGGCGCAAGCGCGCCCGGAGCCGATTCCGGTGTATGCGGAAATGAGTTCGATCAACCCGGTGTACCTGTTTGCAGCCGCGCTGCAAGCACGTGGCGACGCGCTGGCCGAGGACTTTGTCGCCTCACTGACCCAGGGCGCCGGCCAGTTCTGCACCAACCCTGGCCTGGTGATCGCCGTGCAAAGCGCCGCCCTGGACCGCTTCATCAACACCGCCAGCGACGCGCTGCGGCGCAGCCCGGCCCAGACCATGCTCAGCCCCGGCATCTTCAACGCCTTCGAAAGCGGCGTAGGCAGTTTGGCCAAGCATGCGCGGATCGCCGCGAAGGGCATGTCGGCGAGCGGACCGAACCAGGGCCAGGCCCACCTGTTCGTCACCCAGGCCCAGGCTTTTCTCGACAACCCACATTTACAGGCCGAAGTATTCGGCGCGGCCTCGCTGGTGGTGGAATGCAGCGATGCCGAGCAGGTACGACGGGTGTCTGAACACTTGGAAGGTCAACTCACTGCCACCTTGCATCTGGATGAACCTGACTTGCCACAGGCACACGCCTTGTTGCCGGTGCTGGAGCGCAAGGCCGGCCGCCTGCTGGTCAACGGCTGGCCGACCGGCGTGGAAGTGTGCGACGCCATGGTGCATGGCGGGCCGTTCCCGGCAACCTCCGATGCGCGCAGCACCTCGGTGGGTACGGCGGCGATCCTGCGGTTTTTGCGCCCGGTGTGCTATCAGGATTTCCCGGACGGCTTGCTGCCCACCGCCTTGCAGCACGGCAACCCTTTGCTGTTGCGCCGCTTGCTCGACGGCCGGAGAGAGGCATAAACGATGGCCAAGCCTTGTTCAGCGGATATCGTCGTGATCGGCGCCGGCATCATCGGTGTCGCCTGCGCCCTGCAACTGGCGCGACAAGGGCGGCAGGTGCTGCTGATCGACGCTCAGGCGCCCGGCATGGGCGCCTCCTATGGCAACGCCGGGCACCTGGCGACCGAGCAGGTGTTTCCCATCGCCGATCTGTCGATCCTCAAGCGCTTGCCGGCCATGCTGCTCGATCCCATGGGCCCGCTGCGCCTGGACTGGGCGTACCTGCCCCGCGCCCTGCCCTGGTTCATGCGCTTGCTGCTGAACCTGCGGCCGTCGCGCTACCAGCGCACCGTCGCCGGCATTCGTGCTTTGAATGAGGCCAGCCTCGGCGCGTGGCAGCGGCTGTTGCACACTATCGGGCAACCGCAGTTATTGCGCGAAGACGGTTCGCTGCTGGTCTACGAGCGCGCCGAATCCCGTGCGGCACTGGATGCCTTGCAACAACGGATGCAGCAGCAAGGCGTGCCCGTGGCGTTCTGGTCGGCTGAAGCGGTGCGCACGGCGGCGCCGCAATTGAGCGAAGCGATACAGGGCGGTTTGTTTTTTCCGGGCACCGGGCATTTTCTCGACCCGTACGCCGTGGTCGGCGAGTTGGTAAATGCGGCCAAGGCCTTGGGTGTGAAGTTCCTGCAACAGCGCGTCGTGGACGGGCGCGTGGAGCATGGCGGCGTGTCATTGATAACGGATCACAGCGTAGTGATGGCGCGCCAGGTCCTGATCGCATGCGGCGCCCACTCGGCCCGTCTCACCAGCGCACTGACCGGCACGCGAGTGCCGCTGGACACCGAGCGCGGCTATCACCTGATGCTGCCCCACGAACACCAGCGCCTGCCATTTGCCGTCACGTCGCTGGAGCGCAAATTCATCATGACGCCCATGGCCGACGGCCTGCGCCTGGCCGGCACCGTTGAATTCGCCGGCCTGCAACGCCCGGCGAATATGCAGCGCGCGTGGCAGCTGCACCGCTTGAGCAAGGGTTTGTTCCGCCAGCCACTGAATGCCGATGACGCCACGCCGTGGATGGGCTTTCGGCCTTCCCTGCCGGACTCACTGCCGATCATCGACCGGGTGTGCGACGGCAAAGTCCTGCTTGCGTTCGGTCATCAGCATCTGGGATTGACCCAGGCGGCGGTGACGGCGGAAAAAATCGCTCAGTTGGCAAGCGGTGAAGCAGTGCCTGGGTTGCAGGCGTATCGACTGGACCGGTTCTGATAACCCTTAAGACGATGGATTCGAGGAGGCCGTGAATAATGCATCGGCGGTCTCTTGAATGTCGTCGCGCTGGCAGAGCTTGTCCAGCCAACCGATGGGAATAGCATGAACGCCATAATACGCACCGGCCAACTGCCCCACGATAGCGGCGGTCGTATCGGCATCGTCCCCCAGGTTGGCCGCTGCGAGTACCGCTTCGGCAAAACCGGAGGTGTGCTCGAAACACCAGAACGCCGCTTCCAGTGAGGCGACCGCATACCCCGAGCCTACGATGTCTGCCTGTGCCTTGTCGCGGTATTCACCACGGGCGATCGCCATGACCTTCGGCGCAGATAGCGCGGTATCCACCAAGCGCAACACTTCATGCTTCGGCGCACCGCGCAAGGCGTTGCCGATGGCCTCGGCCAGCAACAGGCAGCATTCGACAGCTTCCTGGGCAGCGTGCGTGGTGCGCGAACTGAGCGCGCTGAATCGGCGGATGTTTTCCAGGTCTGGAAAGTACAACAGCACCACAGGCGCGAGCCGCATCATCGAACCATTGCCGGCCGAGTACGGGTTTGTAGAGCCGGAAAACGCCTCGCCATTGCTCTCAAAGGACGCCAGCGCTTCACGAACCGTCATGCCAATGTCGAAGCATTCACCGGTTGAGCTCAAATAGCCCCACTTCCACCAGTTCAGGTAACGCCCCATCTGATCCGCCGCATCAAAACCGCCCTTGCGCAGCAGGCTTTCGGCCAGGCAAAGCGCCATGGAAGTGTCGTCGGTCCATTGGCCCGGCTGGAGATTGAACGGCCCGCCGCCGACCATATCGGTGACGGGCGAAAAGGTGCCCCGAGGCATGAATTCGACTGTGGTGCCTACCGCGTCGCCACAGGCCAGCCCAAGCAGACTGCCGCGATAACGATCCAAAAGCGTGATGTCCATCGATCCTCCGTGAGAAAACATTGAAACCCCACTACTTGACCAAGCGCTTTTCTTTAGAGGGGCGATAGCCGAAGTATGCGCTGTAACACTTGCTGAAATGACTCGGCGACACGAAACCGCAGGCCACCAGCACGTCCACCTGCGACAGCTCGGTGTGCTGCAACAGGCGCCGCGCTTCGGTCACGCGCAACTCCATGTAATAGCGCTGCGGCGTGGTGCCCAGTTGCTCCTTGAACAGGCGCTCCAACTGGCGGCGCGAACGGCCGGCGTAGACGGCGAGCTGGTCGAGTTCCAGGGGTTCTTCCAGGTTGGCGTCCATCAACTTGACCACTTCGCGCAGCGGTGCGCTGACGCAGACGTTTTCGGTCGGTTTGATACGTCGGTAGCGCGATTCTTCGAACGCAAGAATGTCTTCGATGCCTTCGACCAAGGCTTTGCCGTGCAGGCTCTTGATCCAGTCCAGGGCCATATGAAAGGCGCCCGACGGGCTGGAGGCGGTAAGGCGGTCGCGGTCGATCACAAAGGGCTCGCTGGTCACCTGCGCGGCCTTGGACACCTCCGCCAACGCCGGGCGATGTTCCGGGTGGATGGCGCAGCGGTAGCCCTGCAACAATCCGGCGCGGCCGAGAAACCACGAACCGTTCCACAACCCGGCAAGGCCGATGCCCTGTTCGGCCGCGGCGCGCAGGATGTGGATGAAGTCTTCACTGGCCTTGAGTTCGGTGCGAAATCCACCACAGATCACCAGCAAGTCCATGTCCGGCAACACGGCCAATTCCAGGCGCGCATCGGGGCGGATGACCAGGCCCAGATCGCTGATGACCTCTTTCTCGTCCCAACCGAAGGTGCGTGTCGCGAACAGCTCGGGACGCAGCAGGTTGGCGGTGACCAGCGTGTCGAGGGTTTGGGTGAATGCCGGCAGCGAAAAGTGTTCGAGCAGCAGGAAGCCGATGCGGGTGACCGCCGACGGCTGCTGGGGATTGTCATTGAGGTAGCGCAGGTTCTTGCCCTTCATGCCACCGCTGAACTGGCGTCTTTCCATCGAGGGTTGGCCCACTCTTATTGTTGATGCAATGGGCGCTATCTTAGGGGCAAACGCGGTACCTGTCTCACTCCATGCCGCTGATCTTTAAAAACCGGTGGCGCGTGAAAACCTGCGGCCTGGCTACCGCCGCGCAATCTGATACGGTTTTTTGAGCGCTATCTGCCTCTGTACCGAAAACTGTCCGAAGCGGACAATGACGCCATCCCGACATTTCTGTCGTCCCCCTTCCCTTCGGAGGCCTTATGACCAAGATGGCTATTTTCCTGTTCGGTTTTCTGGTGTTGACCATCGGTATCGGCTTGCTGGCGACCATCTCGCCGGTTTGATGGGCCGTCACCCCACAAAGAACATCGGATACAGCGACAGCACCAACAACGCCGCCATTGTCCAATTGAACACCCGCAACCAGCGCGGCTCGCGTAATACGCTACGCAAGCCGCTGCCGCAGCCGACCCACACGCACACACTCGGCAAGTTGACCACCGCAAACACCAGCGCAATCACCAGCACGTTAGTCACGTAACCCTCGGCCGGCGTGTACGTCGTGATCGCGCCCAGCGCCATGATCCACGCCTTGGGGTTGACCCACTGGAAGGCCGCCGCGCCGAGAAAGGTCATCGGCTTGCTCTGTTCGTCATTGCTCTCGGCCATACCGCCGGCGTTGGCAATCTTCCAGGCCAGGTACAGCAGATAAGCAGCCCCGACATAACGCAACAAGGTGTATGCCCATGGGAACAGCTTGAACACTTCGCCCAGGCCCAGCCCCACGCAAATCACCAGCACCATAAAACCAATACTGATACCCAGTGCATGGGGTATCGAACGGCGGAAGCCGAAGTTCACACCAGAGGCCAGCAACATGGTGTTGTTGGGCCCCGGCGTGATCGAAGACACAAAAGCGAACAGCACAAAGGCTGACAGAAGGCTGGTGGACATGAACATGGCGCTGGATCCAGGCGGGGTTGATATGCCTGCGACAGTAGAGGGTTGTGCGGCTTATCGCCCCGTACAGCTGGTGCCGGATCGAGGAATACACTTTGTCGACATGGGTTTCACAAAGCTTTCACAGATGAGGGCCTAAGGTTAACCCAGCTCCTACATGAACACCTTTTAGCCCGCTCCCCCATCGCGGGCTTTTCTTTGCCTATGAATCAGTGGTTTCAAGACCACGGACCAGGATGCACACCTTGATAGACGATCTGGACGGCCCCCGCACCGCGCAACAGGAACTGTTTTACGACCTTGAGGACGCCAGCGCTGTAGTCGGCTGGTCGGTGGTTGAGCTGACGGCCATGGCCGCCGCCGGCAACGCAGGTGATCAAGCGGCGCGGCTGATGAAGGTGTGCGCACTTTTAGCTGTCCAGCAGAAACGTCTGGAAGCCTATGCAAAAGAAGTCAAAGAGCAGCGAATCAGCAGAAGCGAGGCGGCTGACTGAGGCCAGCCGCAGGTTGGCGCAGGGTTAAGAGCTCAGCGGCTTTGCGCTGAACTGTGCTTATCGCCGGCATGTTGTTTTTTTACACGCTTGCGCGTTCTGAGTTCGTATTGGTGATGAAAAAACCAGGCCACTAGGAGCAGCCCTGTAACACCGAAAACCAGGGTCAACAGCTCTAGTGCGGTACCTTCATGTGAAAACATTTTTCGTTCCTCGTCCTGAAGCCGTGTGACCGAAAAACAGTCACACCGAAATTGTTTGTAATAATTCAAACATTTTCAGGGTAGTCGGCTAAACCACCGATGACAACCCTCGTCGGGCCAGAACCCTTGATCCAGACACGTCACTCGTCGAAAAAACCGACCATTCAAGACCCAAGAAAACTTGTAGCGAGGGAGCTTGCTCCCGCCGGACGACGCAGCACCCCAACTCTTTAAACCAGTCCGACCCTGCGGGATAAGCGCTTAAGTGAGCCCCGCACCGCAAAAAAAACCCGGCGCCAGGCCGGGTTTACGAGCTTGAATCAATCACTAGTTGTCCGGATGCTCACTCGCCACCGAATCGGCCGCATCCACATCAGACATATCCTCTTCCAGCGGCGCCTCGTCATCCGGCGGCAGTGGAACTTTGTCCTCATCACGCTTCGGATCGTGGCCTGTTTCGTTATCGGTACTGCGGGTGACTGCCTGCTGGGACAGGTTACCTGGGGCATTTTCATTGATGTGCATGCTGGCTCTCCGTTCTTACGCTCGGGATATCCGCGCTTACTATTCAGAGGCGTCAAGGGATGCAGAGTGCCGGGTGATAGACGAATGGTGTTCTTGTGAGAGGGGCTGTGAACGGGGCGGGCGGCGAAAAGGTGCAGGTCGATAATCAACGCCGTCAGAATGTAGTGGTCAGAAGCTGAAAGCGAGGTTGATAGCGATCGGTCAGAATGATGGGAGTATCAGTTTTTTTGTGTTCGGGCTGGTTAGGGCCTGCCGTCAGGCAGGCCGTTGTTTTACCAGCTCGGTCTGGTAAATCGGTCTCCGTACAGGATCGCAAATTGATTCATTGCCACTTTCCAGTCGTGTGCCGCATGGCCCCAATTGGCTGTGATGTTGCGCAACCCCAGCCAGATCAGCTTCGTTGCCGCCTCATCAGTCGGGAAGTGCCCTCGAGTTTTAATAATCTTCCGTAGCTGAGCGTTGATACTTTCGATGGCATTGGTCGTATAGACCACTTTTCGGATGCCCGCCGGGAAAACAAAAAACGGTATAACCCTATCCCAGGCGCGCCGCCATGCAGCAACTACAGTCGGATACTGCTTGCCCCAAGGCCCCGCTTCAAAGGCGTTAAGCTCTTGCTCGGCCACATCGGCATTGATTGCCTGGTAGATCGGCTTGAGCGCTTTGGCCAATGCCCGACGCTTATCCCAAGCGGCATAGTCCAAGCTGTTGCGGATCAGATGCACGATGCAGGTTTGCAGCGTCGTGGCAGGAAAAACCGCTCCCAAGGCCTCCGGTATCCCTTTGAGGCCATCCGTGACGGCGATCAGAACATCTTCTACCCCACGGGTTTTAAGGTCGTTGAAGACCTTCATCCAAAACTTGGCCCCCTCGGTGTTCTCGATCCAGATCCCCAGAATCTCGCGCGTGCCATCAGGTAATACGCCCAGCGCCAGATAAATAGCCTTGTTGCGCACTAACCCCTCGTCCCGGATCTTGACCCGTAGCGCATCAAAGAAGATGACCGGATACATAGGTTCCAAGGGACGTTGTTGCCAGGTGCCGACTTCTTCCATGACTGCATCGGTGACTGAGCTGATGAAGTCAGGGGACACGTCGGTTCCATACTGCTCGGACAGAAAAGCGCGGATCTCACGCACCGTCATGCCCCGGGCGTACATGGCAATTATTTTGTCGTCGAAGCCTGTAAAGCGGCGTTCGTGCTTGGGGATCAGGATCGGGGCAAAACTACCATCGCGGTCTCTGGGGATATCCAGACGAAGCGGGCCGTCGCCGGTCAGAACCGTTTTGCTACTCTTGCCGTTGCGCTGATTGGTTGACTCCTCAGGGCGCTCCGCGCCCTGAGGATAACCAAGGTGGTGACCAAGCTCGGCGCCTAGCGCACGTTCGATCAGCGCCTTCTTGAACGCCATGGAGGCGTCTTGAATGGCTTCGGCACTCATCGGGCCTTTAACAAACTGCTCGATCAGTTCTTGGGGGATCGAGGGTAACTCCCTCGCTGCTGCATTGGCGGGCTTCTTTTT
>NZ_JASLAW010000054.1 GCF_030147005.1 Pseudomonas sp.
ACCGTCGGCCTGTGGCGAGGGAGCTTGCTCCCGCTGGGCCGCGAAGCGACCCCAGAAAATGGGACTGCTGCGCAGTCCAGCGGGAGCAAGCTCCCTCGCCACGGTAAAGCGCTCCTCCTTAACTGACTGGCATTAGGGCAAGCCCTCTCCCACACTTGATGTATTCACAGCAAACGTGGGAGGGGGCTTGCCCCCGATGAGGCCCTCAAAACACCCTCCACTCACCTGCCGCAACCCTCCCGAAACTGCCCCGGCGTCATTCCCGTCCAGCGTTTGAACGCCCGGTTGAAACTGCTGGTGTCGGCAAACCCCAACAGATGACTGATCTCGGTCAACGAGCACTGCGGGTCGCGCAGGTGCAACAACGCCAGGTTCTGCCGGCATTCATTGAGCAACGCATCAAACCGGCAGCCCTCATCCGCCAGGTGCCGCTGCAAGCTGCGCACACTCAAATGCAGCGCCTGGGCGATCCGCTCCGCGCCGGGTTCGCCGTCGGGCAGTTGCGCTTCGATGGCGGCGCGCACCTTGCGCTCCCAAGTCAGCGGTTGCAGTTGCGCCAGGGTGCGTTTGAGCACCGTTTCATTGTGTTCGGCCAACTCCGGGTTGGCGTCGTCCAGGTGGCTGTCGAAGTCGCTTGCGGCGAACTCCAGGCAGTCTTCTTCGGCGCCAAAGAACACCGGCGAGCGAAACACCGTGTGCCAGGGCGTGGGGTCTGCCGGTTCCGGGCGCCGCAGGTAAACCGCCAGCGGTGCGTAGTCGCGTCCCAGGCGATTGCGACAGGTGCGCACATAGATCGCCGCAAACGCATCGATGGCTTCCAACGCGGGGGCTGGGCTGCCTTCGGGTTGCAGCAGGCAAAAACGGTAACAGTCGCCGTGACGGCTCAGCGCCAGGCTCAAGGCATCACTGACCACTGGGTGATAGCGCACGATACGCTCGAACACCTCGCGCAGGCTGCCGCTGGCCACCAGCGCGTAACCCAGCGCATGAAAGGTGGTGGGGCTGACGAATCGCGACACCCGCAAGCCGATCGCCGGGTCGCCACTGGCCTGCACCGCCAGTTCCCACAGGCGCGTGGTGGCCGACAACGGGTAGCGCGCATTCGGGTCGTCCATCAGCAGCGGGTCGAGCCCGGCCTGAAGGCACAGCGCGGCGCTGTCGAGGCCCAAGGCATCGAGTTGCTTGCGCAGGGCGCGGGTCCAGCTGGCGAGGGAAGTGGGTTCGGTCATGACGATTGGCGCTTGCGGTCAACAGGTTGGCGTGCGGAGCTAGCGTTCTGCGCCGGGCTTGGGTGCAGGATGCAGGCATCACTCCACAAGAGAATGGAAGCATGGACGGTACTTCTGCAAGTCCCCAGCAGATGAACGCGCAACAGCGTTCGGCGCATATCCGTGAGGTGGTGCTGGCCGAGGGCGTGCGCCTGCGCCAGCGACACCCCTGGCTGTTGCATCAGAACGCGCTGGGGGCGGGCATTCTGGCGTTTGCGCTGGTCGGCATGGTGGGTTCGGCGGCGCTCTATATCAGCGGTCAGATGGCCTGGTGGGCGTGCCTGTTGCTCAATGCCTTCTTCGCCTCTCTCACCCATGAGCTGGAACACGACCTGATCCACAGCATGTATTTTCGCAAGCAGCGCGTGCCCCATAACCTGATGATGGGCCTGGTATGGCTGGCGCGACCGAGCACGATCAACCCGTGGATTCGCCGGCGCCTGCACCTCAACCATCACAAGTTCTCCGGCACCGAGGCCGATATGGAAGAGCGTGCGATCACCAACGGTGAGCCCTGGGGCATCGCACGGCTGCTGATGGTGGGCGACAACATGATGTCGGCCATGATCCGCCTGCTGCGCGCCAAGACCTGGCAGCACAGGTTCAGCATCTTCAAGCGCGTGTTGCTGGTGTACGCACCGCTGGCGCTGCTGCATTGGGGCGCGTGGTACCTCTTCCTGGGTTTTCATGCCGTCAACGGCATCGCCAGCCTGACGGGCGCGCCCATCGAGTGGTCGGCCGGCACCTTGCAGGTGATGCAGGTGATCGACATCGCTGCGGTGGTGATCATCGGCCCGAACGTGCTGCGCACTTTTTGCCTGCACTTCGTCAGCTCCAACATGCACTATTACGGCGATGTGGAACCGGACAACGTGATGCAGCAGACTCAAGTGCTCAACCCCTGGTGGATGTGGCCACTACAGGCGTTCTGCTTCAATTTCGGCAGCACTCACGGCATCCACCATTTTGTGGTGAAAGAGCCTTTCTATATCCGTCAGATGACCGCCAGGGTGGCGCACAACGTCATGGCCGAGATGGGCGTGCGTTTCAATGATATCGGCACCTTTGCCAGGGCCAATCGGTTTGTGCGGCGTGAACAGATGCGCGCTCACGAACCGCGTACCGTTAAGGCTTAGTCGGGGCGAAGGAGGGCGCTTCGTACATGGGTATGGAGATCAAAAGTGGGCGTTGGGTTGCCTGGCGAAAGATCTGATATGAGCGGCCAATTCAGCCAGCGCTTTATCGTCTGCCCTGGCCGCGTCATGGGAAGAAAGGTAGCCTTCGTAATGCTCAAAATATTTGTCCAATTTTGAGCTGATTTTTCTGAAAGTGCTGTCCTCCCCTGTCCCATGCATCGGGAACAACTTGGCGTGCAGATGATCCACGCCATAGCCCTCCAGAATCATCCCCGTTCTGGCAACACCTGTGAGCGCTTTGTCCAGAAGCAGCGCAGTCTTTTTGGCCGCGACCACCAGGTCGCAAAGCACTGTATTCGACTGGGCAAACGCATAGCTGCCGTGATGGATTTTAGGAATGACGACACTGAAGCCTGGGGTGTTGGGGAATATGGAGAGAAAGGCCATGTGGGACTGGTCTTCCCACAAAAGATGAGAGGGGGCGGTACCGCGGGCAATGCTGCAAAAAATACAGTCCATCAAACACCGGCCTCATTCTGGTCAAAATATTGAGTGGAGTATCCCAAAGGCCACTGGGCCGCATCCCACTCACTATAATGTGATCGTTGTTCGCCAAAGAGATTGGATGCGATAGACCTTACTATTCCGGAGGCCATCAGCGCAGCAATGTTAAAATTTAACGGGCCAAAGCTTGGCATTATTGAGTGAGGGAGTTTCTGCCAATTCAGGGTGCTGTCTGGATTGAGTTTCGAGTGCTGCTTGTCTTTTCCTGAAAAGAAGTTGGCGATGCAATGGCTGTGTAGATAACCTCCGCTTACGACAGGAATTGTCGTCGCACAGGCCAGCTCACCGGCTCTTGATACTAAGGTAGGAGGGTTGTCTGCGGTAATTGCGATTGCAGAGAAGGTATTGGAGTTTGCGAGTTCAATAATGTCGCCATCGCTTAGCTCTAGTGTCACGGTTTGGATGTTTATATTGTCGAAGCGATCATTTATCTCTCGCTGCAGCATGGCCACCTTGGTGTTACCAATATCAGTTTTTCTCCAGAATAGTTGCAGATTAAGAAAGCTGCTTTCAATAATGTCCGGGTCAACCAAGGTTAAATGCTCAACGCCAGCGCCCGCGAGAAGCAGCGCTATAGTGCTACCAATTCCGCCACATCCAATGATAAGTACTTCGGATGCCTTAATTTTCTCAATGTCAGCCAGTAAGTCTGCGCACGATTTTGCTTTGCAAAGAAAAAAGCTGGTTGTGCGACTTGTGGCCGGGTTTTGCAGGAGATCGCAAACTGCGTCTATCTCATCTGACGCGCCGGGAACTAATGCCCGCGCCAGATGTAAACCCTCTTCAAGGGCCAAGACTGTTTGCTCGGTAATCTGGTAGGCTCCGGCAGGCCCATTTATCACTGTATTTCCGTCAGCCACCGAATGAAAAAGCGAGGGTATAACAACGCCGCTCGCATTGCCTGAGCTGTCAAAAAAACAAAAACTCTGATTTACATCACGCATTTATTTTTAGCTCTTGAAGTTTTAAACGATAGCGCTTATGCAGCGCTATCGCTGTTATTTAGATTACTTGCAGCGCGGGCTATTTCTCGATATCACGCCGCCATCGCATCCACCATCAAAAAGCTGTACAGCAAGAGGGGCAGCGTTTTGTTGAATGGAATGGGCTGTAGGCGGTTGAGAGGCGACAGGTGATGGGTCAGTTATTACGCTGGCTTGAGCGGTAGCAGAAACTCCTAGAAGTACTGCGGCAATGCCGAAGGCAGTTTTCTTACTAATGTTCATCACATGTTTTCTTTTCTGTCACTGAGGGATGTGTTGCGCTACTAATCTAAAAATAACAATCGTGTACTGTCAAAAGAAAAATAAATTTTCCGAAAACTCCTACTTTTATAGAGGTTTCTTACGGAGAAGTCGTTGGTTGTATTTGAATGTTATAAGCGTGAATGATTTGATTGTTGATAACATTGAGAAGATGAATATTTTTATTAAATATTTATTATGTTTTCGTTAAATTTCTAGATCGGTGTGGGCTATCTAGCTGTGGGTTATTTAATCAGCGTAGGATTTTAAAACCTGATTTTTTGTTTAAGTCGCGATATTCGCCAGTGTGTAAATGTCTTCCTCGCGCCCAGCAGGCAGTAGCTGTTTTCGAATGCAACATGGGCTGGTAATCCGACCGGCCGTTGATGTCGGCGATGACTTTGCGCAGGCCGTGGGTGAGATAGTCGGGTTGGCTTCAAAGTGGCCGTGTGCGTACACCTTGGGCGTGGCCGGGCGCTTCGACTTCCAGCCCGGTGCGGTAGGTGGCCGGGTTGAACACCCGCGTCACCAGCAGCATCGCCACGACCGTTACCGTGAGCACGACCCAGGCGCTGACAAAGTTGCCGGTCAGTTCGCGCAGCCAGCCGGTCAGCCACGGCGAAATCGCATTGATCAGAAAGCCCACGCCTTGTACGAAGGCGGCCAGTTGCCCGGCCTGGCGCGGGTCGCGGTGGTGGTCGAGGGTCAACAGCAGGCTCAGGGCGAAGCACGCGCCCAGGCCGAAGCCGCACAAGGCCACCCACACATGGGGAAATGCCTGCGGTGCGATGATCAGGCCAAGGTCGCCGATGGTTTGCGCCAACAGGCTGATGCCGAGCAGCGGGCGACGGTCGATACCGCGTTGCGCCATCACCGGCATCAGCAGCGCGGCGATCACCTGGAAGATGGTCATGAAGGCCAGCAACGAGCCGCTGGGCAGCACGCCCCAACCCAGTTGCTGATAGTAGGCAGGCAGCCATGCCACCATGCTCATGTAGCCGCAATTGACCAGGCCGAAGTACAGCGCAAGCAGCCATGCGCGGCGATTGCGCAGGCCTTTGAAGGCAGGCGCGACTTGTGTGTTTCGCGCGGCGCCCAGCGGCAACCACGCCCATAGCAGCAAGGCGCCCAGCGCCGGCAACAGCCACACGCCCAATCCCGCCTGCCATTGCTGAAAATGCGTCGCCACCACCGGGCTGAGCAGCGCCGCCAGCCCGCCGCCGGCCATCAGCGAGGCCGAATAAACGCCCATCGCCACCGGTACGCGGTGATGAAACTCGCGCTTGATCATTGCCGGCACCAACGCCTGGATCAGCGCCACACCCGCGCCGCCGAGCAACGCGGTGACCAGCAGCGCCGACGCCTGGCCCATCAGCCAGCGCGCCAGGCACGCCAGCAAAATCATCACCAGGCCCAGGGCAATCCCGCGCCGTTCACCCAGCCGCGCTTCCACGCGCACGCCTACCAGCGCCACTAAACCCATGCACACCACCGGCAGGCTGGTCAGCAGGGCACTGCTTTGGAAGCTGAGGCCGGTGGCGTGGCGAATCTCGCCGAGCAACGGGCTGATGGAACTGAGGATCGGCCGCAGGTTGAGGCCTAGCACCACCAGCAGGCCCCAGCCGGCGAGGGATTTATTGAGGGTCATGCAGGGTTTTCCAGTGGTGATACAGCGCTGTCATGGCTGGATCGGGCAGGTGTTGGACGGGCAGCGATTGTTCGCTCAGCGGCAAGCCGACCTGCTGGCTGATTGCCGCTGTGGACAGGCCAAAAGGCTCGGCCATGGCGTTGCTGGCGGCAAACACCACGCGCTCCACGCCACACAGGTACATGGCGCTCAAGCACATCGGGCAAGGTTGGCCGCTGGCGTACATCACGCAACCCTCCAGGCGCGCGCCGATCTGCCGGCTGGCGGCGCGGATCGCCAGCAGCTCCGCATGCGCGGTAGGGTCCTGGGTGAGATGGATTTCATTCACAGCTTCCGCCAGCACCTCGCCGTTGCGCGTCAGCACGGCGCCGAACGGGCGGCCACCTTGGGCCACGTTGGTGTGCGCCAGGGCGATGGCACGTTGCAGATGTGGCTGATCGTTTGTCATGCAAGCTCCCGAACGCGAGGAAAGAATCGAGTATGCTCAGCCGTCAGGGTATTCTGAAATTAAATATAACCATGCCGATCAGTGGCAAACGAAATGGCCATGACCCTATTCGATCCCGTGTTATTGCGCAGCTTTGTCGCCGTGGTGGACTGCGCCAACTTCACCCGCGCCGCCGAGTGCCTGCATGTGACTCAGTCCACCGTCAGCCAGCAGATCCGCCGCCTGGAAGAGGTGGTGGCATGCCAGCTGTTGGACCGCGACCAGCGCCGAGTGGTGGCAACCGCCGAGGGTGAGCGCTTGTTGGCGTATGCGCGCCGCATTCTGGCGCTGCATGAAGAAGCCGCCGACGTGCTGATCAACCAGCAAAGCGACGGCGTGTTGCGCCTCGGGGTGCCGGAAGATTTCGCCGCCGAGCGCCTGATGCCGTTGCTCTCGGCGTTCGTGGTGGCATATCCGCGAGTGCGCCTGGAAGTCGCCAGCGGGCTGGGTCCCGAACTGCAGCGCCAGTACCGCGGCGGTGAGTTCGATGTGTTGCTGGTCAAGCAGATGGGCGACAGCGACGACTGCGTGGCGTCGTGGCCGGAGCCTCTGTGTTGGGTCGACAGCCTGAGCACGCCAGTGCTGGGGCGCGATCCGCTGCCGCTGGTGGCGTTCCCGGTGGGCGCTCTGTACCGCAATGACATGCTGCACCATCTGGAACGGGGCGGTTGGCGCTGGCGTATCGGCTATTCCAGCGCCAGCCTGGCCAGCGTGTGCTCGGCGGTAGCGGCGGGGCTGGGTATCAGCCTGCTGCCGGAGCGTGTAGTGCAACCTGGCCATCGCATCCTGGGCGCCGACAGTGGTTTGCCGACTGTGCAAGGCGTGCGCCTGGCGCTGTATGGCCGCAACGGCCTGGGCGCTGCGGGGCAAGCCTTGCTGGGCGAGTTGCTTGCCTTGTGCGATGCCAATCCGCCTTGAGTCATGCCTTTACTGACTGGTTTGTGTTTTTGGTTATTAATAAATAGCTTCTTATTCCTTAACGGATATAAACCTCGTCCCTATACTGATCAGCAACGTTAAACGCTGCAGGAGGGCACACCCATGCACAGCGAGTCGATTCGTTACCTGATCGTGCCGGGCTGGCAAGGATCGCCAGAAGATCATTGGCAAAGCCACTGGCAGAACAGCCTGCCCAACAGCGCGCGCGTGGAGCAGGAAGATTGGCTGACCCCGCGCCGCGAAGACTGGGTGGCTGCATTGGCTGAGGCCATCGCCGCCGACAGCACGCCGGTGATCCTGATCGCCCATAGCCTGGGTTGCATCACCGTGGCGCATTGGGCGGCCACCGCGCCTGTGCATTTCTTGCGTCAGGTGCGCGGTGCCTTGCTGGTGGCCCCGGCGGATGTGGAACGCCCGGCCTGTGCCCCCGCCCTGCGCAACTTTGCGCCTATTCCCACGGACCTGCTGCCGTTTCCCAGCCAGGTGATCAGTTCCGACAACGACAGTGCCGTCAGCGCGCCGAGGGCGTTGGAGCTGGCGCGCTGCTGGGGTGCCGAAGCCGGAATACTTTCGGGGGCCGGGCATATCAATGTGAAGTCCGGCCACCAGCGTTGGGAGCAGGGTTTCGCCTACCTCTATCGCCTGCAAAATCGCCTTGAGCACCACGCTCGGCGCCGTGCATAAAATATTTCAACGCCCCGTCCCTGAGTGGATGGGGGCGGGAGCCTGCCATGAGTCTGCATGAAACCTACGGTCAGCCGCTGTTGACCTTCCCCGACGCCGAAAAAAGCCCGCTGAGCATTCGCGCCAAGGCGCTGGTGTTTGTCGACCCACGTTCGCGGCAGCTGCGCGAAGACCTGGAAAATCTCGCTCCGCGCGCCTTGCCGGTGTTGATTCGCGGCGAGACGGGCAGCGGCAAAGAGCTGCTGGCGCGGCATGTCCACCGTGGCAGTGACCGCACGGGCTTGTTTGTGTCGGTCAACTGCGGCGCGATCAGCCCGACTTATGCCGACGCGGAGTTGTTCGGGTACGCCGCCGGCAGCCACAGCGGTGCGGCGAGCAGCCGGGCCGGGTGGTTCGGCTCGGCCAATGGCGGCACGTTGTACCTGGATGAAATCGGCGATTTGCCGTTGCCGATCCAGGTTAAATTGCTCGCCGCCCTGGAAAACCACGAAGTCACCCGGGTCGGCGCTCACCAGCCAAGCCCGGTGGACGTGCGCCTGGTGGCGGCCACCAGCATCGACCTCGCTCAGGCAGTGGCGGCGGGCAAGTTTCATGAGCGCCTGTTTGATTATTTAAGCGAAGGCCGATTGGACCTGCCGGCACTGCGCGAGCGGGTCGGCGACATCCTGTCCCTGGCCGAATACTTCCTTGGCATCTACAGCCAGCGCCTGGGCCTGCCGGTGCCGCTGATCAGCGACGCCGCCCAGCGAGTGCTGGAGCACCACAGCTGGCCGGGCAATACCCGCGAGCTGGAAAACGTCATTCACTTTGCGCTGCTGGTAAGCAGCGGCGATGAGATTTTGCCCGAGCATCTGAACTTGCCCGTCGCCGGCTCGCCGTTGGAGCAGGTGCGGCGGATTTTCGCGAGCGCCAGCCCCGCCGAACAGGAGACGCTGCGCACCTTCCTGTATGAACAAAATAGAATATCAACGTGAATAAAAGATATTGTTCGGGAATAAAAAAACTAGGTATTGTCCACCCCACGCCGCAATAGCATTTCGCTGGCATCCCCACATAAAAAACGGTCGTTAGAAGGACATTGCATGAAAAAGGTTCTGTTGTTTACCGCACTGGCGGCTGCCCTGACTGCCGGCTTCGCCCAGGCCAACGAGAAACTGGTGGTGGCCGCCACCCCGATCCCGCACGCCGAAATCCTTGAGCTGATCAAGCCAACCCTGGCCAAGGAAGGCGTGGACCTGCAGATCAAAGTCTTCACCGACTACGTACAGCCAAACGTGCAAGTGGCCGAGAAGCGCCTGGACGCCAACTACTTCCAGACCCTGCCGTACCTCGAAAACTTCAACAAAGGTAAAGGCACCAACCTGGTGACCGTGGTCGGCGTTCACGTCGAGCCCATCGGCGGTTACTCGAAGAAAATCAAAAATATCTCCGAGCTCAAAGATGGCGCCACCGTGGCCATCCCGAACGAAGGCTCCAACAGCGGTCGCGCCCTGTTGCTGCTGCAGAAAAACGGTCTGATCACGCTCAAAGACCCGACCAACGCGTTGTCCACGCCAAAGGACATCAAAGACAACCCGAAAAACCTCAAATTCAAAGAGCTGGAATCGGCTCTGTTGCCGCGCGTGCTCGACCAGGTTGACCTGGACGTGATCAATACCAACTACGCTCTGGAAGCCGGCCTGAATCCGGCCAAGGATGCGCTGATCATCGAAGACGCCAAGTCGCCCTACGTGAACTTCCTGGTGGCCCGTCCGGACAACAAGGACAGCGACGCTATCCAGAAACTGGCCAAGGCGCTGACCAGCCCTGAAGTCAAAGCCTTCATCGAGAAAAAGTACAACGGCGCGGTCGTGCCGGCGTTCTGATGTAAAACAAAACCCCCTTCAAGGTTTCAACGCCGGCGGCTATTAGAGCGTCGGCGTTTTTTATGCCTGCAATACAGTCAAAAACTGTTGAAGGGGGCTTGCCCGCGATAAGCACAGGTACCTACGCAACTGTGAGCGCGGCACTGAACCTGTGGCGAGGGAGCTTGCTCCCGCAGCGGCCTGGCAGCCGACCCGAATGCTGGGTTGGTTCGAGTACATCCCCATTGTTCAGGTAACGGCCGCTATGGGTTCCGCTTTTACCGCGGGTCACTTTTGGAAAAGAAGCCCAAAAGTAACCAAAAAGGCTCTCGCCCCCCAACCCAGCATCCGGGCGACTGTCGGGCCGACTTCGCATGCACGTCAGCTCTTCCATTGGATCGCGCGGCGTCAGGCAGATAGCTATAGGCTGTCAGGCCGCCACGGGAGCAAGCTCCCTCGCCACAGGTTCAGTGCCGCGATGAGGCCAGTACGGTTCTCCTTACTGGCCACAGGTTCAGTGCCGCGATGAGGCCAGTACGGTCCTCCTTACTGGCCACAGGTTCAGTGCCGCGATGAGGCCAGTACGGTTCTCCTTACTGGCCACAGGTTCAGTGCCGCGATGAGGCCAGTACGGTTCTCCTTACTGGCCACAGGTTCAGTGCCGCGATGAGGCCAGTACGGTTCTCCTTACTGGCCACAGGTTCAGTGCCGATGAG
>NZ_JASLAW010000055.1 GCF_030147005.1 Pseudomonas sp.
ACCGTCGGCCTGTGGCGAGGGAGCTTGCTCCCGCTGGGCCGCGAAGCGACCCCAGAAAATGGGACTGCTGCGCAGTCCAGCGGGAGCAAGCTCCCTCGCCACGGTAAAGCGCTCCTCCTTAACTGACTGGCATTAGGGCAAACCCGACTTCCACATCGGCCAGCTTTACCTCTTGAGTCGCTGCCTATCCATCAATGCCTGAAATCACTGTAAGAAATCGCCAACCGCTGCGACATCCCCTTCCCAAACTGCATAAAACAACCGCCCGGCCCCCTACAGAAGTCATCCGCAGTCGACTGAAAATGGCGCCCTGTCCACTGTCTCCGCAAAAAACACGTGAACGTAGAAAGGACTCAACATATCGGCCGGTACGGCGTAATACATGTCTACTCGAAAGAGTCTTAGTACCATGGCCCTCTACCTTCAATCGGCTTTTTTTCTCATCATCTATCTGGTGCTGCACTGTCAGATCACAGACCCTACGCTCAGGAAGCGCTTCGCAGTCACATGTCTCGCTACAGGTCTGGTTTTGACGTTTCTACTACCTTATGTAGCAGTAATCCCAAGAATGCCTTTCCTACCCGTCTTTGTATTCTTGATAGGCTTGGCGCTCTTCGTCATCCGGAATACATACCGCCTCGAACGCAACCATGCCTCTCACCCAATCCTGCGTGCCCTCAACATGAACCTCGCCCCTGACTTTCCCGAAGACCCGGTCATGCAGCAGCTCCTGCAGTTGCTGCATGAAGAAATCGGTCTGCCGAAACACAAAACCATTCGCCTGCAAACCTCGCTGAACTTCGACCTTGGGTGCGATGGCGCTGAGGCCAAGCAACTGATGGAAGCGCTTGAGCAAGAGTTCGCGCTCGACCTCGGCGACTTCGACACTTATCGTTACTTCAACCCGCCGGTGTTTGACGTGTTTCTCAAACGCCGGGCCAAGGGCCGTGGCGAAAAAGTGCCGCTGACCATCGGCATGCTTTATCTGGCGATCAAGACATACAGCTGGGACACACAGACGCTGGAAAACCTGAGTTGAACGAATACAGATTTCGAATTCACTGAAAGCCAAATGTGGCAGCTGCGCCAAGCTGGCCAGCCGCATACACAACAAGGACCTTACATGGACGTAACAATGGGCCTGCTGGCCGCCCTGCTCTGGGGTGGAACGGATTTCCTGGTGGGCCTCAATGCCCGCGCCGTGGGCGTTAAACGCGCGGTGTATTTCGGCCAGGCGTTGGGTTTTCTGATCATGACTCTGTTGTTGATCATTCTTCCCAGCTTCCTGTTCAAATCCCTCGACGCGCCGCTGAGCGTCTGGCTGCTGGGCATCGCTGCCGCCCTGCTTACCGTCTCCGGTGCCCTCGCCCTGTCAAAGGCCTTCGCCCTCGGCAAAGCTGCAATCGTCGCGCCGCTGGTAACTTCCTACGGCGTGGTCACCACATTGCTGTCCTGGGCCAGCGGCGAACGCATCAGCATGGCCCAATTGGGCTGCATTGCGCTGTGCGCGACCGGCGTGATCCTCTCCAGCCTCCACAAGGACAACGGCGTGCCCCACACCAACCCACGCCTGTCCATCGCCTACGCCATGCTCGCCTCGCTGCTTTATGGCACCAGCTTCTGGCTGCAGGGCCGCTACACCCTGCCGGCGCTGGGGCCGGTCGCCATGCTGTGGCTGGGTTACCTGGTAGGCCTTTGTGTGCTCGTGGTGATGGTGTTGAAGATCAAGGACGGCCTTAAGATGCCACCGTTCAAAAACTGCGCGACCTTGACCGGGGCGGGCTTAATGAACCTGGGCGGGTTCTCGGCATTTTCGTGGGGGGCGATGGCGGGCTCGGTTTCGGTTGTGACGGTGATCAGCACGCTGTCAGGCGGTATTGCAGCGATCCTTGGGTTTGTGTTTTTCAAGGAGCGGTTGTCAGCGGTGCAACTGCTCGGGGTTTTGTTAGTACTGGCCGGGGCCGTGGCGCTGCATATCGTCGCCTGAACCTGCGCGCACAAAAAAGCCGCCTACGGGAGGCGGCTTTTTCCAGACAAGCTGAGCCTTACAACTTAGGCCCTGCAGCCTTGATCGCTTCACTCACTTCAAACTTCTTGAAGTTCTCGATGAACAACCCGGCCAAAGCCTTGGCCGCTTCATCGTAGGCAGCCTTGTCGGCCCAAGTGTTGCGTGGGTTCAACAGGCCGGTCTCAACGCCCGGCACAGCCAATGGCACGTCGAGGTTGATGGTGTCGAGGTGTTCGGTCTCTGCACCGATCAACGCGCCGCTCTGGATCGCTGCAATCACGCCGCGAGTGGTCGGGATGTTGAAGCGTTTGCCAACACCGTAGCCGCCGCCGGTCCAGCCGGTGTTGACCAGGTAGACCTTGGAGCCGAAGCCGCGGATGCGCTTGATCAGGAGCTCAGCGTATTCACCAGCCGGGCGTGGGAAGAACGGCGCGCCGAAGCAGGTGGAGAAGGTCGACTTGATGCCGCTGCCCGAACCCATTTCGGTCGAGCCCACCAGTGCGGTGTAGCCGGACAGGAAGTGGTAGGCCGCTTGTTCTTCGCTGAGGATGGACACGGGCGGCAATACGCCGGTCAGGTCGCAGGTCAGGAAGATCACCGCGTTGGGCTCGCCGCCCAGGTTCTTCTCGGAGCGCTTGGCAACATGTTCCAACGGGTAAGCGGCGCGGCTGTTCTGGGTCAGGCTGACATTGGTGTAGTCAGCGTGGCCAGCCTCGTCGATGACGACGTTTTCCAGCACGGCGCCGTGCTTGATGGCCTTCCAGATAACCGGCTCGTTCTTCTCCGACAGGTCGATGCACTTGGCATAGCAACCGCCTTCGATGTTGAACACCACGCCTTCGCCCCAACCGTGCTCGTCGTCACCGATCAGGTAACGGCTTTCGTCGGCGGACAGGGTGGTCTTGCCGGTGCCGGACAGGCCGAAGAACAGGGTCACATCGCCCGCTTCGCCGATGTTGGCGGCGCAGTGCATCGGCAGCACGTCGGCGGCCGGCAGCAGGAAGTTCTGCACCGAGAACATGGCTTTCTTCATTTCACCGGCGTAACGCATGCCGGCGATCAGCACTTTTTTCTGCGCAAAATTGAGGATTACGCAACCGTCGGAGTTGGTGCCGTCACGCTCTGGCACGCACTCGAAGTTGGCCACGTTAAGCACTTGCCACTCATCGCGATCGGCCGGGTTGTACTGGGCCGGGTTGATGAACAGGCAACGACCGAACAGGTTCTGCCAGGCAGTCTGGGTGGTCATTTTCACGGGCAGGTAGTGGTCTTCGGAAGCCCCTACGTGAACATGGGAAACGAAGTGCTCCTGCGCGTTGTTGAAGGCTTCTACGCGGCTCCACAGGGCATCGAACTTGTCAGCCGGGAACTTGCGATTGATCGGGCCCCAGGCGATTGCGTCCTGGGTAGTAGGCTCTTCAACGATGAAGCGGTCGACCGGCGAACGGCCGGTGCGGTGACCGGTTTCTACGACCAGCGCGCCAGTATCGGCAAGCACGCCTTCACCGCGCTGCAGGGCTTCTTTGACCAGATCGTCAACACTCAGATCGGTGTATACGGCGTTATTGGCTTGCGTCATGAGGTTCCCCGTCGGCCTATGGCCGAGTGCTCCAAACGTTTTGTAGTAGAAAGTTGCGCACTACTACCGCGAAAAAAGTGGGCCGGATTATGCCAGAAAAGCCCAAAAAAAGTAGGGCCCTCCCGTCAGAACGCCTCTAATCCGGCATTTGGCAGGTGATTTACCTGTGCTTAAACGTTTTAGTGACGGGTGTCGGAAGGGGTGTCTATGCCTGCGCCGGCGAATAATTGAGCCACATCGGCAGCATCGAACAGATAACGCTCGTTGCAGAACTGGCAGTCGATCTCGATATGGCCACCGTGTTCCACCACCAGATTCTGCGCATCTTCCAGGCCCAGACTGACCAGGGCGTTGGCTGAGCGCTCGCGGGAGCAGCTGCAATTGAAGTGCAGGGACTGACCGTCGAACAGGCGCACCGCCTCTTCGTGATACAGGCGATGCAGAATGGTCTCGTTGTCCAGGGCCAGCAATTCTTCAGCCGTCAGGGTGCCAGCCAGGGCGGTCAGCTTGCGCCAGCTGTCGGTGCGCTCATCTTCGTCCTTGATACGGTCAGCCGGCAGTTGCTGCAACAACAGGCCGCGAGCGCGTTTACCGTCGGCGTTGAGCCAGAACTTGGTGCCGACTTGCTGGGACATTACGAAATAGTTGGTAAAGCACTCCGACAGCGTCTCGCCGTCGAGGTCGACGATGCCCTGGTAGCGCTGGCCCTCGGTGGGGTCAACGGTGATCGCCAACACGCCATCGGCCATCAGGTCGGAAAGTGTGGCATCGGGTGTAATCCGGTCGACGTCATAGCGGGCCAAGCCGCGGATTTCGCGCTCGCTGGAGCACTCGATCATCAGCATCGGGATCGGACCTTCGGAGCGCGCCTGCAGGATCAGCAAGCCATCGAATTTCATCGTGCCCACCAGCAGCGCAGCCGCTGCCATCAACTCACCAAGCAGTTGCGCCACCGGCTCCGGATACGCGTGTTTGGCAAGGACTTCGGCATAGCTGAGCTCCAACGAAACCAGTTCGCCGCGAGCGTCGCTCTCGTCAAAGATAAAGCGTTGAGTGAAGTCGGTATCCGGTAGATCAGTCATAGGTCTGGGTATCTGAAGTGATGACAAAATGATTACAACGTTTATAAAATTAAACGCTTTAGCACCATATTGGTGCGATTCCTCCTGAAACAAGGAGCTAATAGAGCGATGAGGGACAGTTTATGAACAATCCGGGTTTGTTCCAAGCGAACTGGAACCTCCGGCGATGGGCTCTTTGCAATCTACTCGCTATCGCGCTGCTGTGTTTTTGGCTGTGGCCCACGGGCCAGATGCTGTGCGTGATTTTCGACGAGTGGCTGTTTCATCTGCTCAATGACCCGCTGGCGAGCAGCTCTATCTGGTTGCACGTGTGGGCCGTGGCGAGTTTGCGGCCGTTTGACGCAGTCGTCGGAATAATTCTGTTGGCGCTTTTAATACGCGGCGATTGGGTGTTCAAGGCCGTGCAGGTGCGCCAGGCGTTCTTTGGCTTCCTCGGCATTCTGCTGTTGTTACTGTTTATCCGCATGCTGTTTTCCAAACTCGCGGCGCACATGGGCTGGCAGCACAGCAGCCCGTCGATGGTGATCGGCGGCGCGGTTCAGATGAGTGATTTTTTCCCTGGGCTTGAGAAAACCTGGGAGTTGAAAGACCGCTCAAGCCAGAGTTTTCCCGGTGATCATGCGTCGGTGCTGTTGATCTGGGCGATGTTCATGACCGTCTTTGCCAAGCGCATCGGACAAATTCTGGTGATCTGGGGCCTTGCCCTGCTGTTCATGATGCCGCGACTGGTAGCGGGCGCACATTGGGGGCAAGACGATTACATCGGCGGGGTATTACTGGCGCTGTTGGCATTGGGCTGGGGTTGCTACACGCCGTTTGCGGCGAAGGTGTCGGGCGCGTTATTACGCGTGACGGCGCCGATTTTCGGTGGGCTCGGCAAGCTCCCTCTCATCGGGCGATTGAGCGTGGTACGCGCAGCTGAGTAACGGCAAAAGCTCATGTGGGAGCGGGCCTGCTCCCACAATTTATCTCTCCTGTGCTGAGGATTTGCGCCCTCAATCGTCATTGCCGCTGCCGCGAAACTTGAACAAATCACGACGCTGCTTCTTGCTCGGCTTGCCATCGGTGGTCAAGCCCGAAGCACCCGCCTTGCGCATGGCCGCAGCGTTCTCACGTTTGGCAATGCTGGCTTCGGTCTCCGCATACAGTGTCTGCGCCTCAGGCGCTCCCCTGCGCACAGCGCAAAGCGCCTGAACCACAACGGTTCTTTCATCAAACCCTGTACGAATCTGAAACTCGTCGCCGACACGTGGTTCCTTCCCCGGCTTGCAGCGCTCGCCGCGATGGTGCACCTTGCCGCTCTCGATGGCGGCCTTGGCGAGGGCACGGGTTTTGAAGAAACGCGCCGCCCACAACCACTTGTCCAAGCGGACCTTCTCTTCCTCTTCCTGTTTTTGAGCCACTTGAATTCCTCGCTCTGAAAAATGTCGCAACCTTACCGTTGAAACCCTTCGACGCATAAACCCCAAGGCTCACCTAAGATACGCCAGGTAGCACCCTGTTTTCGCGAGGATACGCTGTGACCGACTTTCCCATTTCACTCACCTCGCCCAATCAGCGGTGCGTGGGTTGCCAGCAAAGCGAGCCTTTGGGGTTCGATTTTGCTTTCGCCTACCAGCCTATCGTAGACCTGCGTGACCATTCGATATTTGCCCATGAAGCCTTGGTGCGCGGCACCCAGGGTGAAGGCGCGCTGTCGGTGCTGGCGCATGTCAACGCAACCAATCGCTACCGTTTCGACCAGCGCTGCCGCACCCTGGCGATCGCTGGCGCTGCCGCCCTGAACATGCAGACTCACCTTTCCATTAACTTCATGCCCAATGCCGTCTACCGTCCGGAACTGTGTATCCGCAGCACTCTGGAGGCTGCGCGAGAGCACAATTTTCCGCTGGACCGCCTGATTTTCGAGACTCTCGAAAGCGAGCATGTAGATAACTATCGCCATTTGACGAATATTCTGCGTGAATACCGCGAATTCGGCTTCAAGACCGCCATCGATGATTTCGGCGCGGGCTATTCGGGGCTGAATCTGCTGGCCGATTTCCAACCCGACCTGATCAAACTCGACATGGCGCTGATTCGCGATGTCGACCAAGACCGTGTCCGCCAGGTAATCGTCCAGGGGATTGTCACAATCTGTGAGCAGTTGGGGGTTACTGTCATCGCCGAAGGCATCGAAAGTGCCGGCGAACGGGACTTTCTCTCCGACTGTGGAATATTTCTAATGCAGGGCTACTGGTTCGCCAAACCCGCATTCAATGCCCTGGCCAAGGTTTCCCCTCAAGCCTGGGCAAATTGACGGTACCCATATTGAAGACATTTGACCATTTGACCGTTGTGGGTCTGCGTGAGTGGGTGGCACTTCCCGACTTGGGGGTGGCTGGCCTGCGCGCCAAGATCGACACCGGCGCCAGCACTTCGAGCTTGCATGCCACCGACATTGAGCCGTTCGAGCGCGACGGCGAAAAGTGGGTGCGCTTCACCGCGCATCTGGGCAGCGTGGTGCAACTGCGTCACCGGCGTTGCGAAGCGCCCTTGGTAACGATGAAAACCATCAAGAGCTCCAATGGCCATGCGCAGGTGCGCTACGTGATCAGCACAACCCTGGCGTTGGGCGATCGGGTATGGCGAGTGGAATTCACCCTGGCCTGCCGCAAAGCCATGCGTTATCGCCTGTTACTGGGCTCAAAGGCGCTGATTGACGGCCAGTTGGTGGTCAGCCCAGCCGTAAAGTACGTTCAAGACAAGCCGGTGTTCCCGGTCTCCACTATTTCTGCCCCAGGTGCTGCATGAAGATTGCTGTGCTGTCGCGAAACCCGCGTCTGTATTCTACCCGCCGCCTGGTTGAGGCCGGCACCGAACGTGGCCATGAAATGGTGGTGATCGACACGTTGCGGGCCTATATGAACATCGCCAGCCATAAACCGCAGATCCACTACCGTGGCAAGCCGCTGGAAGGCTTTGATGCGGTGATCCCACGCATCGGCGCCTCGGTGACGTTTTATGGCTGCGCGGTGCTGCGCCAGTTTGAGATGATGGGCGTGTTTCCACTGAATGAGTCCGTGGCCATAGCACGTTCGCGGGACAAGCTGCGCTCGCTGCAGCTGCTGTCGCGCCGGGGTATCGGCCTGCCGGTCACCGGCTTTGCCCACTCTCCGGATGACATCCCCGACCTGATCGAAATGGTCAATGGTGCGCCGCTGGTGATCAAGGTGCTGGAAGGCACCCAGGGTATCGGCGTGGTGCTGTGCGAAACGGCAACGGCAGCGGAGTCGGTGATCGAGGCGTTCATGGGCCTCAAGCAGAACATCATGGTGCAGGAGTACATCAAGGAAGCGGGCGGTGCGGATATCCGCTGCTTCGTGGTAGGCGACAAGGTGATTGCCGCCATGAAGCGCCAGGCCAAGCCGGGTGAGTTCCGCTCCAACCTGCACCGTGGCGGTAGCGCCAGCCTGATCAAGATCACCCCGGAGGAGCGTATGACTGCTCTGCGTGCGGCCAAGGTCATGGGACTGGCCGTGGCCGGCGTGGATATCCTGCGCTCCAACCATGGACCATTGGTCATGGAGGTGAACTCATCGCCAGGCCTGGAGGGGATCGAGACCACCACCGGCAAGGATGTGGCGGGGATCATCATTGAGCATCTGGAAAAAAACGGCGGGCCGAATATGACTCGGACCAAGGGCAAGGGCTGATAAAACTCCAGTTACCACCCCAAATACGACTTGTGGGAGCGGGGGTTCGCGCGAAGACCGAGTGTGCGGCATTGATTTTAAGACGGAAACACCGTGGTACCAAGCCACCCCCCCCCCACAATTGGGACCCTGCCGACCCTTTGAACGCAACACTGGGCCACAACAACCCC
>NZ_JASLAW010000171.1 GCF_030147005.1 Pseudomonas sp.
ACCAGATTTCCTGCTGGTTGGTGAGGTCGGTGGCCACGGCGGTGTAGGGGATGCGCAGCTCTTCGATATTGATTTCGCCGACGATCTTGCGGATCTGCCCGAACACCTTTTCACCGCGAATCGCGCCCAGGCGAAAGCTCACATCCACCAGGCGCAATACGTCGAGGTAATCGAGGCTTTCGATCCAGTTTCGATACTCGTCCAACTTGCCGGCGGCGTAGATCCCGCCGACCACGGCACCCATCGAGCAGCCGGCAATACAGGCGATGTCATAGCCGCGTCGTTCGATTTCTTCGATCACCCCGATATGGGCGTAGCCTCTGGCCCCGCCGGAGCCCAGCACTAAGGCAACACGTTTCTTCATGACCACACCCTTCGCAAAACAGAACCCCACAATGCACCCATCAAGGGGGCTGCTTCAATCTCCGTGAGCCTGGGCAATATATTTCCTGAATCGCGACTAGGCTCGGGTATGCTCTGGCAAGGAGCAGTACCGATTTCAGGCCAGGGACAAGGCACTTTTCCCTGTAGGCAACGTCTACAGGCTACGACGGATTTTTGTATATTTTTTTGAGGTGTCATCAATGAAAGCCTGGATGTGTGTGCCTGTGATCGTGTTGGCATTGGCCGGCTGTGCCGGGAAAACCGCGTATCGCGACAGCTGTGGGTCGCAGTTGGATGCCGCCTGGAAAGAACTGGACCTGGCCAAGGCCGAGGGCTTCGCCGGCACCGTCAGCTACTCCAAGGCTTTGTCGCTGTTGACCGGGGCCAAGACCCAGCAGCAATTCGAAGCGTTTGAAGGCTGCTCCAATAAGGCCGAGAAGGCGCGCTTCTATATCCGTGAGTCACGCGCCGGGCGTTGATGGGTTAGCCACAAGTAGGATTTTTCGTCACAACGGGAGGGCAGGATGTCAGCGTTGGTCAATCAGTTAGTCGCTCAGGTCATTGGCCTGGAAGTAGGGGTACTGAGCTGCCAGGCTCGTCTTGCCGCCGTCACCGACGATGAAGCCTTGCATGATCTGCGCACCACCGTGCGCCGTCTGCGCAGCCTGCTGCGCCCCTTGCGCGGGTTACCGGGTGTCGAACAACTTGAATCGGCCGCCCGCACGGTCGGCCAATTGACCACGCCGCTGCGTGACCGCGAAGTGTTGGCGGCGTATTTGCACCAGCACGGGCATCATGAGGCGGCGGAGCGGCGCCTGCGCCTGCAACCTGACGCCTATCGCCAGGTTGCGCAAAGCCCGGAGCTGGCGCATCTGCTGCAAATCCTCGATGCGTTTCCACGGTTCATACGTGCCTCCCAACACCAGAATTTGCTCAAAGGCCTGCGCTCGCGCATCCAAAAGCGCCTGGCCAAGCAATGGAAAACACTCGATCACGCGCTGCAAGATCCAGAGCATGATCGCCACCGTTTGCGTTTGCTGGTCAAACGCGTGCGCTACGCCGCCGAGGCCTACCCCGAGTTGGACAAGCTGCCGGCCAACGCCATGGCAGGTTTGAAAAAGGCTCAAGGCGCCTTGGGTGATTGGCACGACTGCTGGCAGTGGTTGATCCAGGCTGAGCACCAGGCGGATCTCAAGCCCTGCGTTGCGACTTGGCGTGCCGCCATGTCCAGGGCCGAGGCACGGGCCGATCGTGTGGTGGACAAGCTCAGCGCCGATTGTTTCTGAACTCGTCCGGCTTTTGGCCGGAATAGGCGCTGTACCTGGCGGGGTGGATGGTTAAGATCCCCTCATCGATTTTTTGATGTGAGGTCGCCATGCGCTTTAGTGATTTGCTCGACGCTGCTCGCAGCCACCCGCTGGATGTCACCATTCCTGCCGAATGGGGCCAGGGCCGCGCCACTTTTGGTGGTTTGGTCGCCGCGTTGCACTACGAAGCCTTGCGTGCGCAAGTGCCGGCAGACCGGCCGCTGCGCTCGCTGGCGATCACTTTCGTGGGCCCGGTAGCGCCGGATGTACCTGCCAGCTATCAAGTTGAAGTACTGCGCGAAGGCAAGGCCGTCAGCCAATTGCTTGGGCGTGTGGTGCAGAACGGTGAAGTGGCGACCGTGGTCCAGGCCAGTTTCGGTGCGTCCCGCGAGTCGGAAATTGACGTGGCGAGCGAGCCGCCACCGGTGTTCAAACATTGGGATGAGTGCCAGGAGCTGCCCTATATCAAGGGCGTCACGCCCGAATTCATGCGGCACCTGGCAATGCGCTGGAGCGTCGGCGGCCTACCGTTTACCGGCAATAAATCCCGCGACATGGGCGGTTGGGTGCGTTTGCGCGGGGATGTGAAGGAGGAGCCGCTGACCGAAGCGCATATCCTCGCACTGGTCGATGCCTGGCCGCCGGCGTTGCTCCCGCACTTAAAGAAACCGGCGCCGGGCAGCACCCTGACCTGGACCATCGAGTTCATTCAGCCATTGCAGAACCTCACCACCCTCGACTGGTGCCAATACCACGTCAACATCGAACACGCCCGCGACGGCTACGGCCACGCCGCCGCCGCGCTCTGGAGCCCGACCGGCGAGTTGATCGCCCTCAGCCGCCAGACCGTGGTGGTCTTCGCCTGACGCTCAACGCGGGTGGCGCAGGCGCCAGGCTCGCCACCAGCCACCGCTGATCACAAAGCGCGGGAACGTCACGAACTGCTCGACCACCAGGCGTTGCACCGCGTCTTTACGGTCGCTGAATGGCTCATTGGCCTGGGCTTCCAGGCTGTGGCCGTGACGCTGCAGCGCCAGGCCGGCCAAAAGACCGATCACGCCGATGGCAACACTGACCAGGCTCAGGCTGAACACACCGGAGACGATCAACAGAAAGCCGATGATGAACAGCGGCACGGCAATCAGGTGCAAGGCCAGGTTGGTCGGGTGTTGATGGTTTTGTGGGTAATGACGCCATTGCCAGGCGGGGAGATTGGGGTGACGTTTGCCCATGGTGGTGAATCCTCTATCCGTTGAAACAACTTGGATGGAGTTTAGGTGGGAGAAGGTTGGGCGGCGAATTGGGGTTGGCTATGGGGGTTATAGTTGCCGTCCGGGAATTTAAGGTTTGCCTATGACTAGGCATCCGACCGACCGTGGTCATCCGGTTCAGGGCAGTTTATGTAAACGGACGGGCCGGCCAGAGATAGCCATTTGGTGTTGAGTTCTATAAAGGCCTCTTTCGACTTTGCGCTGAATAAAAAGCCATTGTGATCTTGCTCTATTTTGGCCTGGGCATTAACGAAAAAAACCATCTGCAATCCCTCGCACTGTTTGATCAGGCGAGGGGCTTTGCAGCGGTTTGCAGAGCAGGGGAGTAGAGCTTATCCGGCATATTCGCGGGGATGAAGGAAGTTTCGTCTTAATCTCAGAGATGCTGCGGCGTGGTCGTAGGAATCGGATTAGGAGCTGAACGGTCCTACAGTTTCAACTGCCCAATCGCCTTACTCAGCTCGGTGGCCAACGTCGCCAGTTCATTGCTGGTAGTCGCCGAATCCATTGTTTGCTGCACGGTGTTCTCGGTCACATCACGAATACTCACCACTGCGCGGTTCATCTCTTCGGCGACATGGCTCTGCTGTTCTGCAGCCACCGCGATCTGGGTGTTGCTCTCGCGCATCTGCGCCACGGCGCCAGTGATTTCGGCGAGCGCGGCACCGGCGTCCTGGGCCTGTTGTACGCAGTCATCGGCCTTGAACGAGCTTTCCTGCATGAAGTCCACCGCGTCGCGAGTGCCGGCCTGCAGCGCGGAGACCATGCGGGTGATTTCGTCGGTGGAGCTTTGTACGCGCTTGGCCAGGTTGCGCACTTCGTCGGCGACCACCGCAAAACCACGGCCCATTTCTCCGGCGCGGGCAGCTTCGATAGCGGCGTTGAGGGCGAGCAAATTGGTCTGTTCGGCAATGCTGTGGATCACCCCGACCACGCCGTTGATTTTCTGGCTGTCTTCGGCGAGTTTCTGGATCATCTCTGCGGTCTGTTGCACACCAGTGGACAGCCCGGCAATTGAACGTTGCACACGAATGACCACATCCTGGCCGCTGCCGGCGAGAGTGTCGGCGGTTTGCGAGAGGTCGCGGGTGGCACCGGCGTGCTGGGCAATATGGTGGACAGTGGCGGTCATTTCGTTGATCGCCGTGGCGGCCTGGTCGGTCTCGCTCTGCTGGCCGAGCATGCCGTGCTGAACCTTGTTCATGCTGCTGGCCAGACGGGCGGCGCCTTCGTCCAGTTGCCTGGCGGTGCGGGCCACGGTGTTGACCACCCGCTGGTAGCCGGCTTGCATGGCGTTGAAGGCGCTGGCCATCTGCCCGACTTCATCCTTGCAGGCCAACGGGACGCGGGCGGACAAGTCGCCGGTCTTCTCCACATGCAGCATCACGTCCTTGAGGGTGTTGAGCTGGCTGAGCAGGAAGCGGATCAGCAGTTGTGAGGCGCCGAGCATCGCCAGCATCAGGATTGCCACCGCCACCGCATAGTTGACGAAGCGTTCGCCGAACACTTGGCGCAGGCTTGGCGCGTAGGCGAGTACGGCGACTTGTTGCCCGTCGGCACGGCGGACTACCTCGGCGCCCACCAGCGGATTCACGCCGAACAAGGGCAGGTGACTGAGTTCGACCCAGCCGCTGGCACCTTGCAAGGCTGACAGATCCTGGCCTGCCCGTTGTGGGGCTTGGTCGCCGGTAAAGGTCAGCCAGTTCTCGCCAGTGGGCAGGGCCTTGTCGGCCGGCCAGGCGCCGAGCAGCTGCGCTTGGGCCTGGGCCGAAACCTGGGACGCATGGCTGCGCGCCTGTTGTTCGAGCTGGACGGCATACAGCACCAGCAACAGGGTGGTGATGAAAGCCACCGCATTGACGGCCCAGAATTTGTACTTAAGCGAGATATTGCTAAGCCAGGCACCCATGGAAGGTTTTTCTCTGATAGCGGAAGCAGTATTGGCAAGGTGCCATTATTGTGCCGCTACTCAGGAAATGTGTTTTTGACATGGGTCAATATGCCGCGTCACTCCACGGCAGGTAAGCCGAAAAATGCGCGGGCACAGGCGGTGCTGTGCATCGCCAGGTCTGCCATCGTTTCGTTGCGATGCAGGGCAACCTCGCGCACCACTTCGGTCAGGAAGGCGGGTTCATTGCGGCCGTTCTTCGGCTTGGGGCGCAGCGTACGCGGTAGCAGGTAGGGGGCATCACTTTCCAGCATCAGACGGCCGCGGGGAATTTCTCTGACCAATGGGTGCAGATGCGTCCCACGGCGCTCGTCGCATATCCAGCCAGTGATGCCAATGTGCAGGTCAAGGTCGAGGTAGCTGAAGAGCGCCTCTTGTTCGCCAGTGAAGCAATGCACCACGGCGGCGGGCAAGTGGTCACGGTAGTTCTTGAGGATCTCCAGCAGACGCTGGTTGGCGTCGCGCTCGTGAAGGAACACGGGCAGTTTCAGTTCGACGGCCAGGGCCAGGTGTTCCTCGAAGACTTTTTCCTGCTGCGGGCGCGGCGAAAAATCACGGTTGAAATCCAGACCGCACTCGCCGACGGCGCGTACGCGCGTTTCGTTGAGCAAGGCACGCAAACGCTGGGCGCTGTCGCTGTTCCAATCGCTGGCGGAATGGGGGTGGATGCCAGCGGTGCTGAACAGGCGTTGCGCGCTTTCATCGAAGTTCACACACAGCTCCAGGGCCTGCTCGCTGCCTTCGACGCTGGTGCCGGTAAGCACCAATTGTTGCACGCCAGCGGCGTAGGCACGCTCAAGAACGGCCGAGTGCCTCTCGTCGAAACTGGGGTTGGTCAGGTTGACGCCGATATCAATGAGTTGCATGGTGCTACCTCCGCCTGCGGCCGGAAAGCATATCAGAGCTGTAGATTTATAAGAAAAACGAAGAACTACAACGCGTTATCGCTGTCTTTGAACGTCGCCAGCGACATTGTGCCGGGCCCGTTGCCTTTCACCGTGTCGCCGTAGCGCGCCTTGCCAGCGCATAAAGCGCTCTGTTTCTGACGCCCAGCACCTCGTTTTTCACGAAGGCGTTGGCCAGTATTCTTTCCGGAGAGCGGATGATCCGACCCTCGGCGTTGCTTGTAATGTGCGTGATGTTACTGCTGCCCCTGGCGGCGGTCGCGCGTCTGGACGGGCCGCTGGAAGTGACCAGGCCCGGCAAGGTGCGCGACCTGGCAGAGATTCGTTCCAGTCGCACCCTGCGCGTACTGGTCAACCAGAGCCGTAACAGCTCCGGTGAAGTGCAGGGCCAGGCCATCGGTGTCGAATACCATCGCCTGCGTGCTTTCGAGCAATACCTCAATGGCCGTGCCCGCGACGGGCAGGAAATCAACCTCAAGATCATTCCCAAGGCAAAGGACCAGTTGCTCGGCGCGCTGGCCCGTGGCGAAGGCGACCTGGTAGCCCCTGGCGAATTGCTGGACGTGAAGGCCGCGCACAAGATCAGCACCAGTGACCCGATCGCCAGCGATGTGCCGTTGTGGCTGGTCGGTGTCAAGGGTGAGCGACGGTTTACCAAGTTGGAGCAGTTGTCGGGTCGCACCCTGGCGCTGACCACCGGCAGTGCGGCCGCGGATGCGATCAGCCAGGTCAACCAGAAACTGGCCCTGCACAAGCACCCGCCGATCAAGGTGGAATGGGTCGACCCGAGCCTGGCGGTGGAAGACGTGCTGGAGATGGTGCAGGCCGGGATCTTTCATCTGACCATCGTTGAAAAACCGATTGCCGAGCGCTGGTCGAAAATCCTGCCCAAGTTGCGCTTTGACAAGCAGGTAGTCATCAGCGAACCGGGCGACGAGTACTGGTTCGTGCGCCAGGACGCTTCGATGCTGCGGGCAAGCATCGATCGTTTCCTCAAGACCTACCACACCCCTTCCGACCAGGATGTGGCATTCCAGCGTATCTATCGACGTCTCTACCAGGTGCGCAACCCGTTGGCCCGCGCCGACCGTCAACGCCTGGAGAAACTGCGCCCGGTGCTGCAAAAGCATGCGCGCGAGCAAGGTATGGACTGGCTGAACCTGGCTGCGCTGGCATTCAAGGAGTCTGCGCTGGACCCTGGCGCGCGCAACAGCGGTGGCCCTACCGGTTTGATGCAGATCACCCCTTCGGCGGCGCAGCGGGTGGGCGTCAATAACATTGAGAATCTGGACAGTAATGTGCAGGCGGGCGCGCGCTACCTGGCGATGATCCGTCGCAAGTTCTTCGCCAGCCCCAAGCTCAACGAGCGTGAACGGATGGCCTTTGTATTGGCCGCGTATAACATGGGGCCAGAGCGCGTGCAGGGCATGCGCACCGAAGCCAGGCGTCGAGGGCTCAACCCCAATCAGTGGTTCTTTCAGGTTGAGCGCATTGCCATGGAGCAAGTAGGAATGGGCGGCGTCAGCTATGTTAATAGTGTCAACAAGTACTATCTGGCGTTCGATCGGGAACGCGAATCCCTGGAACCACAGGCGCCTAAGGTTGTGTCTCGCAAATAATCAATTTTATCGATATTAATGAAGCAGTTTTTCGGCTTTTATCATTACTTAAACTGATTAATATAGCGGCCAACCACACCTTACTTGAAAAAGGATTTACCCCATGAGCCCATTCATCACCCGTGTTCTGTCCACCCGCGCCGGTTACGGCCTGACTGTTCTGCGTATCTTCGTCGGTATTGTCTTCGCTGCCCACGGCTCGCAGAAACTCTTCGGCTGGTTTGGTGGTGGTGGCCTGGCGGGCACCGCGCAGTGGATGGAAAGCATCGGCCTGGCGCCGGGTATGCTGATGGCCGTGTTGTCAGGTGGCACCGAGTTCTTTGCCGGGCTGGCGCTGATCATCGGCCTGCTCGCACGCCCTGCGGCATTGGGCCTGACCTTTCTGTCGCTGGTGGCGATTTTTTCGGTGCACATTCATAACGGGCTGTTCATGGCCAACAATGGTTATGAGTTCGCACTGGCCCTGCTTGGCGGCTCGCTGGCGGTGCTGTTCGAAGGCGCAGGTAAACTGTCTGCCGACCGCGCCATCGCCAACTGAGCGTTTCGCACGTCAGAAGAGGCCCGCCTTTGTGCGGGCCTTTTCGTTGCTCGGGATTCTTGACACTGCCCCGCCAGCTTCTCTAGGATGCTGTTCATGCGCCGATTTAAACAGCTAATTGCGGGGCGCCACTGGACTCGATGCAGTCCGACAGAACCATGCACTCATCAGGAGGCACGGCTCGAAATACCGCTAAAGCGCTGGTTCGGTGTTGCCTCTCACCTGCCCGCAGACTTTTGAGGCAGAGACACGACACGATGAATGCACTACGCCCCCTGATACGCCTGGCCCCGATCACTGCGGACCTGACTCAACGCAACCCGAAAATTCTCCTGGGCGGCAAGCACCAGCCGACGCTGCTGCGTTATCTGGATGGCTGGCCACGTCGCACCGGGCGGCCTTCGGCGTTTTTGATCCAGTTCGTGGAAGACGGCGACTCCCTGGCGCGTTTCGCCAGTAACAGCTTTGACCTGGCGGTGATCCAGGCACCGAGTGCAGACAATGCCGAAGAGGTGATCCGCCAACTGACGCGTATTGCCCGGCAAGGGTTGATCGCTCGTCGCTGACCCCCCGAAGTGGTCAGCTAAAGGCCACAGGCAACCATCTGCGTCGACACAGGCAGCGATAACGTACCCAGGCTATCAAGCACAACACCAGCGGTACCGTTGCGATCATCAGCAGCTTTATGTTCCGTTCGAAGCGCTTCAAGGGTGCATACGCCTCAGTCTTTAGAGCATGCAGCTCCATGGGCAGGCGCAGGCGTTCCTTGTTGAGCGCTTGCAATTGGGTATTGGTGTCCACGGCCTGGGTGCCCAAGCCTGCGGCCTGTGGATTCAACCGTTGCCACGCGTGTTCGGTACGCTCAAGTCGACGTTCCAGTTCTGTTGCCTTTTCCCGATAGGCCTGTGCGGCGGCTTCGCGCATCGGCTCAAGGGTACTGAGTGAACGCGACATGATGTGCGGGCGAATATTCGCGAGTGCTGCGGGAGCCGCCAGGTTATCCAGCGTGTTCAATACGAACTGCACGTTGTTGTTGGCCGTTGCCTGACTGACCGCATCTGCGAGTAAGTCGGTATCGGCAACCACCACTACTTCAATCCGGGCAGCCTTTTGTAAGCCTGGTGGCTGTCCCCCAAAACCGTCAGGGAATGCCGAATAGGCCGTCCCCTCAAGACGAGTGGCGATGACATGGCGTTGACCCGAAGCCGAGGCCTCGTCAATAAGTGAGTCGAACTCCGTCGCTGAAGCAAAACGCCCGGCGTCCAGCAGCGCAGATTGCCGAGAGCTTTGTAATAGCGGGGTGGATGTCGTCCGGTTTTTTCGGGTGCGCAAGAGCGCGCCACTGCTCGATACGCTCAGGCTGTTGAGTTTCCAGGTGCTGACGTCGTGCGTGGTCATCGCCTGTCGTGGCAGTTTCAACCGGGCTGGGTGCGTTACGGTGGGCATGCCTGGGCCGAGCGAGGCCGAGGAGGCGTAAAGGCTGTCAACCAGCAGCTTGTTCGCAGGCATCTGTATGCCCCATGTGGCCAACAGGCCATCCAGCCTGGAGTCGACCGATACGGCTTCAGTCCCCATCTCGCTCACCGGGTCGATGAAGATCATGAGCTTACCGCCGCCCAAGACAAACTGCTCGATGGCGTAAAGCGTTTGCTCAGCCAGCGCCCTCGGCTGCACGACCATCAAGCTGCCTATCGATGAAGGCACCTGGCTGATATTCGTTGCCAACTCCACCAGGTTGAAATGCCCGCGCATCTGCTCCATCAGTTGTGCGGCGGACTCATCCAACGCCAACCCGGATAGCAGGCCGACTTTGGGGCGCTGGGGGTGCATCAATTTATAGATCAACTGACTGATTTGATACTCGAGCAGCGGTTCATCATCGGGGTTGAACGCGTCGATGCGTTGCGCGCCCTGGCCGGCACGCGTGCCGATAAGGCCAAGGAACCCTTGTGCGTCATCCAGGCCGAACAAACGGGCTTTGTAGGCCTCTTCGGAAAAAGGCGCTGGATCAATAATGTGTAGATTGATCATGCCGTCGGCTGCTGTTTCGAGCTCTTGGAGCAGATCCTCTATGCGTAGGCTGAAGCGTTTTACGATGCGGCTTTTCTTCGGTGCAGTGAGCGAGTTGAAATAATACAAGTCCAGTGGGCTTTCAAGCGTCGCGAGCAGTTGCCGCGTCGAGGGCGATAACGTATGAATTTTCTGCTGTGAAAAGTCCCAGCGGATATCGGGTAGTTTGTTTATCCAGACCAGATTGAATGCCAGGAACAGTAATGATATGACGATCAACGTCATACTCATACGAAGAGCGGATCGCATCAGCGACTTTCCTTAGCTGTTTTTGTAGTTGAGTGTCGCGATGGTTGCAGAGAGAAAGGCAACGATCATGCTGACAAAATATAAACCGTCATGAAATGTTATTTTGCCGTCGTCCATTGAGCTGAAACGGGAAATCGGATCAAGTTTCATCACGCTGTCAACCATCCAGATCGGTGCCTGATGTTCAAGTGCATCCAGGACTGAAGACAGCCCGCTGATGGCCAGCAGCAAACCCATCGTCAGTAGGAAAATAACAATGCGCTGGTGCGTGAGTGCGCATATAAAGCAACCGACAGAGAGATAACTTCCCGCCAGTAGCCAACTCGCCAGAAATTGTGATGCGATCACCCCACTGTCGGGCGTTCCAAGATAATGGGCGGCAATCACTATAGGAAAATTCAACAATAGAGCAACACTGCATACAGCCCAGGCTGCCAGGAATTTTCCGATCACTCGTTCTGCTGAGGTGATGGGCAGGGTTTTCATCATGTTGGAGAAACCGGTGCTGTGTTCATCAGACCACAACAGCAGGGTCAGGCTGGGTATCAGCACCAGATAGAGCCACGGGTGCAGCTCGAAAAAAGGCTGCAAGTCACTGCTGTCTCGCTCCATCCAGCTGTGGGTGTGCAATCCCAGCGTCGCACATAACACCAGGAAAAAAGCCACGCTCAGGTAGGTAGTGGGAGCGCAGGCGTAGCTGGCGAGTTGGCGTTTGAAAATGAGGGGCAACAGTTTCAAGAGGATACCTCGTGGCTCAGATGGTGAACGACATCGTTCAGGCGACCTGGCTCCAGATGCAGTGACGTTATGTTCCAGCCACGATGGGTGATGAGTGAATTGATGGCGGGGAAGATGGCGTGTCCAGGCATGGCCAGAACCGTCACCTTGCCTGGGCTTTGACGGTCTTCTTCAATGCCCGCGACCCCCGGTAATACGGCCAGTGCGAGTAAATCAAGGGGCGGATCCGCTGCGAGCGTCACCGCCTGGAAGTGCCGGGAACTGCGCTGCAGGTCGGTCAGCGAAGCGTCGGCAATCAGTCGCCCCCCTGCGATTACCAGGGCGCGGGTGCAGATGTCGGACAGCGCGTCGTAATGGCGGGAGGCAATGATGACGCTCATTTCCTCGCTCAACGACTGAACAAACCCTCTGAATTTGAGCCGTTGCTCGGCGTTCAATCCCTCCGTGGGCTCGTCCAGCAGGAGCACGCTGGGGGAGTGCAGAATGGCTTGCGCGATCGCGACTCTGCGCTTCAGGCCGAGGCTGAGCACATCGATGGGGCAATTGAGTACGCGCAGTAGCTCCAGTCGGGTGGCGACCCGGTCGACGTGCCGGCGCTTTTCAGCACCGCTGAACCCTCGAGCGGCGGCAACAAAGTTGAGGACGCTTTTGACCGACAATGTGTGATGGGTTACGCCCCCTTGAAGCTGGTAGCCAACGGCTTGCTTGGCGAGAACGGAATGGGTCTGGGTGTTGAATCCCTGAATACTGATGTGCCCGCTGGAAGGCTTGGTCACGCCGGAGATCAAATTCAGCAACGTGGTTTTACCGGCGCCATGCTCTCCAAGCAAACCCACGCATTCCTGGCGTTGGGCGCAGAACGAGAAGTCGTTAATCACGCTTTTTTTGCCCAGGTACTTTGTCAGGTTGCTGACCTCGATCATAGGGTTACCGAATCAATTGGGCGGTGCTTGATGAAGAGTTCGTGTGTATGTAGCGGTGCGTTAAAAAGATTACGTTCAATACCTGGCCTTGGGAACGCAGGGGGCACTTAATAAGTAAAGTCCTACGTTTGAATTGATTACGCGCTGAAACAATTGTGGTGTGCTGAATACTTAATAATGGTCGGATATTTGTCTGATATTTATATAAGGTTTTCTTTTTGTAATGAGGCCTGATTGCCATGATGCTTCTACGTACCCTTGTTCTTGAGCGCAGCGGCGAGGATGCTCCCGTCAACGGCGCACTGCTGTGT
>NZ_JASLAW010000075.1 GCF_030147005.1 Pseudomonas sp.
GGCACACGACTGGAAAGTGGCAATGAATCAATTTGCGATCCTGTACGGAGACCGATTTACCAGACCGAGCTGGTAAAACAACGGCCTGCCTGACGGCAGGCCCTAACCAGCCCGAACACAAAAAAACTGATACTCCCGAGCGAGCATGCTCGCGAAAAAACCACAGGCACCGCGTGCTGCCTGAATGCTTGCATAATCATCAGCGTTTTTTGCGAGCAAGCCCGCTTCTGCAAAAGACGGCCTAACCGATCCGTTTCATCCCCGCTGCCTTGGCTGCGTTCAGGTCAAAGGTGGCGGTGTACTCGCAGCCCGCCGCGTGGGCGCAGCGTTCGATCAGGCAGTCGGCAAAGTCTGCCTTGTTCGCAATGAACTTGCGCAGGGCCTGCCAGATAACGTCGGCGTGCTCAACCGTGAGTTCGCGGGTGTGCAGCAGGGTTTCCAGCACCATCACCACGTCGCTTTTGGCCGATTGATAACAGGCCTGCAGTACCCACACCAACTCCACGATGGTCACCAGGCTGACAAAGCCCGGTGACGCAGCGGTGAGTGATTCGATCAGTCTGGACGCCTTGGCTGATTGCACCGGCTCGTCCTGGGTGACATAGCGCACCAGCACGTTGGTATCCAGGCCGATCATCCGGCTTTAGCCCCTTGCGCCGCGATGGCGCGGTTCATGTCCTCGATGGACACGGTAGTGTCGGGCTTGCGAATCAGTCCCTTGAGGTCGGTGACGGTTTTACTCGCGGCGATCATGGAAAACTTGCCGTCTTCCATTTCGACGAATTCCACCCGGTCGCCTGTTTCCAGGCCGAGGGCTGTCCTGACTTGGACAGGGATAGTGATTTGCCCTTTTGAAGTCAGTGTTGCGGTTGCCATAGTGAAGATCTCCATCGTGATATTCCTTACCTTAGGGTAAGGAATAATGGAGGACAATATCCGTTGGTCCATAGGTCGCTCGCAGGTGTGGTGAGTCGGTAGTGGAAACCCTGGCCCGAACGCTTGATCCCCACACCTTTGGCCCTGCGCCAAACCGATACAAACTATGACCGACCGCGTCGGCTCACTGCACCACGCGGTAGCACGGCACATACGCCGCGCCGCCCGGCAATTTCATACGGTGCTGGGCGACGAATGCCTTCAACAGTTCATCCAGCGGTTTCATGATCGCCGGGTCGCCGTGAATCTCATACGGGCCGTTTTCTTCGATTAGGCGAATGCCTTTGTCCTTCACGTTGCCCGCCACGATCCCCGAAAACGCGCGTCGCAGGTTGGCCGCCAGTTCATGGGGCGGCAGCGCATGGCTAAGTTGCAGGCTGGCCATGTTTTCGTGGGTCGGGTCGAAGGGGCGCTGGAAACCTTCGTCGATCTTCAGCAGCCAGTTGAAGTGGAACGCATCGTTGCGCTCGCGACGGAACTGTTTCACCGCCTTGAGCCCTGCGGTCATCTGGCGCGCGACTTCGGCTGGGTCGTCGATGATGATCTGGTAGTGCTTCTGCGCCGCTTCGCCGAGGGTAGCGCCGACGAACGCGTGCAGTTGTTCCAGGTAAGGGGCCGCATGTTTGGGCCCGGTCAGCACGACCGGGAACGGTACGTCGCGGTTGTCCGGGTGCATCAGGATGCCCAGCAGGTACAGGAATTCCTCGGCGGTGCCGGCGCCGCCGGGGAAGATGATGATGCCGTGGCCGACCCGCACAAAGGCTTCGAGGCGTTTCTCGATGTCCGGCAGGATGACCAGCTCGTTGACGATCGGGTTTGGCGCTTCGGCGGCAATGATGCCCGGCTCGGTCAGGCCCAGGTAGCGGCCGCCTGTGATGCGTTGTTTGGCGTGGGAAATGGTCGCGCCTTTCATCGGCCCTTTCATGACGCCGGGGCCGCAGCCGGTGCACACGTCGAGGCTGCGCAGGCCCAGTTCGTGGCCGACTTTCTTGGTGTATTTGTATTCTTCGGTGTTGATGGAGTGGCCGCCCCAGCACACGACAATCTTCGGCTCGACACCCGCGCGCAGCGTACGGGCGTTGCGCAGCAGGTGGAACACGTAGTCAGTGATGCCTTGGGAGTTGCTCAGGTCGATGCGCTGGCTGTCCAGCTCGTTCTCGGTGTAGACGATGTCGCGCAAGGCGCTGAACAGCATTTCGCGGGTGCTTGCGATCATTTCGCCATCGACGAAAGCGTCGGCTGGGGCATTGAGCAGCTCCAGGCGCACGCCGCGGTCCTGCTGGTGGATACGCACTTCGAAGTCTTTGTAGGCGTCGAGGATGGTCTTGGCGTTGTCGATATGCGCACCGGTGTTGAGGATCGCCAGGGCGCACTGGCGGAACAGGGCGTAGATACTGCCGCTGCCGGCTTCACTCAGTTGCTGGACTTCACGTTGGGAAAGGGTTTCGAGGCTGCCCTTGGGGCTGACGGAGGCGTTGATCACATGACGTTGGGGCATTCTGATTCCTTGAAAGCACAGCCACCGCACCCACGAGAGGCGCAATGGCTTGAGAATGATGCGCGCCGTATACGGTCGCACGAGACGGTTATTTACCTCAGGCGCAAGGCCGAGCGCAAATTCCGTCCAGCACCATCATGCCGCAGAACTTACTGGATCAGCTTCCAGTTTTTGTAGAAAACCCGACGCAGAGTGAACACCAGGCCGGCAAAGCCCGAAATCACGGCGTTGAGCACGGAGGGCACCAGGGTCGGTCGCACAATATCAATGAACAGGCAGTAGCGTTTCGCGTCGTTCTTGTTGAAGGAGGCGTGCATCAGCGTGTCATCGAAGATAAACAGCGGGTCGTTGTGCCAATAGTGCTTGTGCTTGCCCACCTGGATGTACACGCCCTCGTGGTGCGGCGCCGGCGCCATGTTGTAGAGCACGCGGAACATCATGCGCAACGGGCCGAAATGGAAGGACGTCGAGCGGTTCTCGTTGAACACCGACACGCCGATGGTTTTCACAAATGGCAGTTTCTTGCGCAGTTGCGGGATGTCCAGGGTGGTTTCGATGGGGCGGCCGTACCACTGGAAAAACAGCATGCCGCGTTTCTTCTCGGCCATGCGCTCGTCCAGGTAATCGATGATTTCTTCCTTGCGGGTCATGGCGTCGTCGATGACGTGTTGCAGGTCTTCACGCCAGGCGGGCGGCAGGTCTTGCATTGTGTAGACATGACGGTTGCGGCTGCTCAGCAGGTCGAACAGCGTGTTGAACGGCGCCAGAATCCAGGTGTTACGGCCGTTGCCGATGAAGTATTTCTTGATGGTGGCGCGGTCGTACAGGCCATTGCGCAAAAAGTCATAAACACCGCAGAACAACACCAGCAGCAGGAACGCCAGGCTGATGTGCGGAAAAACGTCCATAAACAGCAGAACGCCGACCACCCAGGCAAGGGATACCAGCTTTTTGCCAACCGCATTTTTGCTCATGGAACCTGGCTCCAAACACGAAACATATTGAAACAATATCGTCATGATAAGGCTTTATGGCGCGCACGGGCGTTTTTTAAATGGAGCGAAATTGTTAAGCCCTCTCAACATTCGTATCCGTTGCCGGCAAGCTGACGTGTTGTGGATTGAATTTTGAGAACAGAAGATTTGCGACTATCGTGACGCTTCGGTTTTTCAGACGTCATAGACCGGTACGATTGAAGTTGAATGGCCACCATTGGCCTTCGGCACCTTGGAAGAGGCAGAATTTTTATGATCATCAAACCGCGGGTTCGTGGCTTTATCTGTGTGACGGCTCACCCTGTTGGCTGTGAAGCGAACGTCAAAGAGCAGATCGACTACGTGACCAAGCATGGCGCCATCGAAGGCGGCCCGAAAAAGGTGCTGGTCCTCGGCGCTTCCACCGGTTACGGCCTGGCCGCGCGCATCAGTGCCGCGTTTGGCTGCGGCGCTGACACCCTGGGCGTGTTTTTTGAGAAAGAAGGCGAAGAAGGCAAGCTGAGCTCCGCCGGCTGGTACAACAGCGCGGCGTTCGAGAAGTTTGCCGTGGAAAAAGGCCTGTACGCCAAGAGCATCAACGGCGACGCGTTCTCCGACGAGATCAAGCGCCTGACCATCGAAACCATCAAGAAAGACCTGGGCAAAATCGACCTGGTTGTTTACAGCCTGGCCGCGCCACGTCGTACCGATCCGCAAGGCGTGGTGCACACCTCCACCCTCAAGCCGATCGGCAAGGCTGTGACCCTGCGCGGTATCAACACCGACAAGGGCGTTGTGGTCGACACCACCCTTGAGCCGGCCACCCAGGAAGAAATCGACGGCACCGTGAAAGTGATGGGCGGCGAAGACTGGCAACTGTGGATCGACGCCCTGCGCGACGCCGATGTGCTGGCCGAAGGCGCCAAGACCACCGCGTTCACTTACCTCGGTGAGAAGCTGACCCAGGACATCTACTGGAACGGTTCCATCGGCGAAGCCAAGAAAGACCTCGACAAAAAAGTCCTGACCCTGCGCGAAAACCTGGCGGCGTTGAAGGGCGATGCTCGTGTGTCGGTACTCAAGGCTGTGGTTACCCAGGCCAGCTCGGCGATTCCGATCATGCCGTTGTACCTGTCGTTGCTGTTCAAGGTGATGAAAGAGCAGGGCACCCACGAAGGCTGCATCGAGCAAGTCTACGGCCTGTTCAAGGACAGCCTGTACGGCAGCGAGCCGAAGCTGGACGCTGAAGGCCGACTGCGCGCCGACCTGGCCGAGTTGGAGCCCAAGGTTCAGGACGCCGTGGCGGCGCTGTGGAACCAGGTTACCGACGAAAACGTCAACGACATCAGCGATTTCGCCGGTTACAAGGCTGAGTTCCTGCGCTTGTTCGGTTTTGAAGTCGACGGCGTCGATTACGACGCAGACGTGAACCCCACCGTCAAGATCAACGGTCTGGTCCAGGCTTAAACGCGATCAACAATGTGGGAGGGGCTTGCCGCTCCCACATTTGATTTCACAGGCCCTTCTTTTTGGGAAGCGTCCTACCCGTCATTGCGTCCCACGACTGCGCTCACTCTGCCAGACTCCTGCGGCAATCAAGCCACGCTGACGGAGGATCTGATGACGATTCGTGCTGTAGTTTTTGATTTCGGCGGTGTTCTGTTCGACTGGAGCCCGCAGCACCTGTACCGCAAGCTGATTGCCGACGATGCAGAGCGGCAGTGGTTCCTCGACAACATCTGCACCCAGGCCTGGAACACCGAGCAGGATGCCGGTCGTACCCTGGCTGAAGCCACCCGCAGCCTGATTGCCCAACACCCCGACCACGAAACCTTGATCCAGGCTTATTACGAGCGCTGGCACGAGATGTTGCGCGGTGTGTTGCCGGAAGGGGTCGCGATTCTCACCGCGTTGCATCGAGCGAATATGCCGTTGTTCGGGCTGACCAACTGGTCGGCGGAAACCTTTCCCTATGCCCTCGAGCACTATCCGTTCCTGCAATTATTCCGCGACATTGTCGTATCGGGCCAATTGAAGCTGATCAAGCCTGACCCGGCGATCTACCGTGCCAGCCTCGAACAGGTCCGCGCCCATTTGCCGGATATCCAGCCTGGTGAAGTGGTGTTCATCGACGACGTTGCCGGGAATGTCGACGCGGCTATCGCCCTTGGCTGGCAGGGTATTCACCATGTTTCGGCCGAGCGCACCGCCGCGCGTCTGCGCGAGCTGGGCGTGGGCTTCTAGCGCGCCCACTTGTGCATGGCAAAGTCGACGAAAGCGCGCAGTTTGGGCAAGCGGTAACGGTCCGGGCGATACAGCAGGTGCATGGGCCGGCTGGGCAGTTTATAGGTGGTTAACAAGGCCACCAGCTTGCCGCTCTCAAGGTCCGGTTGCACCAGGGCATCGGCCAGCATGATGATGCCCATGCCGTTGACCGCCGCCTGGCGTAAGCCTTGCGAGCTGTTGATGGTCAATGAGCCGGACACAGGAACCTCCACCTCGCCTGCATCGCCGGTCATGCGCCACAGTTTGTCGGTGTCGCGCCAGTTATCGTTCGCCGGATAGGCGAACGCCAGGCAATCGTGCTGCCGCAGGTCGTCGGGCGTCTGCGGTGTGCCACGGCGCGCCAGGTACGCAGGTGACGCACAGAGCGTGAGGGTGTAGGGCTGCAGCGGCCTGGCGATCAGGCTGGAAGTATCCAGTTCGCCCAGGCGGATCGCCACGTCGAAGCCGCTGTCCACGAGGTCCATCCGCTCATTGCTCAGCACCACGTACAGGTCGATAAGTGGGTAGCGCTGGGAAAATTCGCTTAAGGCCGGCACAAGGCGTTCGGTGCTGAACACGGGCGGCGCAGTGATACGCAGGGTGCCTTTGGGGGTTTCGCTTTGGATCTGTTCGGCCAGTAGCTCGGAATCGGCCACCAGCCCCAATACTTCCAGACAGCGCTGATAATACTGCGCGCCAAATTCCGTAAGGTTCTGTTTGCGGGTGGTGCGTTTGAGCAGGCTGACGCCTAGCCGTTGCTCCAGCGCACGCAAGTGGTTGCCGACCATGGTGGTCGACATCGCGCATTCCTGGGCGGCGGCGCTCATGCTGCCGGTTTCCACGATTTTCACGTACACCGACATCGCCTGGAACAGATCCATTATCAAGCCCTGCTTCAAAGTTATTGCACAAAAGCGCAGTTTATCTACTGAGAGTGGCTAACGATACTGCAACCCTCTCAACGATTTACTGGAGCACGCCACCATGACCGCCGCCTGCCTGATGAGCACCTATCACCCCTTGGCCCTGAGCTTCAGCCGTGGCTTGGGCACGCGTCTGTGGGACCAGCAGGGCCGCGAATACCTGGACGCGGTTGCCGGCGTGGCCGTGACCAATGTGGGCCATTCCCATCCCCGGCTGGTAACCGCCATCAGCGAGCAGGCCGGGTTGCTGTTGCACACCTCCAACCTCTATAGCATCGACTGGCAACAGCGGCTGGCCCGGCGCT
>NZ_JASLAW010000086.1 GCF_030147005.1 Pseudomonas sp.
ACCGGTCCCTGTGGCGAGGGAGCTTGCTCCCGCTGGACTGCGTAGCAGTCCCATTTTTGGGGCCGCTTCGCGCCCCAACGGGAGCAAGCTCCCTCGCCACAGGTCGCAGGTTTTTCTGCTTTAGCGCTTAACTGACCGGCATTAAGGCAAGCCGGCTCCCGCATTGGATCGCGGGGCGTCAGTCATATCGCTACAGGTTGCCCACGGTTGGGCCGGGCTCGACATCCCCAACCGGCTCCAACCGGCCGCCTCGCTTAGCCGTCACGCCACCATGATGATCTTCGACACCAGTTCCACCACCGTCTTGGCCTGTAACTTCCTCATCAACCGCGCCCGGTGCACTTCCACCGTACGGTGGGAAATTCCCAGGCGCAGCGCGATTTCCTTGGATTTGAGCCCGTTGACAATGTGCATGGCGATTTCCCGTTCCCGTGGCGTGAGATCCCCCGTGCCCTGGTGGGTGCGGTCCAGGCGTTCGAAGTGCCAGATCATCAGCTTGAACGGGTCCCTGGGGGTGAGCGTGTAGCCATGGGATTTGGCCCAGAACACCTCGCCATTGCGATGCTGCATGAAGCGCTCGTCGGAATAAAAACCGTTGTCGCTGTCGAGCAACCAATCATGGCTGCGCTTGCCGATGGCGTGGTAATCGGCCTGGGAGGGGTAGATCAGCAAGGTCAATTGATTGAGCAGTGTCTCGCGGGTGTAGCCGAACAGATTCAGAAACGCGTCATTGCAGTCGAGTATCACGCGGTGACTGGTGACCAGCTGCGGAGCGGGGGACAGCTTGAACGCCAGGCGTTCGAGATCTCGGAATGGCTGGGTAAGCACGGTCATGGGGGCATCCTGCCTCGTTGTTGACTCACTGGCGGACTACTTATCCGTGTAAGTAGTTACACGAATTGGCACGCAGCCGGCGGTGGGTCATTGTAAGGAAAGTCCGGTTCAAGAACAGAAGAAATTGATTATGCCTGCTGATTGCGTGTCTATCGTTGCCGCTGGTCATTCGCGTTTTGGTCGCTTGGAAGGCACCACGCTGGAAGATCTGATCGTTCAGGTCACGCGTGAGGCCCTAAGCGATGCGGACCTCGATGCGTCGCAGATCGACGCGCTGTTCCTCGGGCATTTCAATAGCGGGCTGGTGCCGGATGGGTTTGCCGCGTCGTTGCTGTTGCAGGCCGACCCCGGGCTGCGCTTCAAACCGGCGACCCGCTGCGAGAACGCCTGTGCATCAGGTTCGGCGGCGATCCAGGCCGGGGTCAATGCGATTCTGTCCGGCAGCGCCGAACTGGTGCTGGTGGTGGGTGCCGAGAAAATGACCCATACCTCCACGGCCGCCGTCACCCAGGCGCTGGCCGGCGCCGGTTACCAGAATGATGCGGCCGAAGCCGGCCTGAGTTTCCCGCAGCTGTTCGGCCGCGCCGCTCGTCAATACGCCGAGCGCTACCATTGCCCGCTGGGCTCGATGGCGACGATAGCCACCAAGAACCACTCCAATGCCCTGGCCAACCCATTGGCGCAGATGCACCGGGAGATGAATTTCGAACACTGCAACAACGTGTCCCAGAGCAACCCGTTCGTGGCCGAGTCGCTGCGCCTCACCGATTGCTCTTTGATCAGTGATGGCGCCGCGGCGATTGTCCTGGCGTCGCCCAAGCGTGCGCGGGCGTTTCGCCGCGATGTGCAGATTCGCGCCATGACCCAGGTCAACGACACGTTGCCCATCGCCCAGCGCGACATTCTGGCGTTTGAAGGCCCGCAGCGGGCGATTCACTCGGCGCTGCGCGGGGCGAATGTGACCCTGGCCGACCTGAGCTTCGCCGAGGTGCATGACTGCTTCACCATCGCCGAACTGCTGATCTACGAAGCCATGGGCCTGGCGCCCAAAGGCGAGGGCCACCGTGTGCTCGACAGCGGCGTGGTGCGCGCGGGCGGGCGCTTGCCGGTGAACCTTTCCGGCGGGCTCAAGGCCAAGGGCCATCCCGTCGGCGCGACCGGTGTCTCGATGCATGCCCTGGCGTTCCGGCAATTGACCGCCGAGCCGATCGGCCTGGCGGTGCCCAACGCGGAGTTCGGGCTGGTATTCAACATGGGCGGAATGGCGGTGGCCAATTACGCCTCGGTCCTGCATGCGCGCCGGTACTGAGCATGAACATCGCCAACTGGTTGCACGACACCCAGCGTCGCGACCCGCAGCGCCCGGCACTGTTCGACGGCGCCCGGCAAGTGGCCGACTACGCTACCTTCACCGCCCATGTGCGCCAGCGCGCCGCGCACCTGGTGGACCAGCACGGCTTGCAGCCTGGGGATGCGGTGGCGGTGCTGATGAAAAACAGCTGCGACTACCTGGAATTGCTCTACGCCATCTGGTGGATGGGCGCGGTGGCGGTTCCGATCAACGCCAAGCTGCACCCGACCGAGGCGGCGTGGATCGCCGATAACGCCGAGGCCCGCTTGATCTTCACCGACGGCGGCCGGGTATTTTCATCGCGGGATTTGCCCCTGCGCTGCACAGAGCTTGATGGCCACGTGCTACCGCCGAACCGGGGCTGGCCAACCCTGGAGCAGCCGGTGCCGCGCCAGGACCACGACCTTGCCTGGCTGTTCTACACCTCCGGCACCACCGGGCGCTCCAAGGGGGTGATGCTGTCCCATGGCAACCTGATCGCCATGTCGTTGTGTTACGCCACCGATGTCGACCCGGTGAGCGCCGACGATGCTGCGCTGTACGCCGCGCCGATGTCCCATGGCGCCGGGCTCTACAACGTCATTCACGTACGCTGCGGCGCGCGGCATGTGGTGCCGGCGTCCGGCGGCTTCGACGCCGCCGAGCTGTTTGGCCTGGCAACCGAGCTGGGCGGGGTTTCATTGTTTGCCGCGCCGACCATGGTCAAGCGCATGGTCGAGCAGGCGCGGCGCCAGGGCTACGACGGCGAAGGCATCAAGACCATCGTCTACGGCGGCGGCCCGATGTACCTGGCCGACCTGCGCGACGCCGTCGACACGTTCGGCGCCCGCCTGGTGCAGATTTACGGCCAGGGCGAGAGCCCGATGACCATCAGCGTGCTGCCCCGTGGGCTGATCGCCGACCGCCAGCGCCCCGACTGGGCAACCTTGGCCGCCTCCGTGGGTTACGCGCAAGCCTGCGTGGAAATCCGCATTCTGGGGACCGACCAGCAACCGCTGCCGGCCGGCGAACGGGGCGAAATTGCCGTGCGTGGCGCCACGGTGATGCAAGGCTATTGGCGCAATCTGCCCGCCACCCGCCAGACCCTGGTCGATGGCTGGCTGCTCACCGGTGATATCGGTTTTCTCGACCCCGCCGGCTACCTGACCCTCACGGATCGCTCCAAGGACGTGATCATCAGCGGCGGCAGCAATGTGTACCCGCGCGAAGTCGAGGAAGTGCTGGCCCAGCATCCCGAGGTATTTGAAGTGTGCGTGGTGGGCGAGCCGGACCCGCAATGGGGCGAGTCGGTGGTGGCGTTTGTGGTGACGCGCAGCGGCCGGCCCCTTGACGAAGGCGAACTCACGGCATGGTTCCTGGCGCGCATGGCGTCGTTCAAGAAACCGAAAAAATACGTGTGGCGCAGCGACTTGCCCAAGAACAGCTACGGCAAGACCCTCAAGACCGACTTGCGGGAGTGGTTGAAAGCGGCGAATATCGCCGCGCTTTAACATGGATCGACAAACAGACAAGGAGTCCTCTCAATGGGCAATCACGCGCAAGACACTGTCCGCAAACGCCGCCGTGCGTTTCTCGGCGCTACCTCCGGCCACTTGATCGAGTGGTACGACTACGGCGTCTACGGCTTTCTTGCCGTCTATATCGGCCAGGCGTTCTTCGTCTCCGACGACCCCACCACCAGCCTGCTGGCCAGCTTTGCCGCCTTCGCCCTGAGCTTCTTCATCCGCCCCTTGGGCGGGCTGTTTTTCGGCCCGCTGGCGGACAAGATCGGCCGGCGTAAAACCCTGATCATGGCGCTGGTGATGATGACCGGCTCCACGGTGATGCTGGGTTTGCTGCCCACGTACGCAACCCTGGGCATCGCCGCACCGATCCTGTTAATCCTGGTGCGCTGCGTGCAAGGCTTCTCGGCGGGCGGTGAGATCGGCACGGTCACCAGCTTCATTTCCGAATACGCCGGCCCCGGCCGACGCGGCTTTGCCACCTGCTGGCTGATGGTCACCGCCGTGCTCGGCCTGCTGCTCGGCGGCGCCGTGGCCAACGGCATGACCTGGGTGCTGGGTGCCGACGTGATGCAGGAATGGGCCTGGCGCGTGCCGTTCCTGATCGCCGCGCCCCTGGGCTTTATCTCCATGTACATCCGCCTCAAGCTCGAAGACAGCCCTGAGTTCCTCGCCTTGCAGCGTGCCGGGCAAACCTCCCGCGCACCCCTGCGCGAAGTCTGGCAATGGAAGCGCGCAATTGCCCTGGTGTTTTTCATCATCACCTTGCACAGCTCGATCTTTTACCTGGTGCTCACCTTCGCCTCGACCTACATGGCCAAGATCCTCAAATTCGACAGCGGCACTACCTTGCTCTACGTGTTCGTCGCCAGTTTTTCCGCGGCGTTCGTCATGCCGTTCGGCGGCGCGTTCACCGACAAATATGGGCGCAAGCCGTTCCTGATGGTGATCGGCACACTGGCGACCCTGGCGATGTTCTGGCTGTTCAAGATGGCACCGACCGCAACGCCGGCGACGTTCTTTGCGCCATTGATGGCGGTGGCCATCCTGTTCGGCCTCTATGCGTCGTCCACCTACGCGCTGATGAGCGAACTGCTGCCCACGCGCATCCGGTCCACCGGGATCGCCGTGGCGTACAACGTGCCGGTTGCGGTGTTTGGCGGCAGCGCGCCGTTGATCTCCACCTGGCTGATCAAGGTGACCGGCGACATTACCTCGCCCTGGTACTTCTACGTGGCGACCGGGGTAGTGTCGTTGATTGCGCTGGTGCTGCTGCGCAAAGAGGACTTCGTGGCCAGCGGCAGCCCGGTGATGGCGCCCACCGGGGCGGCATTGGCCTGATGGCGCGGTAGCGGGCGTTGCATCGACGCGTTAACTGCGCCAGGCTTGGCAGCCTCATTCCGGCGGAGCGTATTGCGTGCAGGCTACCCGTTTGACCCTGATCTGCCATGCGGCCACGCCGTCGCAAAAACAGGCGCGCTTTGCCGATGACGAATCGCTGGTCATGGACTGGCAAGGCGCGGCGCTGTCTTTAACCGGCCGCTATCCGAAGCCTGCGCGGCTGGTGTGCGGGCCGGAGGCGCGAACCCGGCAAACGGCGGCGTTGTTCGGCGCGCAGCCGAGCATTGAACAGGCCCTGCGCGACGTCGACCTTGGGCACTGGAAAGGCCAGGCTGTCCGCCATCTGAACAGCGATGAATTGAACGCCTGGCTCAGCGACAGCACCCGTGCCCCTCATGGCGGCGAGTCGGTGGATCAGCTGTGTACGCGGGTTGGGCAATGGATCAAGTCCCTCGAGAGCCAACCCGGCCACGTGCTGGCCGTCACCCATCCTTTCGTTGTGCGCGCCGCGCTGCTGTACGTCATGCAGTGTCCGGTCTCGATGTTCTACCTGATCGACGTTGAGCCGTTGTCCTGTACCGAGCTGCGCTTCAACGCGGTCTGGCGCCTGCGCCTGGAAACTCACGCCTGAGGCCCTGATCATGGCAAAATCCACGCTCCGCAATGAGAGCAACCCATGAAACGCATCCTGATCATCGGCATCGGCGCCGGCAACCCTGACTACATCACGATGCAGGCCGTGAAGGCGCTGAACCGCACCGACGTGTTTTTCCTGATGGACAAGGGCCAGAGCAAGGACAAGCTGATCGATTTGCGTCGTGAAATCTGCGAAACCTACATTACCGAGCCTGGCTATCGCTTCGTCGAGGCTCAATGCCCTGAGCGCGTGCGGGGTGACATCGACTACACCACCGCCGTGCGGGACCTTAACCACGACAAGCAGCAGACCTTCGAACGCATGATCAACGAAGAAATGGCCGACGATGAAGTGGGCGCGTTTCTGGCCTGGGGCGACCCGGCGTTGTACGACAGCACCATCCGTATTTTGCAGGCGATCCTGGCCGCCGGCCGCTGTGAGTTCGAGTTCGAGGTGATCCCCGGCATTACCAGCGTGCAGGCCCTGGCCGCCCAGCATAAGGTGGCGTTGAACCGTATCGGCAAGTCCATCGAAATCACCACCGGGCGCCGCCTGGCGGCGGGGCAGGCGAGTGATGCCGACACGCTGGTGGTGATGCTCGACGCCGAAGATTCCTACCGCAGCGTGGCGGATCAGGATCTGGATATCTATTGGGGCGCCTACCTGGGCACGCCGGACGAAATCCTGATCAGCGGCAAAGTGGCTGACGTGGCGGAGCAAATCCAACAGGTGCGCAAGGCTGCGCGGCTCGCCAATGGCTGGATCATGGACACCTACTTGTTACGCAAACCCTGAGGGATCGTTCCTATGCTCAAACTGCTCGCTCTCGCGCTGACCTTGCTGGCCGGTGCCGCCCACGCGGACGCCGACCTGCACACCGACTTGCCGTTGTCGTACCTGGAACAAACCCAGGACGAGGCACGCAACCAACCGCTGGTGATTTTCCTGCATGGCTTTGGCAGCAACGAGGAAGACCTGTTCGACATCAAGGATGCGCTGCCTTCCACCTGGACCTACCTGTCGGTGCGTGCGCCGATGCCGGTGGAACCGAATGGCTTTCGCTGGTTTACCAAGACCCCCGGTGACGGTGATTACGACGGGGTCACGGCCGATCTGCAAAGCAGCGCCAAGTTGATTGAAGACTTTGTCGTAAAAGCCACCGCCAAGTACCACACCCAAAGTGACCGGGTGTTCCTGGTGGGGTTCAGCCAGGGGGCGATCATGTCCTATGAGGTGGGCTTGCGTAAGCCGGAGCTGCTGCGCGGCATCGCGGCACTGAGCGGCAGCGTGTTGCCGGTACTCAAGGCTGAGCTCAAGCCGAATGAAGCGTTGGGCAAACTAGCCATCTTTATCGGGCACGGCACGTTGGACCAGCCACTGCCCTATGCGTTAGGCACGCGGGCCAACGAAGCGCTGCAGGGGCTGGGTTTGAAGCCGCAGTTTCATGGGTATCCGGGGATGAACCATACGATCAGCGAGGCGGAAATTCAGGATTTGAAGGCCTGGCTGGAAAAAAGCCTGAAATAAACACGGTTAAAAAATGTGGGAGCGGGCTTGCTCGCGAAAGCGTTTAGTCAGTCACCCTGTTACCGACTGATTGAGCGCATTCGCGGGCAAGCCCTAATGCCGGTCAGTTAAGCGCTAAAGCAGAA
>NZ_JASLAW010000119.1 GCF_030147005.1 Pseudomonas sp.
CTGTGGCGAGGGAGCTTGCTCCCGTTGGGGCGCGAAGCGGCCCCAAAAATGGGACTGCTACGCAGTCCAGCGGGAGCAAGCTCCCTCGCCACAGGGACCGGTTCTGTCTTAACTGACTGGCATTAGGGCAAGCCCGGCTCCCACAGGCGTTACGGTACGCTCACCAGCGCATTGCTCTTGCGGACTCGCAGCCGATACGCAACGTAGATAATCCCCACCCACACCGGCATCGCATACACCGACTCGCGAATCCCTGGAATCGCCAGCATCACGCTGATGATCATCAGCATGAACGCCAGGCACAGGTAGTTGCTGAACGGGAACCAGAAGGTTTTGAACGACGGCGTCACGCCTTGCTCGCCCATCGCCTTGCGGAACTTGATGTGGGTGATGCTGATCAACGCCCAGTTGATCATCAGCGAGGCAACTACCAGCGCGAACAGCAACTCCAGGGCACTCTGCGGCGCGATGTAGTTGACCACCACGCACAACATTGTCACCAACGCCGAAATCGCCAGCGCCCGCAGCGGCACGCCTTGCTTGTTGAGCTTCATCAGCGCCTTGGGCGCGTCGCCTTGCTCGGCCAGGCCGAACAGCATGCGGCTGTTGCAGTACACGCCGCTGTTGTACACCGACAGCGCCGCGGTCAGCACCACGAAGTTGAGGATGTGCGCAGCGGTGTCATTGCCGATCAGCGAGAAGATCTGCACGAACGGGCTGCCACTGTAGGCATCGCCCGACGCGCCGAGGGTTTGCAGCAGTTGGTCCCACGGGTACAGCGACAGCAGCACGGCGAGGGCGCCGACGTAGAAAATCAAAATCCGATACACCACCTGGTTGATCGCCTTCGGGATCACCTTGCGTGGCTCGCTGGCCTCGGCGGCGGTGATACCCACCAGCTCCAGGCCACCGAACGAGAACATGATGAACGCCATCGACATCAACAGCCCCATGCCGCCATTCGGGAAGAACCCGCCGTGGCTCCACAGGTTGCTGACGCTCGCCTGCGGGCCGCCGGTGCCGCTGAACAGCAGGTAGCAGCCGAGCACGATCATGCCGACGATCGCCACCACTTTGATGATCGCGAACCAGAACTCGGCTTCACCGAAGAACTTCACGTTCAAGGTGTTGATCAGGTTCACCGCGACGAAGAACACCAGTGCGCTGACCCAGGTCGGGATCTCCGGCCACCAGAATTGGATGTACTTGCCCACGGCCGTCAGTTCGGCCATGCCCACCAGCACGTACAGCACCCAGTAGTTCCAGCCCGCAAGAAAGCCCGCGTAACCGCCCCAGTATTTATGCGCAAAGTGGCTGAAGGAACCGGCCACCGGCTCTTCGACGATCATCTCGCCGAGCTGGCGCATGATCAGGAAGGCGATGAAACCGGCAATCGCGTAACCCAGGATCATCGACGGCCCCGCCGACTTGAGTACCCCGGCCGAGCCGAGGAACAATCCCGTGCCGATCGCCCCTCCCAAGGCGATCAGTTGAATGTGCCGGTTCTTCAGGCCACGCTTGAGGCCCACCGGGTTTACCATGTCATCCGCCATTAACATTCCCTTCTACTTGTTTTTCTTAAGGGTGAGTGCAGGCCGCATCAGCCCCTCAGAAGTGCCGAGGGTCAGATATTACTCTGCGTAAACTTTTCGTAATACAGCTGAACGCCATCAAGTGCCTGATCCGCCAGCCATTGTTGGATCGATTCGACCATCGGCGGGGGGCCGCACACATACATATCCGTCGATCTGTCGCGCAATTGGGCCACGTCGAAATGGTCGGTGAGGTAGCCGCGCTTGCCCGTCCACTGCGGTGAAGCGTCGCTGAGGACTTCGGTGTAGCGGAAGTCGGCGATATTCGACGCATAGCTGCCGATGCGCGCTGCTTCGCACAGGTCTTGCGCACCGCGTACACCATAATAGAGGTGCACGGGATAGGCGCAGCCGTCGGCCGCCAGTTGATCGAGCATGCCCAGCAATGCCGACAACCCGGTGCCGCCCGCGACGAGCACCAGCGGTTGGGTAACGTGCCGCAGGTAGAACGCCCCCAGCGGCGCTTCCATCAACACTTCATCGCCCACTTGGCAGCGCTCGCGCAAATAGTTGCTCATCACCCCGTCGGGCAACAGGCGCACCAGAAACTGCAATTGATCGCGCGGCAGGTTGGCGAAGGAATAGGAGCGCCAACTGTCGGTGCCGGGCACTGACAGCCGCGCATACTGGCCCGGCAGAAAATCCAGTGGTGCATCCACTCGCAGCTGCAGGATCGCCGTGCTGGCCGACACCAACTGCACCTCGCTCACCGTACCGCGCACCTGCACCGGCCCCGGCGCATTGCACAAGCTCGAATCAAAGTCGAAGTAGAAGGTTGCGTCGGACTTTACTCGCGTCTGGCAACTGAGCATTTTGCGCTGTTGCAGGTCCAGGCTCGACAGCGCTTCCTCGTCGACATAATCCTGGGTGTAATCGCCGGACTCGCAGCGCCCCTGACAGGTGCCGCACACGCCTTCACGACAGTCCAGCGGGATGTTGATGCCGTTGCGCAGGGCCGCGTCCAGCAGGATTTCATTGGCGCTTACCGGGAAGAACAAGGTCTTGCCATCGGCAAAACTGAAGGCCACTTTGTGGTTCATCTCTACGACTCCGTATAACCGGTGGCGAGGGAGCTTGCTCCGCTGGGCGGCGCAGCGGCTCCAAAAGCCGGGAGCGCTGCGCACTCCAGCGGGAGCAGGCTCCCTCGCCCCACAGGTGTGATGTGCTGGGTCAAAGGTGATAGAAATCCAGCACCGAATTGATCGTGTCGTTGAGCAGCAACGCGTGCTTGCGGGTGATCAGCCAGCTGTCGCCGTGTGGCTTGAGACGGTAAGTGGCAGGCCCGTAGAACTGCTCCGATGTCGCCAGCCGGTAGAACAGCGTGTGCCAGTTCACTTTCACCTCCAGCTCGCCGCCTGCCAGCTCGGCGATACGCACGTTGTTGATCAGGTGCAAGGTGCGCGGCATCGGCGTGGCCGAGGCGGCCTTGCCGGTGCGCAGGCGGAATATGCGATCTTCCAGCCCCGAGCGGTTGGCGTAATAGATCAACGACATCTCGCGCTTGGGGTCCTGGGTGTAGACATGTTCCGAGTCCCATTGCGGCAGGTGGAACTCACTCTGTGGGTCGAACAGCTGCACGTAGGCATCCCAGTCCTGGGCGTCGCACAGTTCGGATTTGCGATAGAAGAATTGCTCGATCTGGTACTGCAACTGGGCATTCATCACTTCACCTCCCGCAGTTTCAGCGCTTGCTGGTCCAGGCCGTTGAGCAGGAACTGCTGCCAGTTGCGGTGCTGGTTGACGTACAGGCCTTCGTGGGTGAACTCGGTGCCGGTCATGGCGGGCTCGATACCAATGGCTTCGCTGTTCGGTGTCGGCCCGGTCTTCCAACGATGGCTGCCGCGTGAGATATCGCTCCAGCGCTCAAGACGGCCCTGGAAACCGCGCTGGGCCTCGCGAAATTCCACCAGGTCATCCGGCGTGCCCATGCCCGAGACATTGAAGAAATCTTCGAACTGGCGAATGCGGTTTTCGCGGTCGGCGTCGGACTCGTTCTTCACCCCCAGGCACTGGCTGATGATCTCGGTCTTGTTCCACGCCAGTGGGCGGATGATGCGCAGTTGGGAGCTGATCTGGTCGAGAAAGAACAGGCTCGGGTAGATATTCAGGTTGCGCAGGCGGTGCATCATCCATTCGGCTTTCGGCTGGCCGTGTTCTGCCACCAGGCGCGGCATGATGGTGGCGTAGCCGGAGCGCACGCTGGGGTTGGGCATGTCGCTGAACAACAGACTGTGGCCGTTGTTGAACGCAAACCAGCCGTCATCGGTGTTGGCGTCGCCGGCGCCGAGTTTGCTGTAGTCCAGGGTGGTGCCGGCACTTGCGCCATTTTCGGTGTTGACCTGCTGGCGATGCTGCACCGTGGCCACGTAGTTGTAGTGCACGGTGCTGACGTGATAACCGTCCAGGCCGTTTTCGTTTTGCAGCTTCCAGTTGCCGTCGTAGGTATAGGCGGACTTGCCCGGCAGCACCTCCAACTCACCGCTGGCGGACTGCGCCACCATCATGTCGAAGAAGACTTTGGCATCGCCGAGGAAATCTTCCAGGCTGTCGCTGCCCTTCACGTCGAGGCTGATAAACACAAAGCCTTTGTAGCTCTCGATGCGCGCCTTTTTCAGGCCGCGTGTGGCTTTGTCGAACCCTTCCGGGTATTCCCCCGGCGCCTTGACCTTCACCAGCCGGCCATCGCTTTTGTAGCACCAGGCATGGAACGGGCAGGTGAAAGTGGACTGGTTGCCCTTGCCGACGCGGGTCAGGGTGGTGCCGCGATGCTGGCAGGCATTGATCAGCGCGTTGAGCCGGCCTTCGCCGTCGCGGGTGATGATCATTGGCTGGCGCCCGGCGCGCATCGTTACGAAGTCGTGGTTATTGGCTAATTCGCTTTCGTGGCAGGCGTAGATCCAGTTCTTCTCGAAGATCAGTTCCATCTCCAGGTCGAACAGTTCAGGCTCGGTGAACATGTCGCGGGCGATGCGGAACACTTCATCCGCCGGGCGAAAGTCCAGGCAACTTTCGATGAAGGTTTTCCACTGTTCAACGTTTCTTGCACCACTCATGGGAGGCACCTTTTTGATCGGGGCTGATGGGTGGCTCATTAGAGGCAGCGGGGCAGGGCGTGGGCTATCCGCATAATCGGGGAACATGGGCCGCAAAGTTGGGCAGCAAATACCCAACACGGTGCGGCGGGGGAACGTGATGGGCTACTGTGATTGCGGGCAAGGGTCGAAAAAACCGGTGCGTTATCCACATAGTCGACCTTTGCTATCCGCCCAGTGACGACCGCGCCGGCGTGGCTTGGAATTTGCTGTCCAACACCGATGACGCGCCGCCAGAGCGCGCAAATGCCTAACCGCCGTGGGTGCCTCCTGATGACCAGCCAGACACGCGATATCCGTATTCAACGCTTCGATCTCGAGGGCGCCCGCAGCTGGATGTCCGGCATCTGCGGGCCCCATCGTCTGGCGACGGCCACGCCGGAACGCCTGCGCTTTCACCACAGCGCCAATGTGTTCAAGTCCCGCGCCACCACCCTGGGCGTGATCGAATACGGCACCGACGTGACCATCGACATCGAAGATGCCGAGCATTTTCGCAGCTACAGCCTGAGCCTGCCGCTGGTTGGCGAGCAGGAGCTGAGCAAGAACGGTGTGCGGCTGAGCTCCAACCGCGACCAAGGGGTGATCATTTCACCCAACGAGCACCAGGTGCTGGCGATTTCCGGTGACTGCCGCAAGTTGCAGGTGGTCATCACACGAGCGGCCATGAGCGAGTCGCTGGAAGGTTTGCTGCAACGGCCGATCGAGGCGCCGCTGCGGTTCGAACCGGTGATGGATGCGGTGGACGGTGCGCCCGCGTCGTGGTGGCGCATGGCGCGTTACTTCATTGCCGAGCTGGAGCACAGCAGCGAGTTATACGAGCACGCCGCCTTTACCCGCGACCTGGAAAGCTCGCTGATCAAGGGCCTGATCCTGGCGCAGCCGAACAATTATTCCGAAGAACTGCGCGATATGCTGGGGGTGAAACTGCCGCATTATCTGGTTCTGGCGCGCCAGTACCTGCACAGCAATGCGCGCGAGGCCGTGCACCTTGAAGACCTGGAAACGGCTGCGGGGGTGTCGCGGTTCAAGCTGTTCGATGCGTTCCGCAAGTACTTCGCGTTGTCGCCCATGGCTTACTTGAAGAAGTATCGGTTGGGGGCCGTGCGCCAGGAAATCCTCGAACACGGCTCCATTCGCACCATCTCCGAAATCGCGTTGGGCTGGGGCTTTACCCATTTGGGGCGGTTCTCGGCGGAGTATCGAAAGCTGTTCGACGAATCCCCCAGCCAAACCCTGCAGCGCAAGCGCCTGCGCGGACTTTGAAGGGGATGAAGATCAAAGCAGGGGGGCCGCGAACTCTCAGATCAGCTCTTCGACCAGTTGCAGGCAATGACTGAGCCCCGGCGACTGGTCATTCACCCGCCGGCTGAGAATGATCGGCGAGGTTGCGGTGGTTTCCACAATCGGCGTGTAGCCGATATCCGCCCGGTGCAGCACCTGCACCGACGCCGGCACCAGTGTCACGCCCATGCCCGCGCCCACCAGGCCCATGGCGGTCTGCAATTCGTTGGTCCATTGCGCCACCTTGGGGCTCAAGCCGTGGGCGTCGAACAACGCGATGACATGGTCGGCATAACTGGGACGGGGATTGCCGGGGTACAGCACAAAGGGTTCGGCGGCCAACTGCGCAAGGGTGGCGGGTGCGCCCAGCAACGGATGGCCGCTCGGCAACACCGCCACCAGTCGATCTTCCACCAGGACACGCTGGACGATGGCCGGGTCGTCGATGCGAATCCGCCCGAAACCCACGTCGATGCGCCCGGCCTTGAGTGCCTCGACCTGCTGCAGGGTGGTCATCTCCGACAACCCCAATTCCAACTCCAGCGACTCATGATTGCGCAGTCGCCGAATCAATTGCGGCAGTACGCCGTACAAGGTCGACGGCGCAAAGCCGATGCCCAGCCAGGTCTTCTGACCCAGGCCGATGCGCCGGGTGCTGTCGCACACCTTGCCCAACTGCTCGAGCAACACATTGGCGTGCTCATAGAAAAATCGCCCGGCCTCGGTCAGCCGCAGCGGACGGCCGCGCTCGAGCAGCACCACGCCCAATTCGTCTTCCAGTTGCTGGATCTGCCGACTCAACGGCGGCTGGGCGATGTGCAGGCGTTCAGCGGCACGGGTGAAGTTGAGGGTCTGGCCCAGTACCTGGAAATAGCGCAGGTGACGCAGTTCCATGTTGGCTCCTTTAATACCTTCAGGGTATTGAACCAGACCAATTCTATATTGGAACCCTTCAAAATCGCAGCACAGAATCGACGCAAACCCATAAAGAACCCAACGGGTATTGCCATGCCGATTTGCCCCATCGAGTCGATCGAAACTATCATCGTCGACCTTCCCACCATTCGCCCGCACAAGCTGGCGATGCACACGATGCAAAGCCAGACCCTGGTGATCATCCGCCTGCGTTGCGCCGACGGTATCGAAGGCATTGGTGAGTCCACCACCATTGGGGGGCTGAGCTACGGCAACGAAAGCCCCGAGAGCATCAAGGTCAACATCGACCGGCACTTCGCGCCGCTGCTGATCGGCCAGGACGCGAGCAACATCAACGCCGCCATGTTGCGCCTGGAGCGGAGCATTCGCGGCAATACCTTCGCCAAGTCGGGTATCGAAAGCGCCTTGCTCGATGCCCTCGGCAAGCGCTTGAACCTGCCGGTCAGTGAACTGCTCGGCGGCCGCGTGCGCGATGCCTTGCCGGTGGCCTGGACCCTGGCCAGCGGCGACACCGCACAGGACATTGCCGAGGCCGAGAAAATGCTCGACCTGCGCCGTCATCGCCTCTTCAAATTGAAGATCGGTGCCGGCGACGTCGGCCATGACCTGGCCCACGTGATCGCGATCAAGCGAGCCCTGGGTGAGCGCGCCAGTGTGCGTGTCGATGTCAACCAGGCCTGGGACGAAGCCGTGGCCCTGCGTGCCTGCAAGGTCCTGGGCGACAACGGTATCGACCTGATAGAACAGCCGATCTCGCGCAATAACCGAGGCGGCATGGCGCGGTTGAACCTGTCGAGCCCGGCGCCGATCATGGCCGATGAATCCATTGAATGCGTTGAGGATGCCTTCAACCTGGCCCGCGAAGGCGCGGCCTCAGTGTTTGCCCTCAAGATCGCCAAGAACGGCGGCCCGCGCGCGGTATTGCGCACGGCGGCGATTGCCGAAGCGGCAGGCATCGGCCTTTACGGCGGCACCATGCTCGAAGGCGGCATCGGCACCCTGGCTTCGGCGCACGCCTTCCTCACGCTGGACAAACTGGCGTGGGGCACCGAACTGTTCGGCCCGTTGCTGCTCACCGAAGACATCCTCACCGAGCCGCCGCTGTACCGCGATTTCCAGCTGCATGTCTCCACCGCTCCGGGCCTGGGCCTGGCGATTGACGAAGAGCGCCTGGCGTTCTTGCGTCGTGACAAACCCTAAGAGGCGCCTGCCATGTTGTTCCACGTAAAGATGACCGTGAACCTGCCGCTCGACATGCACCCCGAGCGCGCCGCCAGCCTCAAGGCCGAAGAAAAAACCCTCGCGCAGCAGCTGCAACAAGAGGGCAAATGGCGCCACCTGTGGCGCATCGCCGGGCACTACGCCAACTACAGCGTATTCGATGTCGAGAGCGTGCAGGCGCTGCACGACCTGCTGATGCAACTGCCGTTGTTCCCCTATATGGCCATCGAAGTGAACGCGCTGTGTCGGCATCCGTCGTCCATCCATGAAGACGACCGCTGAGCCTGTTTCGCACCCAATAATTACAAGATGAGGATTGCACCATGTCCATCCGACTGTCCCAGACTGCCCACGCCCAGCAGTTTCTCGAAGAAGCCAGCGGCAACCTCAATAGCGCCGGAAACCCGCGCACCAAGGCGCTGATCTATCGGATCCTGCGCGACACCGTGAACATCATCGAAGACCTGGAAGTGACGCCGGAAGAGTTCTGGAAGGCGGTCAACTACCTCAACGCGTTGGGCAAAAACCAGGAGGCCGGCCTGCTCGCCGCCGGGCTGGGCCTGGAGCATTACCTGGACCTGTTGATGGACGCCGCCGACGTCGAAGCCGGCAAAACCGGTGGCACGCCGCGCACCATCGAAGGCCCGTTGTATGTGGCCGGTGCGCCGTTGTCCAAATACGAAGCGCGCCTGGACGATGGCCAGGACGACGCCGTGCCACTGTTCATGCGCGGGCAGGTGCGCGACACCGATGGCAACCCACTGGCGGGGGCGATTGTGGACGTGTGGCAGGCCAATACCGGCGGGACCTATTCCTGGTTTGATCCAAGCCAGTCGTCATTCAACCTGCGCCGCCGCATCGAGACCGACGCTCACGGCAATTATCGTTTTCGCAGCATCGTGCCGTCCGGCTATGGCTGCCCGCCGACTGGGCCGACCCAGCAACTGCTCGACCAATTGGGGCGTCACGGGCAGCGTCCTGCGCACATTCACTTCTTTATCTCGGCGCCGGGCCATCGGCACCTGACCACCCAGATCAACCTGTCGGACGACCCGTACCTGCATGACGACTTTGCCTATGCCACGCGCGATGAACTGATCGCCGAGATTCGCTTCAGTGACGATCCGCAACTGGCGCGGGAGTTCGGTGTGGAGGGACGGTTGGCGCAGATTGATTTCGACTTTGAATTGCAGCCTGCGACGGCGCCGATAGAGCAGCATCGCATGCCGCGGGCGCGTGCCCTGGAAGACTGACCAACGCGGTAGAAATGTGGGAGGGGCTTACCGCTCCCACATTGGTTTGGCAGGGCAGGTGCTATTTGCGGATCACCAGATCCAGCACCTCATCGCGATCCTTGATCTTCTGCAACACAATCTCCGAACGTATATCCATTACCCCCGCCGTACGGTTCAGGTGGTTCACGATAAAGTCCGAAAAGTGCTTGAGGTTGCGCGCCTGTACCCGCAGCACATAGTTGCTGGCGCCGGTGATGACATACGCACTGGCCACCTCCGGCCAACCCTGCACCTTTTGGATGAACGTCTCGTGCCAGTCTTCCACATCCTGGCGCAACGACAGGTGCACGATAGCCTCCAGTTCGATACCCAGCTGCTCGGCGTTGAGCACGGCGCGATAGCCGCTGATGACGCCTTCGCTCTCCAGCAGACGCAAACGGCGCAGGCAGGCGGAGGGCGACAGCGCGACTTTTTCCGCCAGTTCCTGGTTGCTGATACGGCCATCCTGTTGCAGGAAATGCAGGAGTCGCAGGTCGGTAGCGTCAAGCATCATGGTTGGAATAAATCCGCGTGTTTTGGGGTTAAATTCGAATTTCCTACAGCTTAAATAGCCGTTCGCCCACCACTTTGCACGAAAATTCTCTAAAAGTTCGTTCATTATTTGGCGCAGCCTTCACATAAAAAAGCCACGATAAAAATTACCAAAATCCAGGACCGCCCATGACCACCCGAAGCCATTGCCAAGCCCTCGACACTCAGGACCCGTTGGCGCCATTGCGCAGCGAATTCGCCTTGCCCGAGGGTGTGATCTACCTCGACGGCAATTCCCTGGGAGCGCGCCCCGTGGCGGCATTGGCGCGGGCGCAACAGGTGATCGCGCAGGAGTGGGGCGATGGCCTGATTCGCAGTTGGAACAGCGCTGGCTGGGCGGACTTGTCCCAGCGCCTGGGCGATCGCCTGGCACCGCTGATCGGTGCGCGCGAGGGCGAGGTGGTCATCACCGATACCACCTCCATCAACCTGTTCAAAGTACTCAGCGCCGCGCTCACCGTGCAGCGCCAGCGCCAGCCTGCCCGCAAGGTGATCGTCAGCGAAGCAAGCAACTTCCCCACCGACCTGTACATCGCCGAGGGCCTCGCCGAGCTGCTGCAACAGGGGTATTCCCTGCGACTGGTCAACAGCCCGGACGAACTGCCCCAAGCCATCGACCAGGACGTGGCCGTGGTGATGCTCACTCACGTCAACTACAAAACCGGCTATATGTACGACATGCGCGCACTCACCGCCTTGAGCCATGAGTGCGGCGCGCTGAGCATCTGGGACCTGGCGCATTCGGCGGGCGCGGTGCCCGTCGACCTGCACGCGGCCGGGGCCGATTATGCGATTGGCTGCACCTATAAATACCTCAATGGCGGCCCCGGCTCCCAGGCATTCGTATGGGTCAACCCCGCGTTGGTGGACCTGGTACGCCAGCCCCTGTCGGGCTGGTTCGGGCATACCCGTCAGTTCGCGATGGAATCCAACTATGCGCCGAGTGCCGGCATCGCCCGCTACCTGTGCGGCACCCAGCCGATCACTTCGCTGGCCATGGTGGAGTGTGGCCTGGAGCTGTTCGAGCGGACCGATATGAGCCGCCTGCGCACCAAGTCCCTGGCCTTGACCGACTTGTTTATCGCCTTGGTCGAAACTCGCTGTGCGGCCCACAACCTTGTGCTGATCACCCCCCGTCAACATGCCCGGCGCGGCAGCCATGTCAGCTTCGAACACCCGCAAGGCTACGCAGTGATCCAGGCCCTGATCGCCCGTGGCGTGATCGGCGACTACCGCGAGCCGCGCATCATGCGATTCGGTTTTACCCCGCTGTACACAAGCTTCACCGAAGTGTGGGACGCCGTGGAAATCCTCGGTGAAATTCTCGACAACAACACCTGGGACCAGCCGCAATTCAAAGTGCGCAACAGCGTTACCTGAGGCTGATGCGGACCAAAATGTGGGGGATCCGCAACACCCGTCAGCACAATAATAAAAGAGGCGCACCACGTGACCACACCACACAATGACTTTGCACACATCACCCACCGCGAACTGGGCCTGAAGCGCCAGCTCACTGCCGGCCAGATGAGCATGATCGCCATCGGCGGCGCTATTGGCACCGGGCTGTTCATGGGCAGCGCCTACGCGATTGGCTATGCCGGGCCCAGCGTGTTAGTGAGCTACGCCATCGGTGCGTTGATTACCTTGATCTTGATGGGTTGCCTGGCGGAGATGACCGTCGCCCATTCCACCTCCGGCTCCTTTGGGGCCTATGCCGAGTTTTACATCAGCCCGCTGGCCGGGTTCCTGGTGCGTTATGCCTACTGGGCGGCGATTGTGCTGGCAGTGGGGGCCGAGGTGACTGCGGTGGCGATGTACATGAAGTACTGGTTCGCCAACGTGCCGGAATGGGTGTGGATCGTGTCGTTTTCCAGCGTGCTGATTCTGCTCAATGCGATCAGCGTGAAGACCTTCGGCAACTTCGAATACTGGTTTTCCACCATCAAGATCAGCGCCATTGTCGGCTTCATCATCCTGGCGGTGTACGTGGTGTTCGGTTCGGGTAATCCGGATTATGGCGTGCAGAACTACACGGCCCATGATGGATTCTTTCCCCACGGGCTGAGCGGGATGTGGATGGCGGTGATCGTGTCGATCTTCAGCTATTTGAGTGTGGAGATGATCGCAGTGGCTGCCGGTGAAGCGGCCGACCCGGAGCGGGCGGTGAAGAAAGCCTTTCGCGCCACCATCGTGCGCCTGGTGGTGTTCTACCTGCTGACCCTGGCGTTGATGCTCGCCATCGTGCCGTGGAACCAGGCCGGTCAGGCCCAGAGCCCGTTCGTCACAGTGATGCAGACCATCGGCATTCCCGGCGCCACCGGGGTGATGAATTTCGTGATTCTGATCGCGGCGTTGTCGGCGATGAACAGCCAGCTCTATATCACCACGCGCATGATGTTCAGCCTGTCCCGCGCGGGGTTTGCGCCCAGGTCCATGGGCGCGTTGAGCAAGAGCGGCATTCCACTGAATGCCTTGCTGCTGTCCAGCTCCGGCATCGCGTTGGCGACCTTGCTCAACCTGGTGTACCCGCAAAGCGCGTTCACCCTGATGATGGCGATCTCGATGTTCGGGGCAATCTTCACCTGGTTCATGATTTTCCTCACGCACCTGTTTTTCCGGCGTTACCGCAAGCGTCATGGCGGGCCGGCGTTGTCCTTCGAGCTGCGCCTGTTTCCGTACAGCACACTGCTGGGGCTGGTGTTGATGGGCGCGGTGATGATCACCACGTATTTCACCGAGGCGTTCAAGATGACCTTGGTGTTTGGCGTACCGTTCCTGCTGATCCTGAGCGCGGTGTATTACGGGTTTTTCCGCAAGGGCAGGGCCAAGGCATCGAACAAGGCCCTGGCATAACCCGGCAGTTGTTCGAACGAGCGCGCGCAGAGCAGCAGTTGGCGACAGGCCCAGTCCTCCTTGAGGGGCAGGGCCTTGATGCGACCTTCCAGTGGCCAGCGGTCCAGGGCGGCCTGGGGCACGATGCCCAGGCCCGCGCCTCGGGCGACCATGCGAATGACCCCATCGAAACCCTCCGCGCGAATGCGCGTTTGCAGGCGAAACCCCGCATGCAGGGCCTGTTCCTCCAGGTACACCGCCAATGCGCTGCTGGCAGCGAGGCCCACATAGTCGTGTTGCAGGCTCTCGACGAAACTCGCTGCGCCGGTCGCCAGCGGATGCTCCAACGGCATGATCAGCAACAGCGGGTCGTCGTGAAAAGGCAGGGTCTGCAGGCCGTACGTGTCGACTGCATCGGAGATGATCCCCAGGTCGGCCGTGCCTTGGCGCAGGGCTTGGGTGATGCGCAGGCTGGGCAACTCCTGCAGGTCGATATCGAGGTTGGGGTGCTCGCGCAAAAAGTCCGCCAGACGTTCCGGCAGGTATTCGCTGAGGGCAGTGGTGTTGCAGAGCAAGCGCACCTGGCCTTTGACGCCGTTGGCGTATTCCGCCAAGTCTTGTTGCAGATGTTCGGCCTGTTGCAGCAACAGGCGGGCGTGACGCGCCAACGCTTTGCCCGCAGGCGTCGGCGTGACCCCGCGGCGGCCACGTTGCAGGAACTCGATGCCCAGTGAAGTTTCCATCGCCCGGATGCGTGCGCTGGCGGCGGCCAGGGACAAATGGCTGCGGGCGGCGCCGGCGGTGATGTTGCCGGCGTCGAGGATGTGCAGGTAGAGGCGCAGGTCGATCAGGTCAAAGTGCATGGCGGAGCTCTCCGTTGATGCGTCTGGCTTCATCGCAGGCAAGCCAGCTCCCACATTGGATCGCGGGCATCAGTCATATAGCTATAGGTTGCCGGGCCGTCACGGGAGCAAGCTCCCTCGCCACAGGTTCAGCGGCGCACCTGGAGTGGCGTAGATACTTTGGCAGGCCGGCTCCCATATTTTGATAGGTGTGGGAGCTGGCTTACCTGCGATGGCGGTTTCAGCCTCACACAAAACAAGAGGCTGGCTCAGTATATGGTGAATTTTCCAACGCCGTGATAACCGCCACACTTGGCCCATGAATACCTTCCTCGCGTTCTACCAGGATATCGGCCCCGCCTTGACCCTGCTTGTGCTCGGCACTTTCATGCTGGCCGGCACCGTTAAAGGGGTGATCGGCCTCGGCCTGCCTACCGTGGCCATGGGCATGCTCGGCCTGGCTATGTTGCCGGCGCAGGCTGCGGCGCTGCTGATCGTCCCTTCAACGGTCACCAACCTCTGGCAACTGGCGTTTGGCGGCCATTTGAGTGCCTTGCTCAAGCGCCTGTGGCCGATGCTGCTGCTGATTTTTCTTGGCACCGGGCTTGGCACGTTATGGCTGGGGATGAGCGGTGGGCCCTGGGTGGGGCGTGCCTTGGGCGGGGCGCTGCTGGTGTATGCGCTGAGCGGGTTGTTTCTGCCCACCTTCCACCTCAAGCCCCGGAGCGAGCGCTGGCTGGGACCGTTGTGCGGGCTGATTACCGGCGTTATCACCTCGGTTACCGGTGTCTTCGTGATTCCTGCGGTGCCGTACCTGCAAGCATTAGGCTTGAATCGCGATCAGTTGGTACAGGCGCTGGGGCTGTCGTTTACCGTGTCGACCCTGGCACTGGCCGCCGGGCTGGCCTGGCGCGGAACCCTCGGTGGCGGTGAAGTCGGCGCGTCGTTGTTGGCACTGGTGCCGGCATTGCTGGGGATGTGGCTGGGCCAGGCGGTACGCCAACGCATCAGTGCGCAGTGGTTCAAGCGGGTTTTTTTCACCGGCATGGCGCTGTTGGGCGGTCATTTGTTGCTGGGTGGTTAATAATGAGCGCGCCTCCGTGAGCCGATCATAAGGACCGCCCGTGAAAGCCCGATCCGATGAACTACAGATCTTTGTCAGCGTGATCGAGTGCGGCTCGATCTCCGCCGCCGCCGAGCAGGTCGGACAGACGCCGTCGGCGGTCAGTCGCACCTTGTCGCGCCTGGAAGCCAAGCTCGACACCACCCTGATCAACCGCACCACGCGGCGCATGGACCTGACCGAAGAGGGCCGGTATTTCTTCGAGCAGGCCAAGGTGATCCTGGCGCAGATGGAAGAGCTGGAAGAGCGCCTGTCGTCACGCCGCGAAAACCCGGCCGGGCGGCTGCGCATCAATGCGGCGGTGCCGTTCATGCTGCACGGGATCATGCCGTACATTGGCGAGTTTCGTGGCCTGTACCCGGATATCCAATTGGAGCTGAACAGCGACGATTTGATCATCGACCTGCTGGAACAAAGCACCGACATTGCCATTCGTATCGGCGCCCTGGCTGATTCCACCCTGCATGCCCGCGCCTTGGGCAGCACGCCGCTGCACATCCTGGCCAGCGCCGAATACCTCAAGCAACACGGCACGCCGACCACTGTCGCCGAATTGGCCGGGCATACGTTGCTGGGGTTCACCCAGACCGACACCCTCAACCATTGGCCGCTGCGTCACGCGCAGGGCGACCGCTGGCTGATCCAGCCGAGCATTGCCGCATCCAGCGGTGAAACGGTGCGCCACCTGGCACTGGAGGGGCAGGGCATTTGCTGCCTGTCCAACTTCATGACCCATAAAGACATCGATACCGGGCGCCTGGTACCGCTCCTGGAAGCCTTCAACAGTGGCTATCGCCAGCCGATTCATGCGGTGTACTACCGCAACTCGCAACTGGCGTTGCGTATCCAGTGCTTCCTGGACTTCATCCAGGCCAAGCTGGCACGGTATGCCGTTTGATTCGTGACTCGCGCGCAAGAGTGAATTGGCCAACGCGGGCTTATTCGACAGCCAGGGGTGGCTGATACTGGGCTCATCACTTACCCAGTCAGGAGCACTCTCCATGAATGTATTCGTTACCGGCGCCGCAGGTTTTATCGGCGGTTCCATCGCCACCGGCCTGATCAAGGCCGGGCACACCGTCACCGGCCTGGTGCGCAGCGCCGAGCAAGCCGCTGAAATGACCGCACTGGGTATCAGCCCGGTGATCGGTACCCTCGATGACGCCGCGGTATTGACCCAACAGGCGCAGCAAGCCGATGCGGTGATCAATGCCGCCAGCAGCGATCATCGTGCCGGCGTCGAAACCCTGCTGGCCGCCCTGAAAGGCTCCAACAAGCCGTTCCTGCACACCAGCGGTTCGAGCATCGTCGGCGACGCGTCAGGCGGCAAGGCCAGTGATGTCATCTATTTTGAGGACAACCTGCCGGAGCCGACCGCCGACAAGGCCGCGCGCGTGGCCATCGATAACCTGATCCTGGCCGCGGCCAAGGCGGGGGTGAATGCTGCGGTGATCTGCAACACGTTGATCTATGGTCACAGCCTGGGCGTGAAGCGCGACAGCGTGCAATTGCCGCGCTTGCTCAAGCAGGCACGCAAGAGTGGTGTGGTCCGCCACGTGGGGCCGGGGCAGAACATCTGGTCCAATGTGCATATCGAAGACGTGGTTGCGTTGTACCTGCTGGCGCTGACGAAGAATGTGCCGGGCACGTTCTACTTCGTGGAAAGCAGCGAGGCGGCATTTATCGACATGACCACTGCCATTGCCCAAGCGCTGAACCTGGGCGAGCCGCAGGATTGGCCATTGGCCGAGGCTGAAGCCGAGTGGGGTTATGAAATGGCCAACTACGGCCTGGGCTCCAACAGCCGGGTGCGTGGCAAGCATGCCCGTGAGCTGCTGGGTTGGGCGCCGAAGCGCACCTCGGTAGTGGAGTGGATTCGCAACGAGATGGTGTGATGTTCGCTTGGTAACGAGGCGCTGCCTTCGCGGGCAAGGCCTAATGCCGGTCAGTTAAGCGCTAAAGCAGAAAAACCTGCGACCTGTGGCGAGGGAGCTTGCTCCCGTTGGACTGCGTAGCAGTCCCATTTTTGGGGCCGCTTCGCGCCCCAACGGGAGCAAGCTCCCTCGCCACAGGTCGCAGGTTTTTCTGCTTTAGCGCTTAACTGACCG
>NZ_JASLAW010000148.1 GCF_030147005.1 Pseudomonas sp.
CAAATGTGGGAGCTGGCTTGCCTGCGATGGCGTTGGATCAGTCAGCATTTTCGGTAACTGACACTCCGCCATCGCAGGCAAGCCAGCTCTTATCAAACTTAAAATAACTCATTGATTTTACATGGGTAAGGATTCACCTGAAATCTTGAATCTTGCATAAGCCATTTCAGTCGACCGCACTCCTGTGGCGAGCGGGCTTGCCCCGCGTTGGGGTGCGAAGCGCCCCCAGTCAAGACGATGCGGTGGATCAGGCATACCTCTGCGTCTGCTTTGGGGCTGCTGCGCAGCCCAACGCGGGGCAAGCCCGCTCGCCACAGAAGTCCCAGTTTGCTGCGCGACAGCGCTACGTCGAAGAGGTAGTGGGAACTCCCACAGGGAATGTGCCTACTTCGATGTCCGGGCCGGCCCGTGAATCCAATGGCTTACTTTGCAGTAAGCCCATTACCTTTTTGTGCGTTCTTGTGGCGAGTCCCGGCGGTTTCTATCCTGAAGACCTATTGAACATTCAGGAGTACCCGCCATGACCCTCGCGCTTCCCCCAGCCATCGCCCGTTACTTCGCCGCCGACGCCGCCAAGTCGGGTGATTTCAGCGAGTGTTTCACCGCCGACGCGGTGGTAAGGGACGAAGGCCGCACTTATGTCGGTTTGCCGGCTATCCAGGCCTGGAAGGCCGGCAGCGATGATAAGTACAGCTACACCAGCGAACCCTTTGCCTGTGAAGAGCTGCCCTCTGCTTCGTCTGCTTGCTGGTCGAGCCGCCACGCGGCGTTGAACCGAGTTTGCCAGACGGCAGCGTTATCTCTGGGCGGTAAAACCCTGGTGACCAGTCATCTGGTGGGGAATTTCCCTGGAAGCCCGCTGGACCTGCGATATGGCTTCAGCCTGGAAGGCGACAGGATTGCCGCGCTGGAGATCGGAGTATGAGCTTCGATCTCGGCCTGAAAGGCCTTCGCGCGCTGGTCACCGGTGGCACCAAAGGTATCGGCGCCGCCGTGGTCGCCGTGTTGCATGAGCAAGGCGTCCAGGTGATTTCGGCCGCGCGTTCGGCGGCGGATTCGACGCCCGAAGGCGTGCATTTCATCGCCGCTGACCTGGGCACCGCCGCCGGTTGTGCCAGTGCTACCGAGGCGGTGAAGGATCGGTTCGGCGGCGTGGATATCATCGTCAATGTGCTCGGCGGCTCCAGCGCGCCGGGCGGTGGGTTTGCGGTGCTGGACGACGAGCAATGGATGAGTGCGCTGAACCAGAACCTGATGGCGGCCGTGCGGGTGGACCGGGCGTTGCTGCCGGGAATGGTCGAGCGTGGAGCGGGTGTGATTATTCATGTCACCTCGATCCAGAGGGTGTTGCCATTGCCCGAATCGACCACGGCCTACGCCGCTGCCAAGGCGGCATTGGCGACCTACAGCAAGAGCCTGTCCAAAGAAGTGACGCCCAAGGGGGTGCGGGTGGTGCGCGTGTCGCCGGGTTGGGTGGAAACGGATGCGGCGGTCGCGCTGGCGGAGCGACTGGCGGATGAAGCGGGTACGGATTACGAAGGCGGCAAGCAGATCATCATGCAGGCGCTGGGCGGCATTCCCCTCGGGCGCCCGGCCAAGCCTGGGGAAGTGGCCGACTTGATCGCCTTCCTCGTATCGCCGCGCGCCGCTTCGATCAGCGGCACCGAGTACGTGATCGACGGCGGCACGGTGCCTACGGTCTAGCTCGCGGGTTTGGCGGCCTGCCATTTGAGCAGCCCGTCCAGCACCGGGCACAGGCTCTGGCCCCACTCGGTCATGCGGTATTCGACCTTGGGCGGCACCACCGGGTAGACCGTGCGGTGCACCAGGCCGTCGGCTTCGAGCTGGCGCAATTGTTGGGCAAGCATCTTCTGCGAGATATCCGGGATCAGCCGCTCAAGGTCGGAATAGCGCTGTACCTGGCCACCGAACAGGTGGAACAGGATGATCAGCTTCCAGCGCCCGCCGAGCCAGGCGAGGGTGGTTTCGACGTCGGCTGCGGCCGTGGCGGGGGTGTAGGCTTTACTCATCGCTCGATTCCTGGAAGGTGGCGAAAATGGGCGACACGAATACGATCCAACGCTTGGCACCAATCGCACATTTTTACATCAGGCATAAAAAACGCCCGCTACCGTCGCGGGCGTTGTGCGCTCGGAGTTTAACCGGGCCGCGAAACCCGGTCGATGATGGCGGCGGTCATTTCGCGCATTGGCGGCGAGGTTCATCGCAGGATCGGGCGCTGCTGCTGATCGATCTGCACTGGGCGAGGATGGCGTTGCAGGGGTTGGCCACGTCGATAGATGAAAACCGATTCTTGCGCGCGGACCTGGCGCGTGCTCAGGCCACGCGCTTCTCGGTGCAGGACGCCGTCAACCGTATCGGCACGCGCGCCTTCGAGCTGATGGAAGGCATGGCGTTCATGTCGTCTGAAGAGGCCGCTTATCTGCTGGTGGCAACACATGTGCTGGGTTCCACCCGTCTTCCAGGGCGCCAGCAGTGCATTCCGGTGTGAGCACATAAGCTAGAACGGCGGGAGGCCGGGGTCAGCGGCGGCTGCTGACCTCTGCGGGCACATCGTCACCGGCCATGCGCTTGCGGAACAGGGCCGTTCGCGCAAGCAGCAGCGTGGTGACCGGCACCGTGATCGACAACAAAATCGGAATCAACCACCCGTGCAACACGGGCCCGGACTTGAGCACCGAAAAGTAGATAATCGATGCGAGCGCCACGCACCACGCGCCGAGCGTCGAGGCCAGCGCCGGCGGGTGCATGCGCTGGAAAAAATCCTTCATGCGCAACAGCCCAAGCGCCCCGATCAGCGCAAACACGCTGCTCAAGACCAGCAGTAACCCGACGACGATTTCCATCCATAACGGCATCATTCAATCACCTCCCCACGCAACAGGAATTTGGCCAGGGCAAACGAGCCCACGAAGCCGAACAGCGCGATCAGCAGCGCGGCCTCAAAGTAGGTGTCACTGGCATAACGGATGCCCAGCACCAACATCATCAGCATTGCCAGAATGTACAGATAGTCCAGCGCCAATACCCGGTCCTGGGCGGACGGGCCTTTAAACAGGCGGATCAACGTCAGCACCATCGCCAGGGAAAACAGGAACAGGCTGAACAGGATCGCATTGGAGAGCAGGGCGCTCATTCGAAGATCTCCATCAGGGGCCGCTCATAGGTGGCTTTGAAGTGCTCGATAAACGGTGCCTCCTCGTCCAGGTCGAACACGTGCAAAAGCAGGATGCTGCGGTCCAGCGCCAGTTCGGACCAAATGGTGCCGGGGATCACCGTGGTGATCATCGACAGCGCCGCGAGGCCGTTGGGGCTGCGCAGGTCCAGGGGGATTTTGATAAAGCGCGAACGCGGCGGGCGTGAGCCGCACGTCAGCACGCCCCAGGCCACTTGCAGGTTGGAGACAATCACGTCGCGGCCCACCAGCAGGAGCAGGCGCAGGATCACGCCCGGACGGCGCAGGCTGATCGGTTGCGGGCGCAGTGGCGCCATCATCAGCGGCGCAAGAATGCCCAGCAGCGCGCCGAGCAGCAGGTTGCCGGGGCTCATGGACAGGTTCAGCACCAGCCACAACCCCAACAAGGCCAGCGATAACCACGGGGCCGGAAACAGGCGCTTCATGGTTGCACCTCCGCGTCGGCTGCCTTGGCTTCGGGGCTCGGCACCGGGCGCGTCGCCATCACCGCCATGACGTAGCTTTCCGGGTTGTTCAGGCTCTTGGCGGTGGCCAGGGTGTAGTGCATCAACGGCTCGGCCTTGAAGGTCAGCGCGATGCTCAGGCCCAGCAGCAGGAAGATCGGCACGCATTCGTTGCGGCGCAGCAGGGGCGATGGGCGCTCTTCGGGGGTCCAGAAGCGTTGGATGCCCAGCCGCGCGAACGCAATCAGCGAGGCCAGGCCCGACAGGATCAACAGTGTCACCAGGCCCCAGGCCGCCGGCCGAATGGGTTCATCCACCGCATTGCCAAAGCCCAGCGGGTTGACCAGTGCATGCAGCAAACTGAGCTTGCCGATAAACCCCGACAGCGGCGGCATGCCGATGATCAGCAGTGCGCAGGCAACAAAGCTCAGGCCGAGAAACGCCATGGTCCACGGGATCACCTGGCCGACCACGGCTTTCTGTTCATCGTCGAGGTTGACGCCGGGCCGTGGGTGCAAGGATTCCATGGCCTTGGGCAGGGCGTCGATCTCTTCATCCAGCGGCAGGTCGTTGGCCGAGCGCGAGCGTTCGATCAATTCAGCCAGCAGGAACAGCGCGCTCAGCGCCAGGGTGGAGCTGACCAGATAGAACAACGCCCCAGCCGTGAGGCTCGGCTGGGCAAAGCCCACCGCTGACAGCAGAATGCCGGCCGATACCAGAATGCTCAGGCTCGCCATGCGTTCCAGGCGCTGCGCCGCGAGCATCGCCAGCGCCGCGCACACAATGGTCGCCATGCCGCCGTAGACCAGCCAGTCACCGCCAAACAACGCCGACGCGCCGGCCTGGCCGGAGAACAGCAACGTCCACAAGCGCAGCACGGTGTACACGCCCACCTTGGTCATGATCGCGAACATCGCCGCCACTGGCGCGCTGGCTGAAGAGTACGCCGGAGCCAGCCAGAAATTCAGCGGCCACATACCGGCCTTGGCCAGGAACGCGGTGGCCAGAATCGCCGCGCCAGCGTGCAGCAGGCCGCGATCGGCTTCCGGCACCAGCGGGATTTTCAGCGCCAGGTCAGCGAAGTTCAGCGTACCGGTCACCCCATAGACCAGCGCCGCGCCGATCAGGAACAGCGACGACGCCAGCAGGTTGATCGCGATGTAATGCAGCCCCGACGACACCCGCGCGCGCCCCGAACCATGCAGCATCAAGCCGTAGGAGGCGGCCAGCAGCACCTCGAAGAACACGAACAGGTTGAACAGGTCGGCGGTGAGGAAGGCGCCGTACAGGCCCATCATCTGCACTTGGAACAGCGCATGGAAACTGGTACCCGCGCGGTCCCAGCGGGCCATGGCGAACAGCAGCGCGCTCACGCCGATGATTCCGGTCAGCACCAGCATCAGCGCCGACAGTTGGTCCACCACCAACACGATACCGAACGGCACTTGCCAGTTGCCCGGCAGGTATACGCCGATCGAGCCGGGGCCGCCTTTTTGGGTCCAGTACAGCAGCAGGACCGCGACGCCCAAACCCAGCATGCTCGAGACCAGGTTGATTTTTGCCTTCAGCGGGCGGCGTTTCTCGCCGAGCATCAGCATCAGCGCCGCGGTCAACAGCGGCAGCAGAATCGGCGCAACGATCAGTTGATTGACCCAATTCATTCCTTGGGCTCCCGGCCATCCACATGGTCGGTGCCAGTCAGGCCCCGGGAGGCCAGCAGTACCACCAGGAACAGCGCGGTCATGGCGAAGCTGATCACGATGGCCGTCAGCACCAGCGCCTGGGGCAGGGGGTCGGTGTAGTTGAGCAGGTCTTGCGGCACGCCGTCCTTGATGATCGGCTCTTTGCCGATAAACAGGCTGCCCATGCTGAAAATGAACAGGTTCACCCCGTACGACAACAGGCACAGGCCCATCACCACCTGGAACGTCCGTGGCCGCAGGATCAACCAGACGCCGGAGGCCGCCAGGACCCCAATGGCAATTGCAATGACTTCTTCCATCAGGCGGCAGCTCCTTGTGGGGTGGCGACAGCTTTGGGCTGGTTGCTCGGTTTATGCGCTCGCACCGACTGGTGGCCGAGGGCGGTGAGCATCAGCAGGGTCGAGCCGACGACCATGGCGTACACGCCGACATCGAAGAACAACGCGCTGGCGATATGGATATCGCCCAACACCGGCAAGCTCAGATGCCAGGTATGGGTGGTGAGGAACGGGTACCCGGCAAACAGTGCGCCGAGCCCGGTGAGGGTCGCCGACAGCAGGCCGAAGCCCATCCAGCGCATCGGCCTCAGGCTCATCTGCGCCTCGACCCACTGGGTGCCGGCCACCATGTATTGCAGGATAAATGCCACCGACATCACCAGCCCCGCGACAAAGCCGCCGCCCGGTTGGTTATGGCCGCGCATGAACAGGTAGAACGACACCACCAGCGCTATCGGCAACAGCAGGCGCACCAGCACCGCCGGCACCATCATAAAGCCCAGGGCGGTGTCGCTGGCCTGGCGCGGGTTGACCAGATCTGTGGCCACATCCGGCGCAAGCTGGCGCTGTTGGGGCGGCAGTTCCATGCTTTCTTTCGACGGACGAAAACGCCGCAGCAGTGCGTACACGGTCAGCGCCACGGCGCCGAGCACGGTGATTTCGCCGAGGGTGTCGAAGCCACGGAAGTCCACCAGCATCACGTTCACCACATTGCTGCCGCCGCCTTCGGGCAGGGCGCGGCTAAGGTAGAACGAGGAGATGTCGTTGGGCGTCTGGCGGGTCAGCATCGCATACGACAACAGCGCCATGCCGCCGCCCACCACGGTGGACAGCAGAAAGTCGCGCAGGCGACGGATGCGCGCCTTGCGCAGCGAGCCGGGCAACGGCGAGACCTCTTCAATCCGGCGCGGCAACCAGCGCAGGCCGAGCAGAATCAATACCGTGGTCACCACCTCCACCACCAGTTGGGTCAGCGCCAGGTCCGGCGCCGAGAACCACACGAAGGTGATGCAGGTCATCAGGCCGCACACGCTGACCATGGTCAGGGCTGCCAGCCGGTGGTACTTGGCCTGCCAGGCAGCGCCCAGCGCGCAGGCAATCGCCAGCAGCCACAGGGTGACGAACACGATGGAGCCGGGGATCTTCGGCCGGTCACCCCAGGTCAGGCCACTGTTGAACATCGGGATCATGGCGCCAATCACCGCCACGATCACCAGCAGGAACAATTGGGTTTGCAGGCGCTTGGTGCTGATGCGTTTTTCGATACGGCGCACGCCGCGCATCATCAGGACCAGGCAGCGCTCGAAGCCACGTTTGCCGTTGAAGTAGCCGATCAGTGGCGGGTAGACGAAGCGGCCACGCTTGAGTTGCTTGCGCAACATCAGGTACAGCACCACGCCGCCGCACATGGCCACCAGGCTCATCATCAACGGTGCGTTCCAGCCGTGCCAGATCGCCAGGCTGTACTCAGGCAGCGCGCCGCCCACCACGGGCAATGCGGCGGCGGCGAGGATCGAACCGACCATCTGGGCCGGGAAGATGCCCACCAGCAGGCAGGTGAACACCAGCAGTTCAACCGGCGCGCGCATCCAGCGTGGCGGTTCGTGCGGGGTGTGAGGCAGGTCGGTAGCGGGCGGGCCGAAGAACACATCCACGGTAAACCGCAATGCATAGGCCACGCTGAAGGTGCCGGCGATGGTCGCGATCACGGGCAGCGCGATTTCCACCCATTTTGTTGCCGAGATAAATACCGTTTCGGCGAAGAACATCTCTTTGGACAGGAAGCCATTGAGCAACGGGACGCCGGCCATCGAGGCGCTGGCCACCATCGCCAGGGTCGCGGTGAACGGGATCAGACGCACCAGCCCACTGAGCTTGCGGATATCCCGCGTGCCGCTTTCGTGGTCGATGATGCCTGCCGCCATGAACAGCGAGGCCTTGAAGGTGGCGTGGTTAAGAATATGGAACACTGCCGCGACGGCAGCCAGCGGGCTGTTGAGGCCCAGGAGCAACGTGATCAGCCCGAGGTGACTGATGGTCGAGTAGGCCAGCAGGCCTTTGAGATCGTTTTGAAACATCGCGCAGTAAGCGCCGAGGAGGAGTGTAATGGCGCCGGCACCGCCGACGATCCAGAACCATTCTTCGCTGCCCGACAGCGACGGCCACAGGCGGGCCAGCAGGAACACGCCGGCCTTCACCATCGTTGCCGAGTGCAGATAGGCCGAGACCGGTGTTGGCGCCGCCATGGCGTGGGGCAGCCAGAAGTGGAAAGGGAACTGCGCGCTTTTGCTCAAGGCGCCGACCAGCACCAAAGCCAGCATCACCGGGTACAGCGAGTGCGCGCGAATCTGGTCGCCTGCCGCCAGCACCTGGTCCAGGTCGTAGCTGCCGACGATATGCCCCAGCAACATCACGCCGGCCAGCAGGCACAAGCCGCCCGCGCCGGTGACCATCAACGCCATGTAGGCGCCGCGCCTGGCATCGGCGCGGTGGTGCCAGTAACCGATCAACAGAAACGAGAACAGGCTGGTCAGTTCCCAGAAAAACACGATCTGGATCAGGTTGCCGGAGATCACCAGGCCGAGCATGGCGCCCATGAAGGCCAGGAAAAACGCGAAGAAGCGCGGCACCGGGTCGTCCGGCGACATGTAGTAACGCGCATACAGCGACACCAGCGTACCGATGCCCAGCACCAGCATCGAGAACAACCAGGCGAAGCCATCCATGCGCAGCACGAAATTCAGACCGAGGCTGGGCAACCACATGAATTCTTCACGGATCACGCCACCATGGGCGATCAGGGGGTAGAGCAGGGCGACTTGAATAGTGCCGACCAATGCCACAAGGCCGGCCAGCAGGGATTCGGTATTACGTGCATTGTGCGGCAGCAGGGCCGCCAGACAGCTGCCAATGAATGGCAGAAGCAGTAGAACTATCAGGGACATAGGCTTCTAATCTGCGGGAGTTTGGGATGCATCATACGTGCCGCTTTCTCGATCACCAAACGTCAAGATGTGGCAGGATCCTACAAGCTTGGCTGAAAATTCGTGTTACGCATTGTTTACAGGCGCTACCTGTCCAATGTGGGATCGCCCGCGAAGGCGGCAGTTCAGTTGGAACGAGTTGACTGCCATTGCACCTTCGCCAGCAAGCCCGCTCCCACATTTTTTGACCGGGACAGGGCTTACCCCTGCTGCTTCTGTTCGACCTCAGCTTGCAGTTCGAGCGCTTTGCGCCCCTTCGTTTTCAGCTCACTCACAATGACGGCCAGCACGATCAGCGCTGCACCCACCATCGCAATCGGCGGGAAGCGCTCGCCGGCGAGCCGCCCAACCACGCCCGCCCACACCGGTTCACCGGCATAGATCAAGGTGGCCCGGGTCGGCGAAACACTCTGCTGCGCCCAATTCATCGCGACCTGGATCACCGCGCTGGTCAAGCCCAGGCCCACCGCACTGAACAGCAGCAACCACGAGAAGCCCGGCAACACCTCGCCCATCGGCACCACCATCAGGAACGACAACAGCGACGCCGTGGCCAGTTGCACCACGGTCACCCGACGCACATCCACTTGCCCGGCAAAGGCACTGATCAGAATGATTTCGGCGGCAATCGCCACGGCACCGATCAGCGTAGCGATTTCACCGGGGCTGAAATTCAAGGACGCGCCGGCCGGGCCGGTTAACAGCATCAACCCGGCAAACGCCAGCATGATGCCGATACTTGGCATCAACCCTGGACGTCGGCCCAGCACCAACCATTGCAACAGCGGCACGAACGGTACATAGAGCGCGGTGATGAACGCCGACTGGCTGCTCAGGATTGTCTGCAGGCCAATCGTCTGCAAGCCGTAGCCGAACATGATCGCCACGCCGATGAACACGCCGGCCTTCAATTCGAACAGGGTCAGGTCGCGTAAGGTGCGCAGGGAGAAAAAGCCGACCACAATGGCTGCCGCCGCGAAGCGCAGGCCCACGAAAAACATCGGCCCGCTGACGGTCATGGCATGGTGCACCAGCAAGAAAGTGCCGCCCCAAATCATGGTGATGACCACCAGAATGCATTCGGCTTTGCTCAAGCGGTTGAAACGCGAAGGGGAGTTCGGGGTGGTCATGGCGGCTCTGGTCTTGCATGGGAAAGGCACGGACCGCACAATGCGCCGCACGCTGGGCAGTATACTGCGCACACCCACCCATTGAGCAATATAGTGCACAAAGAAAACCCACATCGGGCTTCGGTCCTGCAACACGTCAGCCAGAACGTGCGTCGCCTGCGCCACGCCGCCGGCCTGAGCCAGACCGCGCTTGCGGAAAAGTCCGGAGTCAGTCGGCGCATGCTGGTGGCCATCGAGGCCGGCGAAAAGAACGTCAGCCTGTCCACCCTGGACCGGGTGGCGGAAGCGTTGGATGTCGCGTTCAGCGATCTGATCCAGGCGCCGGATGTGCGTGACCACAGCCGTATCAATGAGCTGGCCTGGGCGGGCGAAATTGTTGGCAGCAAGGCTGTGCTCCTGGCCAAAGCCACGGCGCGGCGCGAAGTCGAGTTATGGGAGTGGCGGCTTGAACCTGGTGACCGATACTGCCCGGACCCTGACTTGGAAGGCTGGAGCGAGCAGTTATTTGTCTTTGAGGGCAGCTTGACTCTAGTGATAGGCAGCACTGAATACACCATCGGTGCCGGGGAGTTCTTCATGTTTCCCAGCCACCAGCCTCACGCTTATCGCAATGAAGGGGATGTGGCAGTTCGGTTTGTGAGAAACGTGGTGATCTAAATGTCGATACCTGCACCTGTCAACTGTCAGATTTCACAGCTTATGGGTTCTGCGCCCCGGAGGTAGAGTCGGTATCCCCACTCAATGAACTATTCATATCAGAGCAGTAAGTCTCGGGTGGCTTTTTTCTTCCCAAGGAGAGAACTCTAATGAACTCAAGATACTTATCTGTTAATGAACAGTACCTCGCTCCGCAAATCACACCGTCTAGCGGGGATAGTGTCAAATACCCCGAGGTGACCGACGGTAAGGGTAAGGTAGTCGTTGCTGCGTACCCAGGCCTGGAAGTCGGGCAAACGATTAATTGCTACGTAAAGGGGAACGGAACTGAGTTTTCGTCCATTGAGATTAAAGATGTGCAGCCCCAGTACGAGGCTGCTTTAAAGTTTAATCTCGTATTCGAGGAAGCGTCCGTCGATACCGGCTATTTTGTGTCGGACGCCGACGGGAACGTGATTGGTAGTTCTGCAGAGCGTCGATATACCGTGCTGGATCGACCTTAAGCTCTCAATCGGTGACTTTCAATACTCGGGGTCATTGCCTTGAGTATTGAAAGTGTTTGCCAGTTGAAAAAGGCTGCGGCGTACAGTCTCGCTAAAGGCGTCAACTGTTGATGGTGCAACACTGTTCATACACTCTGCTTCTTCGCTGCGGCAAACAGCAATGGCCCGCCAAATTCCCAACTCAACTGCGAACAGTTGGT
>NZ_JASLAW010000205.1 GCF_030147005.1 Pseudomonas sp.
TGGGACTGCTGCGCAGTCCAGCGGGAGCAAGCTCCCTCGCCACGGTACAGCTCCTTCTTAGCTGACCCGCTCACAGTCATAGCTTTTGTCCAGGTTGACAGCACGGGGCAAACATCAACAATCTGCACCTCAGCCCGCCCTGCCCTTGAGGCCACCCTTGGACTATTTCGCCGCCCTGACCGCGTTCGTCGAAGCCGCCGAAGGCAACAATTTTTCCCGCGCAGCCGAGCGCCTGGGCATTAAGGCCTCAACCGTTTCACGCTACGTGAAAGACCTTGAGCAGGACCTGGGCATCGCCCTGTTCAACCGCTCCACACGCACACTGCACCTGACCGAAGGTGGCCAGACGTTTCTGATGCACGCCCGCAGAGTGCTTGATGAACTGGAACACGCCAAGGCGGCAACGTCGGCGCTGAACCAACACCCGCGCGGGTTATTGAAGCTCAACCTGCCGCCTGCCTTTGCCCGCCATCATATTCTTCCGGCCTTGAACGACTTTCGCCTGCGCTACCCGCAAATCAGCGTCGAGCTGGTGCTGGATAACGCCCAGGTCAACCTGATTCATGCCGGCGTCGATCTCGCCATCCGCATTGGCGCGCTGGCCGATTCCACGTTGAAAGCGCGCAAGCTTTGCGACGGCGACTACCGCCTGGTGGTCAGCCCGGCGTTCGCCATGCAGCACCCGCCGCCCTCGACACCCACCGATCTTGCCGGCGTTCCTGCGGTACTGGGTACACGTGCCGTGAGCGATATCACCTTGGTCGCCGACAGCCGGGTATCGCCGTTGGTGCATGGCGACTGCATCCGGATCAATGATCTGGACGCGCAGCTGATCGCTGCGCGCCAGGGTTTGGGGTTCGCGCTGTTACCGCACTGGCTGGTGGCGCGCAGCCTCAAGGCCGGCGAGCTGGTGGTCTGGTTACCGCAATGGCAGGTTCAGGGCGTCGAGCGCGAGTTTGCCGTGTGGTTCGTCTACCCGCCCAAGCGCATCGTCTCGTCCAAGGTCAGGTGTTTTATCGACTTTATCGTTGAACGCCTGGGCGAAACACCGGACTGGCATTGACTCAACTGAAGCGTATATCCAGCGCACGCAGGTAGGTTTGCAGCCCCGCGTCCTGAATCGGGATCAGGAACGCTTCGGTGTCGGATTCGTTGAAGTGCGCATGCCAATACCCAGGCGGCGTCACGAATGCCAGGCCGGGGGCCCAGTCGACCCGCACCGGGTTGCGGATCTGCCCGTCCGGCTCCAGCTCGGTGCCCAGCAGCGAGTAGCAACCGGGCGGGCAGTCGATGATGAAATCCAGGGCAATCGATTGATGTCGATGAGGTTTCTGCACCGATCCGGGCGGCAGAATGCCGTACATCGCCCAGAGCACATGCGTCACGGTACGTGTTTGCGCAAAGTTGCGGTTGCCCAGCAGGATACTGATGCGGCTGCGATCCTGGGCACGCGGGTCATCGGCCGCTTCACGCAGCTTCGCATTGGCCAAGGCCGCCGGGTACAGGGTGGGGGTGAAGCGATCCGCGTTGGCTGCTACGCCCAGGTAACGCAACAACGGTTCATCGTGCACATAGTAAAGGCGCGCATCCTGGCCGGCACTGAACTGCGCTTCCTGTAAGCCGGGCAGCGCGATAAAGCAGCCCTTGGACCATTCAATCGTGGACTCGCCCTGAACCACTCGGCCCTCCCCGGCGATCACGTAGAACACCTGCGACGTGGCGTTGGGTCGCAAGGTGAGCGTATCGCCGCGATTAAGCCGCATGAAGTTCGCGCACAGGCCCGGGCCGGTCGCCGGGCCTTCGCAGCCCAGGGCGTCGCTGAGGTCCAGCGCTACGACGCGCGAGGGGCCGCTGTCGTACAGCGAGGCGGGAAAGCTGTGGTAGGGAATGCGTGGGATGAGATTGGCACTGATGGGATTGGCCGCCTTGCTGTACTCGAAGTACTCGGCGTCCACTTGGTTGACAGCGCTCAGGGCGGGATCGAATTCACGGTTCATCAGGCTCACCTCAGTCCGGGCTGGTTGCGCAGCGCCATTAAATGCGCTGCGCGGGTAAGTGGACTATAGGCATAGCGCGCCCGCGCATTAAGCCCTGGGTGTGCACAGCAGTTATGCCAAACGGGGCGGTGACTGTTCAGCCTCATGGCAGCTGAACTAACGCCGCGCAAACTGCGCAATGTCCAACCCCAGGCTCTCGCGCAACGTCGTGCCTTCATAAGCGGTCCGGTACACGCCCCGCTCCTGCAGCAACGGTATGACCTCCCGCGTAAATCGAGCAAATTGCTCCGGGTGCCCGATGTAGATATTGAAACCATCCACGGCGCGGGCTTGCAGCCAATCCGCCATTTTCTGCGCGACCGTGTCGGCTGTGCCGGTGAATGCTCCCGGTCGCAGTTGCCGGCCAAACTCAACGGCCTGGCGCAAGGTAAAGCCTTTCTCGCGAGCCTGATCGGCGATGCGCTTGGCGGCGGTGAAAAAGCTACTGCGCGCAGCCTCCAGGCTTTCTTGAGGGAATGGCGCATCAAGGTCGTACTGGCTGAAGTCATGCCAGCCGAAATGACGCCCGAATTCTTTCAGTGCCAGCTCGAAACTATGGTCGACCTGATGATAGTGCTGCTCGATTTCACGGGCGTGCTCATCGGTGTCGCCGACGTAGATCTCGGCTCCCGGCATTATCAACAGTTGCTCCGGGTCACGGCCGGACTTAAGCGCCCTGCCCTTTATATCCCGGTAGAACGCCTGCCCCTGCTCGATGCTGGCCGCATGGGTGAAGATGACGTCGGCCGTTGCGGCGCCCAAATCGCGGCCCTGCTCGGAGTCGCCCGCCTGGAAGATCACCGGCTGGCCCTGGGGTGAGCGCTGGATATTCAGCGGGCCTACCACCGAAAAGTGTTCGCCCTGATGATTCAGGCTGTGCAGCTTGCTCGGGTCGAGAAATTGGCCGGTAGCGCGGTCGCGCACGAAGGCGTCGTCCTCGTAGGAGTTCCACAGCCCCTGCACCACCTGGACGTGCTCGGCCGCGCGGCTGTAGCGCGTGGCGTAGTCATAGTGCTCGTCACGGCTGTAATTGCCGGCGGTACCGGCATCGCCGCTGGTCACCACGTTCCAGCCGGCGCGGCCTTTGCTGATCAAGTCCAAAGAGGCCAGCCGCCGCGCAACGTTATACGGCGCGTTGTAGGACGTCGTCAGCGTGCCGACCAGGCCGATATGCCGCGTGCTCACCGCCAGTGCGGCCAGCAACGTCAGCGGCTCCAGGCGATTGAGGTAATGGGAAGGCGAGTCTGGGGTGATGAATTGGCTGTCGACGATAAAGATCAGGTCGAACAGCGCCGCCTCGGCCTGGCGCGCGATCTCGATATACCAGTCGATGTTAACGCTGGCGTCGGCAGGCAACTGCGGATCGAGCCACAGGTTGTGGCGGCCCGGCCCGCCGCAGCCCATGGTCAAGGCGCCCAGTTTCAGCTGTCGTTTGGTCATGTCGGAGGGATTCCTTGGCATATTCAGGGCTGTTTTTGCGCGACGGTCGGCTGCAGGGCCGCGCTGAAAGAAGGGTCGAACAGGCTGGCGGCAGGGAACGACTTGACCAGGCCAAGGCCCGCGAAAAAGTCCACGGTGGTTTGCGCCTCGACAGGTGCCTGGGCGGTCAGCGGCTCGAGTGTGGTGCCCGCCCTGGCAAACCAGGCGCGCGCGATCTCCGCGTCGGCGCGGGTGCGTTTGGCCCACGCGTCGGCATAGGCGTCGGTGTTGGCCGGGCTTTGGCGTGCCCAGTCGCGGGCTTTTTTCAGGCGCTGGAGAAAGTCACTGATGGGCGCACGCTTGTTCTCGACCGCCGTGGCGTTGGCGGCGATGAAGCTCTGCGCCGGGATCAACCCCTTGGCCGTTGCCAGTACCCTTGCACCTTGGCGTTCCTGCTGGGTGACATAGGGTTCCCAGGTGGCGATGACGTCGACCGAGCCGCCTTCCAGCGCATGGGAGGCATCCAGTGCGCTGAGGTAGCGCAGCGCAAGCGCGTCGTGAGCCACGCCGGCTTTATCCAATGCGCTCAGCAGCAGTTGCTGGCTCCAGGAGCCTTTCCAGATGGCTGCGCGTTTGCCCGCAAGGTCCGCCAGGCTGTGGATCGCCGAATCCCGTTTCACCAGAATGGCCACGCCCGCAAGGTTTTGCCGGCTGACGGCAATCACCTTGATCGGCGCACCCAATGCGCCCAGGAACAACACGGGCGCGTCGCCGAGCAGGCCGATATCCAGGCTGCCTCCGTTGAGTGCTTCGGCGACCGGCGATCCGGCAGTGAATTGCTTCCATTCAAGGGTGTAGGGCAGGTCCTCAAGCACCCCCGCCGCTTCCATCACGGCTTGGGCGTTATAGCTTTGATCGCCCACCACCAGCGTTTGCGCATGCGCGGCCAGGCAGATCAATGCGGTGGCCATCCCGGCCGCCAGTTTTGTCAGATAACGCACGTTCGTCTCCAGATGCCGTGTGAGGCACTTCAAGTCGATCCGCGCGTGCGGTCTCGGTGATAGTCGTAAGCGCCTACGTTGAGGTTATAAGGCGGCGCTGTAAAATATCGATATTGCATAACGTAATTCAATAACAATGCACATAATGCATTTTGCTGGCGCGCCCGTAGCGCTCCATCCGGCTTGTCGCACGGCGAACACCGACCCACACCCAGTGCGCTTGAGGCATGCCCGCGCTCAAACGTCATAAACCCCTGCCCGCCCGCGTGGTAATCTCGCGCCACCACGAATAGACATTGATCGTCACTTGACGATGACCAAAGCCAGGAAACAACATGCCCAAGATTTCTCACTCAGCGCTGCGCCGTAACTTCCGCGAACTGCTTGCCAAGCCCATCTGTGTCGAAACCGCCTCCGTTTTCGACCCCATGTCCGCCCGTATCGCGGCTGACCTGGGTTTCGAGGTCGGTATCCTGGGCGGCTCCGTCGCCTCCCTGCAGGTACTGGCGGCACCTGATTTTGCGTTGATTACCCTGAGTGAGTTCGTCGAACAGGCCACCCGTATCGGCCGCGTCGCGCAGTTGCCGTTCATTGCGGATGCCGACCACGGCTACGGCAATGCCCTCAATGTGATGCGCACGGTCGAAGAGCTGGAGCGCGCAGGCGTTGCCGCGCTGACCATTGAAGACACGCTCTTGCCTGCGCAATTCGGGCGTAAATCCACGGATTTGATTTCCGTCGAGGAAGGCATCGGCAAGGTCAAGGCGGCCCTTGAAGCGCGTGTCGACCCTGAACTGTCGATCATTGCCCGCACCAACGCCGGGGTATTGCCCACCGAAGACGTCATCGCGCGCACCCAGGCCTATGAAAAGGCCGGCGCCGATGGCATCTGCATGGTTGGCGTCAAAGACTTCGAACACCTGGAAAAAATCGCCGAAAACCTCACCGTGCCGCTGATGCTGGTGACCTACGGCAACCCGCAGCTGCATGACAGCGAACGCCTGGCAAGCCTGGGCGTGCGCATCGTGGTGGCCGGGCATGGCGCCTACTTTGCCGCGATCAAAGCCACCTACGACAGCCTGCGCGCGCAACGGCAACTGACCCACAGCACCTCGAACCTCAGTGCCACGGAACTGACCCACACCTACACATTGCCTGAGAGCTATGTGGCGTGGGCTGAAGAGTTCATGGATGTAAAAGAGTAAGGGCTGCGCAGGTGCTGGTCGTAACGATCAGCACCGGGTGCGAGGTGAGCCCGGATTTGCAGACGCTGGTCGCCAAGTCCAAGCTTTGACCGGTGGCGAGGGAGCTTGCTCCCGCTGGGCTGCGCAGCGGCCCCAAATTTTGGGAGCGCTTCGCACTCCAGCGCGAGCAAGCTCGCTCGCCACATAGATAAGCCAGTTAGATAAGCCAGTTAGATAAGCCACAGAGATAAAGCCAGATAGATAAGCCACAGAGATAAATATTGCTACAGGACTTGGCGCAGGAAGGCCTGCGCCCTCGCGTCCTTAGGCGCATTGAGGAACTCGGCAGGCGCCGCGTCTTAAGCAAGCCTCACAGGTTCAGCATCAGCCAACCCAACCCACTGCGGTTTTGGGGATGACCTCCGACTCGTCCAGCTTGGACGCAAACATGCTCACCGCCTGCACCGCATCGCTGGTGCTGGTGCGGATCTGCAAAATCACCGATCCGGCCTGATCGGCCAGGTTGACGCCGCGTTGTGCGCCTTCCTGCGTGGCGTTCATGCTGCTCACCGCATCCCGGGTTTCAGTCAGGATCATACCGATCATTTCTGCGATTTCCGCGGTGGAACGGCTGGTACGACCCGCCAACTGCCTGACCTCATCGGCTACCACTGCAAAACCCCGCCCCTGATCGCCCGCGCGTGCTGCCTCGATGGCGGCATTGAGCGCCAACAGGTTGGTCTGGTCGGCAATCCCACGAATGGTGTTGACGATCGCGGTGATCTGCTCGGAGCGGTCACCCAACTGCCCCACCAGCCGCGCCGATGCACCGATATTCTCGGCAATGCGGCGCATCTCGGCGGCGGTGTCCTGGATAACCTGGGTGCCGTGCTCGGCAAAGCGCTCTGTTTCGGAGGAGATATGGTAAGCCCGCGATGCGCCGCGAGAGTCTTCCTCGAACTTTTCGACGCGTTCGGTAATGTCACTGGCAAATTTGACGATCTTGACCAACTTTCCTTCGCCGTCGTAGAGGGGGTTGTAACTGGCCTCCAGCCACACGACCCGGCTGTGTTTGCCGAGCCGTTTGAACTGGCCGGTAAAGAATTCACCGTTATTCAGGCGCCGCCAGAAATCCGTGTATTCACTGCTGTTGATCAAGCCGGGCTCGCAAAACATACGGTGATGCTTGCCTTTGAGCTCGGCCAGCGAATACCCCATGACGTGCTGGAAATTCGTGTTGGCATCCAGCACCTGGCCGTTCAAATCGAATTCGATGACCGCCATCGCCCGGTCGAGCGCGTCGAGTTTGCTGCGGGTGGCGGCTTCCTGCTCGACCTTGGTGGTCACATCGAGCGCGTACTTGACCACTTTCAGCACCTGCCCGCGCTCATCCACCAGCGGGTTATAGCTTGCCTCCAGCCAAATGGTCGCGCCGCTGCTGTGTACCCGTTTGAAGGTGCCTGACACAAACTTTCCCGCTCGCAGGTCGCTCCATAATTGGCCGTAAGCCGGGCTGCTGGTGAGGGTTGGGGAGCAAAAGTCGCGATGGGTTTTGCCGGCCAATTGGTCGCGGCTGTAGCCAAGGGTGTTCAGGAAGTTATCGTTGGCGCGTAGTACTTTGCCGTTAAGGTCGAACTCGACGACGGCCATGGAGCGTTCGAGAGCAGCAATCAGTCCTTTGTACTCATTGACTGCGACCGTCCTGGTCGCCAGTTCTTGTTTGAGTTTCGCATTGAACATGATGTCACCCTCAACCGTGCAGAGAATTAGTCTCTAACTCGCTATCGGCGCGGTCTTGAGCGACTTTACCTGGCGCGTAACTTTCTTTTCTGGCGTCAAAAAAGCCACGGTGCGCCACCGTGACCTGCGGGCGCCCAGTGGTTAAACTGCCCGGCTACGCTTACGTCAACGCGAGAGGTTTTCATGGCAAATCACGACTTGCACTTCACCCCCGATCCGGATGCAGAGTCCATCTCATCCGACGTCATCGGCTTCAACGGCATCCTGGTCTCCACCCAGATTCCAACCCACGCCGACGGCAGCCTGGAACTGGGCGACATCACCGTGCAAAGCGAATGCACTCTGCAAGCACTGAAGGTCGCATTGGAAAAGGCCGGCAGCTCCATGGACCGGGTGATGCACCTGACCATCTACCTGACCGACATGGCCGACCGCGCCGCGTTCAATGAAGTCTACAAGCGCTTTTTCGCCAAGCCCTGGCCGGTACGCGCGGCGGTGGGTGTTGCCGAACTGGCGGTGAAAGGCATGCGTGTGGAAGTGACCGCAATGGCTGCCAAGGCCTGAAAGAGTCGACATCTGTATTGGCCGATCGACCGCTTTGGCAGCCGCGCTGAAGCTCGACAGCTTCCACAGGGGGTTGGCGGCATCCTGCCTTCGTCGAACAGACAGCCCTGTGGTAGATGCCGGTCGGACATTTCGCAGCTACAATGCGCGCCTCGATTGTGACAAGCCTGACTAAAAAAACTATGTCCTTGCCCAAGCATCACCTGGAATTGCTCAGCCCTGCCCGCGATGTTGCCATCGCACGCGAGGCTATCCTGCATGGCGCCGACGCCATTTATATCGGCGGGCCGAGCTTCGGCGCCCGGCACAATGCGTGTAACGAGGTGAGCGATATCGCTCAACTGGTGGAATTCGCCCGTCGCTACCACGCCCGCGTATTCACCACCATCAACACCATCCTGCATGACAACGAGCTGGAACCGGCACGCAAGCTGATCCACCAGCTCTACGACGCAGGCGTCGATGCGTTGATCGTGCAGGACCTGGGCGTGATGGAGCTGGATATTCCGCCCATCGAGCTGCACGCCAGCACCCAGACCGACATCCGCACCCTGGGCCGGGCCAGGTTTCTCGACCAGGCCGGCTTCTCCCAGTTGGTGCTGGCTCGTGAGCTGAACCTGCAAGAGATCCGCGCCATCGCCGACGAGACCGATGCCGCCATCGAGTTCTTCATCCATGGCGCCTTGTGCGTGGCGTTCTCCGGGCAGTGCAATATCTCCCACGCGCAGAACGGCCGCAGCGCCAACCGTGGCGACTGCTCCCAGGCATGCCGCCTGCCGTATACCTTGAAAGATGACCAGGGCCGCGTCGTCGCCTTTGAAAAACACCTGCTGTCGATGAAGGACAACAACCAGAGCGCCAACCTGCGCGCACTGGTCGAAGCCGGCGTGCGTTCGTTCAAGATCGAAGGCCGCTACAAAGACATGGGCTATGTGAAGAACATCACCGCCTACTACCGCCAGCGCCTCGACGAGATCCTCGAAGACCGTCCGGACCTGGCTCGTGCCTCCAGCGGGCGTACCGCGCACTTTTTCCTGCCCGACCCGGAAAAAACCTTCCACCGTGGCAGTACCGACTACTTTGTAAGCGACCGCAAGATCGATATCGGTGCCTTCGATACCCCGACCTTTACCGGCCTGCCTGTCGGCGTGGTGGAAAAGGCCGGCAAGCGCGACTTGCAGGTGGTCACCCATGAGCCGCTGTCCAACGGCGACGGTCTCAATGTACTGGTCAAGCGTGAAGTGGTGGGTTTCCGCGCCAACATCGCAGAACCCAAGGGCGAATTCGAGGAAGACGGCGAGAAGCGCTATCGCTACCGCGTCGAACCCAACGAAATGCCGGCCGGCCTGCATCAATTGCGCCCCAACCACCCGTTGAACCGCAACCTGGACCATAACTGGCAGCAGGCGCTGCTCAAGACCTCGGCCGAGCGCCGTATCGGCCTGTCATGGGTGGCACGCCTGCGTGAAGCGCAACTGGACGTCACCGCCACCAGCGAAGAAGGCATCAGCGCCAGCGTCACCCTGCCCGGCCCGTTTGGGGTGGCCAACAAACCGGAACAGGCCCTGGACACCCTTCGCGACCTGCTGGGCCAACTGGGTACCACCGAGTACCACGCCACCCGGATCGAGCTGGATGCGCCGCAAGCGTTCTTCATTCCCAACTCGCAGCTCAAGGCGTTGCGCCGTGAAGTGATCGAAGCACTGACCGCTGCGCGCATCCAGGCGCACCCGCGTGGTGGACGCAAGGCCGAGACCACGCCGCCGCCGGTGTACCCGGACGCGCACCTGTCGTTCCTGGCCAACGTCTACAACCAGAAGGCCCGCGACTTCTACCACCGTCACGGCGTGAAGCTGATCGATGCAGCCTTCGAGGCCCACGAAGAAACCGGCGAAGTGCCGGTGATGATCACCAAGCACTGCCTGCGGTTCTCGTTCAACCTGTGCCCTAAACAGGCCAAGGGCGTGACGGGCGTGAAGACCAAGGTGGCGCCGATGCAGCTGATCCATGGCGATGAGGTCCTGACGCTGAAGTTCGACTGCAAACCGTGCGAGATGCACGTGGTGGGCAAGATCAAGGGGCATATCCTGGGCCTGCCGCAGCCGGGCAGCGCCGTGGAGCATTTCAACCCGGAAAACATCATCTTTCAGGGCACGCACTGACCCTCTGCAGGAGCGAGCGTGCTCGCGAATAATCTGAGCACGCCGCGGTTTAGCCAGAGGCGCTGCGTTATCGTCAGCGTTGTTCGCGAGCAAGCGCGCTCCTGCCGAGGTTACGGGGCCACCACCAGCCCCGCTGCAACCCCGCCGCCGCCAATAAAATCGCCGCAACACCCAGCCATTGCAGCCATCCCAGGCGATGCCCGAACGCGATCCAGTCGACGAAAATCGCCGCAATCGGGTAGATAAACGACAATGCGCCGGTCATCGCGGTCGGTAGCTTCTGTATCGCCCCGTACAACAACACATACATCAAACCCGTGTGCACCAGGCCCAGGGTCGCGAGCGCCGCCCAGGCATCGCTCGACGCCGGCAAACGGTCCCAGGGCACCAGCGGTGCGAGCAACACGGCGCCGGTGGTCACCTGGATCAACGCCATCAAGTGCGGCGGCACTACCTTGAGCTGTTTGATGATCAGCGCGGCAACCGCGTACAGAAAAGCCGCGCCCAGGGCCAGTGCGATGCCTGCCAGATAGTCGCCGCCGCCCTGCTGCTCACCCTGGGCGGTGACAATGGCCAACATGCCCAGAAACGCCACGCTCAGCCACGTGATTTTGCGCAGGGTGATCTGTTCACCGAGAAACATCGCCGCCAGCATCACCAATATGAACGGTTGCACGTTATACACCGCCGTACTGATAGCGATTGAAGCGCGCGAATAGGATTCGAACAGCAGCAGCCAGTTGCCGACGATGGCCACGCCGCTGAGTACCGCCAGCCCCAGCCTGGGCCAACTCAGCACGTCCAGCCGCAGGTAACCGAGCAAGGCGCACACCAGCAACAGTGCCAGCGCGCCGATCACACATCGCCAGAACACCACCTCGATCACCGACACGCCGGACACCAGCACAAACCAGCCGATGGTGCCGGAGATCAGCATGGCCGCGATCATTTCCCACATTCCGCGCCGTACAGCGGTATCCATAATTGATGCTCCTCAAGTGAGGCTCAATTATGGCAATCTGGCGCGCAGCCGCTCCAGCGACTAAAAAAGGCCGCAGCCTCGAATCACCTTTATTTATTAGGCAAACCGTATGATTGACACCATCGACCAGCAACTGATCGCCGCCTTGATGGATGATTCGCGCCTGTCCCTCAAGGCCCTGGCCGGCATCACCGGGTTGTCTTCGCCGAGTGTCGGCGAACGCTTGCGCCGCCTGGAAGAGCGCGGCGTACTGACTCACTACACCGTCGATATCGACCCCAAACATTTCGGCTATCTGCTGCAAGCCATCGTGCGCATCCGCCCCCTGCCCGGCAAGTTGCAGGAAGTGGAACGCCAGATTCAGGCGATCCCGGAATTCACCGAATGCGACAAGGTCACCGGCGAAGACTGCTTCATCGCCCGCCTGCATGTGCGCACCATGGATCATCTGGACAGCCTGTTGGACCGCATCAACGGGTATGCCGAAACCAACACCGCAATCGTCAAGAAAACCCCGGTGAAGCGGCGGTTGCCGCCGTTGACCGACTGACAGTACACCGCGCATCAGGTCTGCTCCCGCCGCCTATTCAGTCCTCGATGCTTTTCGCTGCGGCAAGCAGCCCCTGGAATTTGCGATAGCGCGCCGCCAACACCGGCTGCTGTCGTTCATCCGGCACATACCGCGCCTTCACCGGCATGCCCGCCGCCAACAACTGCGCGCCCTGCCCAATCGCCATAAACCCCAATTTCGCCGCCCCAATGCACGCGCTCAACTCGCTGCCGTGCAAGGTGTAGATCTCACGTTGCAGAATATTCGCCAGCAGTTGCGCCCAATATTCACTGCGCGCCCCGCCGCCTACGAGCGCGAAGGACTTGGCCTCGGCGCCGGTCGATTGCACCGCGCGCCAGGCGTCGAGCAAACCAAAACCCACGCCTTCCATCACCGCATAGCCGAGCATCGCCGGCGTGCAGTCGTGGCCGAGGCCCATAAAGCCGCCGCGCAGCAAGGGGTCGTTATGGGGCGTCCGCTCACCCGCCAGGTACGGCAGAAACAACGGTGTGGACAGCGGCACCGGTTGGTCGACGGGCAATTGCGCCTGCACCTGGTTCAACAGCGTTTGCTCATCGGGGCTGCCCGTCAGGCGCGTCACCCAGCGCAAGCAACTGGCTCCGGCCAGCATGGCGCCCATGGTGTACCAGCGATCGGGCAGCGCGTGGCAGAAGCTGTGCACCGCGCTGGCCGGGTTGCCGGCGGCGCGATCGGTAATCGCGACAATCGCCGCGCTGGTGCCCAGGGTGATAAAACCGTCACCGGCATTGACGGCGCCGATCCCGACTGCCGCCACCGGGTTATCACCGCCGCCGCCGGCGATGACCACGTGCGGCGACAAGCCCAACCCAACGGCCGTTACGCATGCGCTCGCGGTACCGCCCTCCACCAGCTTGGGCATCTGCGCGGGCGTAAGGCCGGTGGCGCGCAGCATCGGGGCAAACCACTCGCGGCGTGCCACATCCAGCCATAACGTACCGGCGGCGTCCGACATCTCGCTGATCCGCTCCCCGCTCAGACGCAAGCGCAGGTAATCCTTGGGCGACAGCACGCACTCGATGGCCTTGAACAGGTCCGGCTCGTGCTGCCGCAGCCAAAGCAGTTTCGGTGCGGTCAGCCCGGCCATCGGCAAGCTGCCGGTGACGTCGGCGTGGCCGGCGCCCAGTTGCTCTGCCTGCAAAACTGCGCGGGCGTCGTCCCACAGGATGGCCGGGTACAACACGCGGTTGTCGTGGCCCAGCAATACCGCGCCGTGCATCTGCCCCGACAGGCCGATACAGGCCACGCGGGCAAACGCCGCATGCCCGCGCAGTTGGTCCAGCGCCTGCAAACAGGCCTGCCACCAGTCTTGCGGCGCCTGCTCGGACCAGCCGCCATGGCGACGCGTCACGCTCAAGCGCACGCCCGCATGGGCCAGCACGTTGCCGTCGAGGTCCATGAGGATGGCTTTGAGTTCCGAGGTGCCAAGGTCTATACCGAGGGAAACAGGACGGTTCATAGGTGGGTTGGTCCAATCAATCACAGCCACAGGAATGACGCACGTGCAGGCGTGGCGCCAGGCGCACGCTGTGCTTGGGTGCAGCGGGGTTCGCCATGCGTTGCAGCAACAGCTCGACGGCGCGTGCGCCCAGTTGCTGCACCGGCTGGGCGATCAAGGTCAGGCGCGGTACGAAGAAATCCGCCCATTCGAAATCATCGAAACCGACCAGGGCCATTTGCCCCGGCACCTCGATATGGGCGTCGCGCAGGGCGTGCATGGCGCCGAGGGTCATCAGGTTATTGCCGGCCATGATGGCGGTCGGCGGCGCGGCCAGGCTCAGCAACTGCCGGGTGGCTTGGCGGGCCGGCTCGGTGTTGGAGCCGCCGTTGACCAACAGCTGCGGATCAAACACCAACCCCGCCGCCAGCAACGCGGCCCGGTAGCCCGCCACCCGCTCATCGGTGGTGCTGAACCCGGTACGCCCGGCGATAAAGCCGATGCGGCGGTGCCCGTGGGCGATCAGATGCGCGATCAGCGCCTGGGTGGCCTGGCTGTTCTCCACCCCGACCTGGTCGAACTGCTCACTCATCATGCGATCCACCAGCACTGCGGGAATCTCGTTGGTACGCAGGTAATCCAGGGCCAACGAGCCGTTAGAAGGCGCCAGCACAATACCGTCGACCCGCCGGTGATGCAGCGCGGTGACCACTCGCAATTCCTGTTGCGGGTCGTCGTGAGTGTCGACGAACAGCATCATGTAGCCGTGCCTGGCGCACTCGGTTTCAATCGCGTGCACCGTCTCGCTGAAGTAATGGTTGGACAGCGCCGAGATCGCCACGCCGATGGTGCTGGTGCTTGACCGCGCCAGTGAGCGCGCCAGGGTGTTGGGGGTATAGCCCAACGCCTGGATCGCCAGCTGCACCGCCTGCACCGTGGCCGGGCTGACCTTGCGCGTACCGTTGAGCACATGGGACACCGTCGACGTCGACACCCCGGCCCTGCTTGCCACGTCATCCATGGTGACCATGGCGCTATCCCCTTTGCGTCAACGGCTCAGTGTTTACTCGACCAGCCGCTGTAGCTGCCCACGTTTTCGCGGGTGATCAGTTTGGGCGTGAGCAAGGTCACCGCTTCGGCCGGGGCTTTGTCGTTGAGCAGGTCATTGCCCACATCCACCGCGGTCTGGGCCATGGCCCACGGGTCCTGGCTGGCGGAAGCCTGGATCTGTGTGTCGGTCTTCAGCGCGTTTTCGATATCCGGCGCGCCGTCCACCGAGGTGATAATGATGCCGCTGCGCTTGAGCTGCTTGGCCGCCAGGTCGCTGCCGATGGCTTGCGGGTCGTTGATCGCGAACAGGCCGTCGATTTTCGGGAAGCGCGTGAGGTAACCCTGCATGGCGTTCAAGCCGCCTTCACGCGAGCCCTTGGCGTCCTGGTCGTCGGACAGCACCTTGATTTCCGGCGCGGTGGCCAGCGCGGCCTTGCAGCCTTTGACACGGTCGGTCACGGCGGTCACTTGCGGGCCGTTCTGGATGATCACATTGCCCTTGCCCGAAAGTTTGTCCACCAGGTACTGGCAGGCCAGCTTGCCGGCTTCGATGTTGTCCGTCTGCACCGTGGCGTTCACGCCCTTGGCGTCCACGTCCACCGCCACCACCACAATTCCGGCATCCCGCGCTTTCTTGATCGCCGACGCCATAGCGGACGGGTCGACGGCGTTGATCAGGATCAGGTCGACCTTGGACGAGATGAAGTTGTCGATCTGCGAAAACTGCTTGCTCAAGTCATAGTCGGCCGACACCGAGGTGACTTTGACGTTGGGGTTGAGCGCCTTGGCCCGCGCCGTGGCGCCATCGGCCAGGGTCACGAAATACGGATTGCCCAGCGAGCCCATGCTGATGCCGAGGGCTTTGAGCTCTCGCGCTTGCACGGCTTGGGACATCAGGGCAGCCAGGGCAATGACCGGAAAAATACGTTTGACGTTCATGCGGTTCTCTCTCTCTTGTGATTGTTGTAGGCGTCAACTCAGGTACGCGCACCGGACTGGCGATAACGATCCAGCGCCACCGCGCCGATGATCACAATGCCCTTGATGATGTACTGCCAGATATCCGACACCCCCAGCAGCACCAGGCCATTGGTGAGCACTGCGATGATCAGCGCGCCGATCAGGGTGCCGCCGATGGTGCCGACGCCGCCGGTAAAGCTGGTGCCGCCGAGAATCACTGCGGCAATCGCATCCAGTTCATAGGATTGCCCCAGTTGCAGGCCGTTGGCGGCGAACAGGCGCGAGGCGCTCATCACCGCGCCGAGCCCGGCCAACGCACCGGACATGGCGTAGACGAACAGCAGCACTTTCCACACTTTGATCCCCGACAACCGCGCCGCTTCCGGGTTGCCGCCCACTGAATAGATCTGCACGCCCATTACGGTGCGGCGCAAAATGAACCACGACAGCGCCACCACCGCCACGGCGATCACCACCAGCCAGGGCACCCCGAGGATCGAGTCGTTGCCGATAAACGCAAAAGGCAGGTCCGGGTTGAACACGGTCTTGTCGTCGGCCAGCAGCCTCGCCAGGCCACGCATGGCGGTGAGCGCGCCGAGGGTGACGATGAACGGCGGCAACCGCATGAACGCGATCAACCCACCGTTGACCAAGCCCAGCAACAGGCCGAAGCCAATCCCGGCGGCGATGCCGAACATGCCGAACTGCGGCGACATCGACGCCTGCAACGCCACCACCGCCGACGCGGCCAGGATCGCTCCGACCGACAGGTCGATGCCCGCCGTGAGAATCACAAAGGTCATGCCGGCCGCCAGCACCACGTTCACAGAAGCCTGCTGAGTGATGATCGACAGGTTCTGCATCGTCATGAAGTTCTCGCTGGCCAGGGCAAACCCCACCAACAGCAACACCAGCACCGGCAACATGCCCACCGTGCGCATCAACTCGCGTACGCGTTCAGCCTTGCTTGTCGTTGTTGCGCTATTCAATTCAGCCATTGGCAACCACCTGATCGCCACCGGTGGCGAGGTCGATAATACGTTCCTGGGAAATGACGTGACCGGAGGCCCCGCCGACTTCAGCCACCAACTGCCCTTCGCGCATGATCAGCACGCGGTCGCAGGTGCCGATGATTTCCGGCAGTTCGCTGGAGATCACCACGATGCCCACACCCGCCTGAGCCAATTGATTGATGATGCGGTAAATCTCGGATTTGGAGCCGATGTCCACGCCACGGGTGGGCTCATCCAGAATGAGCACATGCGGCTTGACCTCCAGCAGCCGCGCCAGCAACACCTTCTGCTGGTTGCCGCCGGACAGCGCGCCCACATTGACCTTGCCCGAGGCCACGCGAATCGACAGCGACTTGATAGCGTCCTTCGCACGCTGTGCGCCATGGGCGCGATCGAGCACGCCACCGGCACGCGCATCCGGCACACAGGCGCAGACATTGATGTTGTCGGCCACGCTCATGTCCAGGAACAGGCCCTGGGCCTTGCGGTCTTCGGTGAGGTACACCACGCCGGCCCGAATCGCGTCCGCCGGGGTGCGCAATTGCGTCACTGTCTTGCCCACCACCTCCAGGGTGCCGCTGGTGCGCGGGTCGGCGGCGAAGATCAGCCGCGCCAGCTCGGTGCGCCCTGCCCCCACCAGCCCGGCAATGCCCAGCACTTCACCGGCATGCAAATCGAAACTGCAGTGGCGCACGCGCTTGCCGTCGGCCATATCGCGCACGCGCATCACCACGTTGCCAGGGTTATAGGCCGCGTGTTCCTTCTTGTAGAAGCCGGACAGGTCGCGGCCCACCATCATCTTCACCAGCACGTCGGCCGACAGCGCATCGCGGGTCAACTCACCGATATAGTGGCCATCACGCAGCACCGACACCCGGTCCGACAGTTCATAGATTTCGGCCATGCGGTGGCTGATGTAGATGATCGCCAGCCCTTGGTTGCGCAGCTGTTTGATCAACGCGAACAAGCGATCGGTTTCACGGGAGGACAGTGGCGTGGTCGGTTCGTCCATCACCAGAATCCTGGCGTGGGCATGCAGGGCGCGGGCGATTTCGACTAATTGGCGCTCGGCAATCGACAGGCTGCTGACCTGGGTGGCGGCCGTGAATTCTGCGCCCAGGCGTTGCAGCACTTCGAGGCAACCGGCCTGCATGGCCTTGCGGTCGATGGTCCAGCCTCGGCGCAACTCGCGGCCCAGGTAGATGTTCTCGGCCACGCTCAGGTTCGGGCACAGGCTCAGTTCCTGATAGATCACAGCGATGCCGAGGGCTTTGGCGGTAGCGGGCGTAAAAGTGGCAACGGGCTGGCCGTCGATGCGGATTGCGCCACCGGGGTCGGCTTGGTAGGCGCCGGAGAGGATCTTCATCAGCGTGGATTTGCCGGCGCCGTTCTCCCCCATCAAGGCGTGGATTTCGCCGGGGTAGACCTTCAAACCGACACTGTTGAGCACGCGCAAACCGTTGAAGGTTTTGCTGATGCCCTGCATCTCAAGCAAGGGTTCAAGGCTCATGGATGAGCTCCTGGATTTATTGTTTTTGTTGTTGAGTGCCGCCGACTCTAGTTCAGATACATTTGCTTACGCAAGCGCTTGCGCCGCCATTTATTGGCCGGATGAATCGTTTCATCAGCGCAGAATCGCGCAAAGCATTGAAATGAATGGTTTCACGCTTCAAAACCACACCGAAGGCCATCAAAACGCCACAATCTCTGCTATTGTCCAATGAACTCAGCTCCTCATTGTCGCGTTCGCGCGATCTTCTGTGAGCCTGTTCTGCGCCATCGTGCTATGCCGATGGCAGGCCTGAAGTTCACGGAATGCCTGGCAATGGACACCCTCCTACCCGACCCGCCCCAATCACGCGCCGAAAAAATCGTTGAGTTCAAGCGCCAGAAAACCTTGCTCAAGACCGGCGCGCTACAGGATGCAATCTTCAACAGCGCGTATTTCTCCAGTATCGCCACGGACGAAAAAGGCGTGATCCAGATCTTCAACGTCGGTGCCGAACGCATGCTCGGTTACGCCGCTGCCGATGTGCTCAACCGCATCACCCCCGCCGACATCTCCGACCCCGCAGAACTGATCACCCGCGCCGCCGCCCTCAGCCTGGAACTCGATACACCGATCACGCCGGGTTTCGAAGCCCTGGTGTTCAAGGCCTCCCGTGGCATCGAAGACATTTACGAGCTGACCTACATCCGCAAGGACGGCAGCCGCCTGTCGGCCATGGTCTCGGTAACGGCCCTGCGCAACCGGCATGACACGATCATCGGCTACCTGCTGATCGGCACCGACAACACCGCCCGCAAGCAGGAGGAAGCCGAGCGCAAAGGCTTCGAACGCGCCCTGGAAGAAAAGAACCTGGAGCTGGAGCACGCCAACCACATGAAGTCTGAGTTCCTCGCCACCATGTCCCATGAACTGCGCACGCCGCTCAATGCGGTGATCGGTTTCTCCGAAGCGTTGAAGGACGGGCTGGTGGGCGACATGAGCGAGATCCAGCGTGAGTACATCGGCGACATCTTCACCAGCGGCCAGCATTTGCTGGCGTTGATCAACGACATCCTCGACCTGTCCAAGGTCGAGGCCGGCATGATGGATCTGGAATTGGAAGCCGTGGAGCTGGCGGGCCTGTTGGCCAACAGCTTGTTGATCGTGCGCGAAAAGGCCGCCCTGCAGCGTATCCAATTGACGCTGGATAGCCCGCAGGATTTTGGCTGGCTGCAATTGGACCTGCGCAAGACCAAGCAGATCGTCTACAACCTGCTGGCCAACGCAGTGAAGTTCAGCGAGTACGCCAGCACCGTGACCCTGGTTGTGCGGGAGGTCGGGCGTGATCAGGTCGGCCTGATCCCCGGCGATTGGCCGGTGCAGCGTTTCGTCCCGCCGCCGGGCACTCATCCGGCGTTTCTCGAATTGAGCGTCAGCGACACCGGTATCGGCATCGCCCCGGACGACATGGGCAAGCTGTTCAAGGCCTTCAGCCAGATCGACAGCAGCCTGGCGCGCAAATTCGAAGGCACCGGCCTGGGCCTGGCGATGGTCAAGCAACTGACCGAGCTGCACGGCGGCAGTGTGGCCGTGGCCAGCCGTGAAGGCCTGGGCGCGCGTTTCGTGGTGTGGCTGCCGCTGCACCGCGTTCCGGAGGCGGCATGGCCAATATCCTGATCGTCGAAGACAACGAAGCGAATATGCGCCTGGCGCGCCTCTTGCTGGTCACTGCCGGCCATAACGTGCAGTGGGCCGCGGATGCCGAAAGCGGCCTGACCCTGGCCCGCGCCGAACAACCGGCGTTGATCCTGATGGACATTCAACTGCCCGGCATGGACGGCCTGGCCGCGACCCGCTTGCTCAAGCAAGACCCGCTCACCGCGCACATCCCGGTGATCGCCCTCACCGCCATGGCCATGAAGGAAGATCGGGAAAAAACCCGCCTGGCCGGTTGCGATGCCTACGTCACCAAGCCCCTGCGCTACAAGGAGCTGTACCAGGTGATCGACAACCTGCTGAACCCGACTATCTCACCCCTCGCATGAGTCCTCTCCATGGCCAGCTCACCCGCAACCCTGTTGATCGTTGACGATGAACCCCAAGTACGCAAACTCCTGGAAACCCTGCTGCAACACGAGGGCTACCAGACCCTGAGCGCGAGCAGCGGTGAAGAAGCCTTGCAATGGGTCGCGCAGCAGCCGCCCGACCTGATCCTGCTGGACATCATGATGCCCGGCATGGACGGTTACGAAGTGGCCACCCAGCTCAAGAGCAACCCCGTCACCGCGAACATCCCGATCATCATGCTTTCGGCCTTGAGCGAATCCAGCGCGCGGGTCAGCGGCCTGGAAACCGGCGCCGAGGAATTCATCAGCAAGCCGGTCGAACGCGTCGAGCTGTGGCTGCGGGTGCGTAACCTGCTGCGGCTCAAGGCCCACGGCGACGAGCTCAAGCAACACAGCCTGATGCTTGAGCAGCAATTGCAACAGCGCGGCGGCGATAACGCGCAGATGAACGTGCACGGCCTGGCCCGGCAAGACCTGGAGCACGACCTGCGCGAGGCGGTTGCACAACAAGCGTTTGCCCTGCACTACCAGCCCAAGGTCGAGCTGGCCACCGGCGAAGTCTGCGGCCTGGAAGTCTTGCTGCGCTGGGATCGGCCCGGCTATGGCGCGGTATCGCCCGCGGTGTTCGTGCCGATCCTGGAAAACCTCGGGCTGATCGTGCCCGTGGGGCGCTGTGTGATCGAACGCGTGTGCCAACAGATCGCCGCCTGGCAATTGAACGGCCTCGGCGCCATTGAAGTGTCGGTCAACGTCTCCGGGCATCAGTTGATCGAGGGCGACCTGATTGCCGATATCGAACACATCCTTGCCCAAACCGGGGTTGACGCCCACTGGCTGGAGGTGGAACTCACCGAAGGTTCGTTGATGGAAAACACCGAGCACACCATCGCCGCCCTGCAACGCTTGCGCGCCATGGGCGTAAAGATCGCCATTGACGATTTTGGCACCGGTTACTCAAGCCTGGCGTACCTGCGCCGCTTCCCCATCGACACGCTGAAGATCGACATCGCGTTTATCCGCGAAGTCACCACCAACCCGCAGGATGCGGCAATCACCCGCACGATCATCGAACTGGCCCACAGTCTGAAGCTGCGGGTCGTCGCTGAAGGGGTGGAAACCCAGGCGCAACTGGCGTTCCTGAAAGAGGCCGGCTGCGACCAGATCCAGGGGTATCTGTTCAGCCGGCCGTTGCCGGTTGAAACCCTGGAGCGCTTGCTGATGGACCGAATCCAATGAGGTCCGGACCCGCCGCCGGCCTGGGCTGAAACTCACCGCAATCACATTGAACCTGCACCCGGCGGCGGCCCTCAAAAACTGTACCAACCACGGCCCCGGTACTCGTTCGATGACATTTATTTTATGGCTGGCCGTATTGGGCGCTGTGTTGCTCATTCTCGCCCTTACCTCTTCTTACCTGCGCTGGATGCCGGTGACCACTTCGGCGGTGTGCCTTCTGTTAGGCATTGCCATCGGCCCGCTGGGCGTGGACCTGCTGCACCTGGACGTCAAGGGCTCCGCCCGCTGGATGGAACACCTGACGGAAGTCGCCGTGCTGTTTTCGCTGTTTGTCAGCGGGTTGAAACTGCGCCTGCCGCTCAAACACCGCACTTGGCGCATCGCCTTTGGCATGGCCGGGCCGGTGATGTTGCTGACCATTCTCGGCACCTGCCTGTCGCTGCATTACCTGTTTGAGTTGTCATGGGGGGTGTCGCTACTGGTCGGCGCGATACTGGCGCCCACCGACCCGGTGCTGGCCGGCCTGGTTCAGGTCAACAACGCCCAGGACTACGACGCGCTGCGCTTCGGCCTGTCCGGTGAAGCCGGCTTGAACGACGGTACCGCCTTCCCTTTTGTGATCTTCGGCCTGCTGCTCATGCAGCACGGCGGTACCGACGGCGACTGGATCGTTGGTTGGGTGCTGAAAAACCTGCTGTGGGCGGTGCCGGTCGGGCTGTTGATCGGTTACTGGATGGGCCGTGGCATCGGGCGTGTGACCTTGCGCATGCGCCTGATCAATGCCGACAGTACCTTGTCACCCAATGATTACCTGACGCTGGCGCTGATCGCCCTGGCTTATGTAACCGCCGAAGCCGTCGGCGGCTATGGCTTTCTATCGGTGTTCGCGGCGGGCCTGGGGCTGCGCCAGGCCGAGTTCAAAGCCACCGGTTACGCCCAGACCCCGGCCGAGCATCTGGCGCAGCCCGTCGTGGGCCACCTGGAGATCGAGCCTGAGCAGGCGCTGCATGGCGATGTCAGCCAATTGCAGGATTCGCAGATCGCCGCAGGCGTGATGATGGGCGATATGTTGGCCTTCGGCAGCCTGGTGGAGCGGTCCATGGAAGTGTTCCTGGTGACCGTACTGGGCATCGTGCTGGTCAGTCATTGGGATTGGCGCGCACTGGCGCTGGCCGCGCTGCTGTTTTGCGTGATTCGCCCGGTCAGCGTGTTCGCCATGCCTTGGGGCAGCCTGATGGACCGTCGCCAACGCAGCCTGGTCAGTTGGTTCGGGATTCGCGGGATTGGCAGCATCTATTACCTGTTCTACGCTCTTAACCACGGGTTGATCGGCACCAGCAGCGCCGTGGCGGTGAATCTCACCCTCTCGGTGATTGCGTTGAGCGTGATGGTGCATGGCCTGAGCACCCAACCGATGCTGGTGTGGTACGAACGGCGAGCCGCGCAAAAAAATTGAATCCTGTGCCGCGCCGGGGTTTCAAAGTCAGTATCAACAGCGCGAGTCAGCCGATGAAAAAGATAGGCCTACGATTACTAGAGGAACGCCGGCGCCTGGGTTATTCGCAGCAGTACCTGGCGCGGGCCAGCGGCGTCACGGTGCGCGAACAACACCAGTTTGAAATCGGCGAGGATTTGCCGCGCGCCGATTACCTGGCGCAATTGGCCGGCCACGGCGTGGATGTGGTGTATGTGGTTACCGGCAAGCGCACCACGGTGGTCAACATCAGCCGTGATCAGGCGCGGACCTTGATGGATCACCGCGTGGTGAGCCAGGAGGTGTCGCTGGATGGCCCGCCTGAAGAAGAGCTCTACTTCAAGCTCAGCGATCCCTCCGGCCCGCCGCCGGATCAGTCCTGATCTTCGGTTTTACCGACATCCGCCGCTTCATCCAGATCGTTGAGCGGCACCTCGGCATCGTCCATCAACGAGCCTGGGTCTTCATTGCCAGGATCGTTGAGTTCTTCGTCCAATTCTTTTGACATAAGTGTCTCCTCTAACCGCCTTGAGTATCGATATCGGCATCGGTTTCAGGCTTGTGCTCGCGCTCAGGCTTGAAGTCTGGACTGTAGTCGTTTTCCTTGGCCTTTGGATCGCTTGCCGGCGTTGGGTCCTTGGGGGCGTCGGCAGCGGTGCCGGGAGCCGGCTCGCCGCCCTCGATCGCCGGGTCGTTGCGGTCACTGGTCTGGGGATCGTTGTTTGTCGTCATGGCACACCTCTTTGCAGGCCTGTGGGGCGTTTGTACCCCGTAAAGCTAAGGCGTCGCGTGACCGAGTGAAGTTCCCTCCGATTGCTCATCGCAATGGGTTGTCGATCTGGATATAGAAGGCATAGATGCCCAGCACCAGCCAGAACCCCATGAACAACCAGGGCGCACGCATGGAAAACAGCAGTGACTTGCGGTAGCCCTTGTGGGTCGACTCCATTTCGGAAAACAGCGGCGATTCATCGTAGGCCATGCCCATGACCGGCTCACTGCGCAACAGCTCACTTTGTTTGTAGTGCCAGTGATCGATGATCTCGTAGGCGGCACGTATGCCGGGCCAGGCGTTGAGTGAGCTGAGAATACCCAGCGCGGCGAGAATGACCGGCACGATCAGGGTGAACAACTTGCCCCACTCCGGGTTGAGATTGCCCATCCCGGAGACAAAGGCAATCACCAGGAACGATTGTGCGGTGAGGTAGGCATCGGTGCGGTTGGCCAGGATGCTGGTTTCGTACTGGATCTCGCGACGATAGAAGTCGAGACGGTCCTTGGGGGAACCGAAGATTTTGGCGTTGTGCTCGCTGTGGTCGGTCAGAGCCGCTTCCGGGCTGTTGGGCGAAATGATTCTGGGCACGACGGGGCTCCATCAGGTTTCAAGGCTAATTAGATGAAGCGGGCCTGGTTGAAGTTCAAGTTAGTCGCGCACCAAATCAAAGCATCGTGGCGAGGGAGCTTGCTCCCGCTGGAGGGCGCAACGCTTCCGCTTTTTGGGGGCCGCTTCGCAGCCCGGCGGGAGCAAGCT
>NZ_JASLAW010000208.1 GCF_030147005.1 Pseudomonas sp.
GTTCGTCACTGGCACACCGCTTCGCGAGCAAGCTAGCTCCCACAAGGGGTGGGCGTTGTTAATGCAGTTTCAGGCGTGGCTCGGTTCCACGTCCGATCTTGCTGCCCAGCATCAGCATCGCCGTACGGAAAAAGCCATACAGCGCCATCTGGTGCATACGGTACAACGACACGTAGAACATCCGCGCCAACCAGCCCTCCAGCATGACGCTGCCGGTCAGGTTGCCCATCAAGTTACCCACAGCCGAAAAGCGCGACAGCGAGATCAGCGAGCCGTAGTCGGTGTACTTGTAGGTCGGCAGCGCCTTGCCTTCAATCCGCAGCTTCAGCGACTTGGCGAGCAGTGAAGCCTGTTGGTGAGCGGCTTGCGCACGTGGCGGCACGTTGCGGTCGGTGCCCGGCTGCGGGCAGGCCGCGCAGTCGCCGAAGGCAAAAATGTTTTCGTCGCGGGTGGTTTGCAGGGTTTGCAGCACTTGCAATTGATTGATGCGGTTGGTTTCCAGGCCATCGATGTCCTTGAGAAAACCCGGTGCGCGAATCCCGGCGGCCCATACCTTGAGGCTGGCCGGGATCACTTGGCCGCTGCTGGTGATCAGCGCGTCGGCGGTCACTTCGCTGACTGCCGAGTTGGTCAGCACGGTCACCCCGAGTTTCTCCAGAGTTTTATGCACAGGCCCGCCAATGCGCTCCGGAAGCGCGGGCAATACCCGTGGGCCGGCTTCGATCAGGGTGATGTGCATGTTTTCCGGCTTGATGCGGTCCAGGCCGTACGCTGCCAGCTCATGGGCAGCGTTATGCAGTTCGGCGGCCAGTTCAACGCCGGTGGCGCCGGCGCCGACGATGGCGACGCTGATCTGTTCTACCGTGTCGGTTTGCCCGGCGTGGGCGCGCAGGTAATGGTTGAGCAACTGCTGATGAAAGCGCTCGGCCTGCTTACGGGTGTCGAGGAACAGGCAATGCTGCGCTGCGCCTTCGGTGCCGAAATCGTTAGTGGTGCTGCCCACAGCAATGACCAGGCTGTCGTAACCCAGTACGCGCGCGGGCACCAGTTCTCGGCCTTCTTCGTCGAGGGTAGCGGCCAGTTGGATTTTCTTCTGTTCACGGTCAAGCCCGCTCATACGCCCCAGTTGGAACTCGAAGTGGTTCCATTTCGCCTGGGCGACGTAATTGAGTTCGTCTTCCGAAGAGTTCAGCGAGCCGGCGGCTACTTCGTGCAGCAGCGGTTTCCAGATATGCGTCAGGTTGGTGTCCACCAGCGTGATGCTGGCTTTGCCGCGTTTGCCCAGAGTCTTACCCAGGCGGGTCGCTAGCTCCAGGCCGCCGGCACCGCCGCCGACGACAATAATACGATGAGTCATGGGAATATCTCGCAAGGCTAAAAGAAATCGGAGCAGTCACCCCCGCGAGCGCCAGGCAGCTCATAGCGTCAGGTAACTCAAAAGGCGGCTCAGCAAACCGAGCCCGATCACCACCACCAGCACCACACCAAGGAGCAGCCACGGCCTGAAAGGCTTGCGCTCGACTCTGTGCTGGGAAAGTTGCAGGTACTCTTCGACATGCTGTTGATCATCGGGTTTCAGGCGGCTGGTCATAAAAGCCTCGTCAGGTAGACGTTGCAAAAGGGCATCACGTTACAGCCGGGGCATCAAAGGCTGATGCCCACATCGAACACTATGCTGCGGCCCAGGTTGTTGCGCAAGAAATCCGGGGCGTCCGGATGGGCGAACAGTACCCGCGCAAAGGTCGGTCCCACCAGCGACAGTGAGCGCCAACCCTGGCGCAGATATTCGGTTGGCGGCGGAAAGTGGCTGTTGAGGTCCAGCACTTCGCGCTTGAGGCTGGTGAAGGCGATGAGGTCCAGTTCCCCCAGGTCCATTCCGCGCTCTTTATAGTTATGCGCTTTTTTGCGCAGTGTCGGTGCCAGGCGCAATAGAAATTCATGGGCGGGAATGCGCCTTGGCTTGGCTTCGCGCCGCACCAGTTGGCTCAAGGAGAAGGCGCTGCGCCTGCGCAGCAGTTCGTCGCGCCATTCGTCGTTCAGGCGACGGCCTTCGTCCAACACAAAGAACACTTCGAAACTGGCGTCGCGAAACAGCACATCCGGCGGCTCTTGGCCGGCCGCGTGGAACTCTTCGGCGCGATAGGGCACATTCAGGCCTTGTAGCAGGCGCAGGCAGACCCAACGCTCACGCTCCCATTTGCGGGCATTGGACAGAAACGCGTTGGCTTGTTCGGCTGCTACGGTGAGCAGCCGCAAATAATCTGAGTCATCCATAGACGTAGCTTAGCGTTCAAATGATGACCGCAGGAAGACTTGCAGCGGCCCGTGTTGCCTGGTGGATGCGCATTGTGCGCGACGATGGCGCGCATCATCCGGGCCTTATAACGCGCTACTCTGCAACTGAACGGGGATGTGGGCTGCCATCCGGCAGCGATTCTGGAAACGAGGCGTTTATGTACAACATCAACCCAGCCAGGCCCATGGCAGGCCATCAGGCGGTGAGGCAGGTGAGGCGGTGATCGGCGCGGCGGTGTTGGCGCCCCAAACTCTCGGCATCGGCTGGCTGTTGTATGCACCGGTGGTGATCTGGGCGATCTTGCACGCGCCCTGGGTCGAATTGTTTGCCGACCGACGGCGCCAGCATTTGCTGTTCGGTACGGTGTTCGCGCTGTTCATGTTGTGGCTGGTACGGCGCGATTTCGATACGGGGGTGTCTTACCACTTCATCGGCATGACCGCCGTGACCCTGTTGCTGGATTGGCCGCTGGCAGTCCTCGGTGGGTTTGCCGCGCAGTTGGGATTGGTTTGGCTGGGGCGTCAGGACCTCGCGGCCGTCGGCGTGAATGGCCTGCTGTTGATCGTGCTTCCGGTGCTGGTAACCGAGACCTGCGCGGTGTTGGTGGAGCGGGCGCAACCGCGCAACCCTTTTGTGTATATCTTCTGCTCAGGCTTTTTCGCCGCAGCGTTGTCGGCCTTGCTTTGCCTGCTGGTCGGCCTGGGGCTGCTGTGGTTCGATGGGCGATTTGCGATGCCGCACTGGCTGGAGGACTTTGTCGGCTACCTGTGGCTGATCATCTTTCCCGAAGCGTTTATCAACGGCATGGTGGTCAGTGCCCTCGTGGTGTTCTGCCCGGAATGGCTGGAAACGTTCAACCGCACCCGCTACCTCTCGGCACCGTGGAAAGATGACGATTCGCGGGGTTGATCCAGATCAAAAACCGGTTGGCCGCACAGGCCCATGCTCTGCGAAATTTCAGGAGCGCCAGTGATGAGTGTGTACGAGTGGGCACGGCAGGAATTGCGCAGAAGCCAGGATGCAGCGCAGGAAATCGGTTTTGACCCAGGCTTGACCCTGCGCGCCATGCTGAGCGCGGTGGTGCAGCAGAGCAAGGGCGTTCGCAGCTTCGAAGACCTGGCCGACGAGTTGCAATACCTTGCGGAAAACCTCGACGACCAGCAGGAGTACGCCTTTATGCGGCCTTAATGGCGCGGCTGCAAATCTTCGGAAAACAACTCATCTTCGGCGTCCGGCGCCACGGGGATCTTATGTTCTTCAGCGGCCCAGGCCCCCAGGTCGATGAGTTTGCAACGGTCCGAGCAGAACGGCCGGTTGAGGTTGTCGGGTTTCCATTCCACGGGTGCGCCGCAAGTTGGGCAATCGACGGTCAAGGGTTGGCTCATGATCGGCCTCCACGCAAAGTAAGGTAAAAGTGATGCAGCCGCTCGACCTCGCCGTGCAGCCAGGCAAGGTCCTGGTCATTGACCAGTACGTCATCGGCATGGTTCAGGCGGTCTTCGCGGCTGGACTGGGCTTTGAGAATGGCCTGAACCTGTTGCTCGCTGATGCCGTCGCGCTGCAGGGTACGCTGAATCTGCAGCGATTGCGGCACGTCGATCACCAGGATGCGCTGGGTCATGCTGTATTGGCCGGATTCGATCAGCAGCGGTGACACCAGAATCGCGTAAGGCGACCGGGCGCGCGCCAGGTGATTTTGAATCTCTTCGGCGATCAGCGGGTGTAACAAGCCTTCCAGCCAGAGACGTTCTTCGGGAACTTCAAAAATCAATTGGCGCAACGCGGCGCGGTCCAGCCGACCATCTGGCTGCAGCACACGGCTGCCGAAATGCTCGGCAATGCGCGCCAGCGCCGGCCGGCCGGGCTCGACCACCCAGCGGGCGGCATGATCGGCGTCAACCAGGTCGACACCCAGCTTGGTGAAGTGCTCGGCCGCAGCGCTTTTACCGCTGCCGATACCGCCCGTAAGGCCGAGAATCCAGGGTGTTGCAACAGGAGTGGTCATCTGAAACCGACAGACTGCAAATAGAAGTCGGTTATTTGACCACCCCAGAGCAATGCAATCCAGCCGGCAATTGCCAGGCAGGGGCCAAACGGCATCGGTGCCGACACGCGTTGCTTGTGCCAGCACATCAGCAGCAGCCCGGTAAACACGCCGAGCAGTGATGCCATCAGCAGCGTCATCGGCAGTATCTGCCAGCCGCCCCAGGCACCTAACAATGCCAATAGCTTGAAGTCGCCATGGCCCATGCCATCCTTGCCGGTGATCAGCTTGAACAGCCAGAACACGCTCCACAGGCTCATGTAACCCCACACTGCGCCCCATAACGCATCGGGCAATGTCGCCAGCAGGCCTGCGCTGTTGAGGATAAGTCCCAGCCATAGCAGCGGCAGCACCAAGGCGTCCGGCAGCAGTTGGTGTTCCACATCGATCAGGCTCATGCCCAGCAACCCCCAGCTCAGCAGCATCACCGCGCCAGCTTGCCAGGTAAAACCGAAGTGCCAGGCGACAGTGGCGGATATCAGCGCACAGGCCAGCTCAGTGAAGGGGTAACGCACGCTGATGCGTTCATGGCAATGGGCGCAACGCCCCTTGAGCATCAGGTAGCTGAGCAGGGGGATATTTTCCCAGGGGCGGATCGGCTGGCCGCAGCGTGGGCAGCAGGAATGGGGGCGCATCAGGTTATAAACCGGCCCCGCCGGCGCGACAGGCAGGCCGAGAATCTCATTGGCCTGGGCGCGCCATTCCCGCTCGAGCATTTTGGGCAAACGCCATACCAGCACATTGAGAAAGCTGCCAACGATCAGGCCCAGCACCAGCGCCATGCCGACAAACGCCCAAGGCTGCTCGCCCGGCAACGCGCTCAAAATGCCGACCCTAATTGAAACACCGGCAGGTACATCGCAATCACCAACGCGCCAACTATGCTCCCCAGCACAACCATGATCAGCGGTTCCATCAGGCTGGTCAGGTTATCGACAAGGGTCTCTACGTCGGCCTCGTAATGGTTGGCGACCTTTTCCAGCATGTGATCCAGGGTGCCGGACTCTTCGCCAATGGCCGTCATCTGGATCGCCATGCCGGGAAACAGACCGCTGCCGGCCATGGATTGATGCAACTGCATGCCTGTGGATACATCGTGACGCATATGTTCGATTGCCTGTTTGAAGGGGCCATTACCGACTGCGCCGGCCACCGAACCCAGTGCCTGCGACAGGGGAACACCTGCCGCAAAGGTGGTTGAGAGCGTACGGGCGTAGCGGGCGACGGCAGCTTTGTTCAACAGTTTGCCTGCCAGGGGGACGTTCAACAAACCTGCCTGCACTCGGTGGCGAAAACCAGGAGAAACACGGTAGGCGTAGCGCAGCCCGCCTATTGCCGCGCCCAGGCCCAACGCCAGCATCCACCAGGTTTGTTGCAGAAAGTCTGAAAGGGCGATGACCCCCAAGGTGAAACCGGGCAATTGGCTGTCGACCCCGGCGAACAGGTTCTGAAACTGCGGCACCACATGCACCAACAACACTGCGCTGACCACGCCGGCCACCACCAGCACTGCGAGAGGGTAGGTCATGGCTTTCTTGATTTTGGTCTTGAGCCGTTGGCTTTTTTCCAGGTGAATGGCCACTCGTTCCAGCAGCGTTTCCAAGGCACCTGCCTGTTCACCTGCGGCAATCAAATGGCAGTACAGGTCATCGAAGTAACGCGGGTATTGGCGCAGCGTTTCGGCGAGGCTGTTACCGGCGGCAACGTGTTGTTTCAGACTTTTGACCAGCTCGCGCAGCTGCCGGGTTTCCACGCCGTCGCTGATGATATCGAAGGCTTGCAACAGCGGGATGCCGGCCTTCAACAACGTCGCCAACTGGCGGGTGAGCAGGGCAATGTCCGCAGGCTGTACCGGCGTAGCCAGGCTTGGCAGGCCTGACGATATCTTGCGCACTCGCTCGGGGCAGATCCCTTGCTGGCGCAGTTGTGCCTTGATCAGGGCAAGGTCATGACCGGCGATTTGCCCGCACACCCTGCGGCCTTTGCGGTTGATGCCTTGCCAGGCGTAAATCGTTGAGGTGTCGTTCATATCCCGTTCGCACATGCAATTTGAGAATTTACAGCTTAGTCAGAGCGTGGATGCAGGCACGCTGGCGTCGGGCGGTAAAATGTCAGATTGTACGTCTGGTATGCGATTGGCCGCGCAGGGTTGAGTACACTGGCGCCGCTGCACAATACGGGGCGCAGGACGCGCCTTGTCATGGTTTTATTCTGGAGAGTGAAAGTGATGCGTCAGAAAGGCTTTACCTTGATCGAATTGTTGATCGTCGTGGCAATCATCGGCATCTTGGCGACGATTGGCTTGCCCATGTACACCAAGCACCAGGCCAAGGCCAAGTTCACGGCGGGGCTGGCTGAAGTCAGCGCGTTGAAGGCCGGCTACGAGGACGTCATTAACCAAGGCACTGTGCCGAAGCTTGATTTGATCGGCGGCAACAGCCCCACCGCCAACTGCAAGATCGATGTGACCGGAGATGTCGCCACGGGCACCGGCTCCATCAGCTGTGAAATCCTCGATGCGCCTGCGCCCGTGTTGGGCAAGACCATCACCCTGACGCGCAGCGCCACCACCGGCTGGACGTGTGCAACCACGGCCGAAGCGCAGTACGTCGCCAAGGGTTGTAGCGCCAACGGCGCGTGACGGCTGCCGGGCGGTGAGCGAGTCGGTTGCCGCATGCCCAATGCGGTGCTAGCTTTAGCCCACCGCCCGTGTAGCTCAGCCGGTAGAGCAGCGCACTCGTAACGCGAAGGTCGCAGGTTCGATTCCTGTCTCGGGCACCAAGGCAACACTAGTTTCAAAGGCAATGTTTTCAGTTGATCCCAGAATGGTTCTGAAGGCCAGACGAGCCGGCATTCGCGCCTGCTCTTTCGTATCTGCACAACCTTGATGACCCAGATGCATCCCCATTCCTCGATCTAAGAGAACGACATGACCACGACTGAGATGACCCAGGAAGTTCGGCACCAGACAGCTCTCGACAAATACATCGAGGCAACGCCGCAGCTTAAAGAAGAGATCAAGGACCTGAGCGCTGATGACCAGCGTGATCAGATTCAGTGGGCATTTGAGGACGAGGCAGAGAGCCAGAACCTCCAGCCTTGGGAACTGACCCTCAAGTACACCTCCACACCGGAAGAGTTCGAAGCCGCACGGCTGGCCTTGCACAAGGAGGCCGCCGACGTGCTGGGTGTCGAATGGGACGAGTACTGCGAGATGAATAACCTTGTAGTTTAAAAGCAACCCGTAGGAGCGAGCTTGCTCGCGAAAAACTTGAAGGCACCGCGTGCACTCAGAGATCACGCGTTTTCGTTAACGTTTTTCGCGAGCAAGCTCGCTCCTGCAGTCAAGGCTCTTTAGATACTGAGCCGCATCGACAAATCCACTGCCTTCACATCCTTGGTCATCGCGCCAATGGAGATGTAGTCCACGCCGGTCTCGGCGATGGGCAGCAGGGTGCTTTCATTGATCCCGCCGCTGGCTTCCAGCTTTGCCTTGCCCGCATTCAGCCGCACGGCTTCGCGCATGTCGTCCAGGCTCAGTTCATCGAGCATGATGATGTCGGCGCCCGCCGCCAGTGCTTCGCGCAATTCCTCCAGACTCTCCACTTCGACTTCCACCGGCTTGCCCGGGGCGATTTTGTGGGCGGCACCGATTGCCTGGGCGATGCCCCCGCATGCGGCAATATGGTTTTCCTTGATCAGGAAAGCGTCATACAACCCGATGCGATGATTGTGGCAACCGCCGCAGGTGACTGCGTATTTCTGTGCCAGGCGCAGGCCCGGCAATGTCTTGCGCGTGTCCAGCAGCTTGACCTGGGTGCTGGCGACGAAATCCGCCAGGTATTGGGCGCGGGTGGCTACGCCTGACAGCATCTGCAGGAAATTCAGCGCACTGCGTTCACCGGTGAGCAGCGAACGGGCCGGACCTTCAAGGTGAAACAGCGGCTGGTTGGGACTGACACGTTCACCATCGACCACCTGCCAGTGCACGGCGACTCGCGGGTCCAGTTGGCGGAACACCGTATCCACCCAGGCGGTTCCGGCGATAACGGCCGCATCGCGGGTAATGATCGTAGCCTTGGCCAGCCGTTCGGCCGGGATCAACTGTGCGGTGATATCACCATTGCCGATGTCTTCCAGCAGTGCGCGGCGCACGTTGGCATCGATTTCGGCGGTGAGGTCGGCAAGACGGAGGTTCGGCATAACAGGCTCCACAAACAAAGTGCCGCAATTATAGGGGCTGCGTGGTTTTGAACCCAGGCTCGTCACTCATTTACCGCGCAGGGGCAGAGTTTGCTGGCGCAACCCCCCACATTTGCAAGATAATCTCGCGCCTTGCAATTGGCGTCATAGCTTTGACGTCCTGATGGTGATCGGGTACGTGCAGCGCCCAAAAGGCCTGCTCGCGTTCTTTGCCCATCTCAACACCCGCCGTTTCAGGAGGCCAGGATGCACAATGACGGGAAGGTGGTGCCTATCAAGCAGGCACAGTCCACGCCATCGCCGCTCGCACGCCTACCGGTGGCGGTGGTGCAAGTGCGTGACAAAGCGGCTCAGCAACTGCAGCAGGGATTGCAGGAACTGTTCGATAACGCCGACGACACCCTGTTCGAAATGGCCGACAAGGCTCGCAGCACCGTTGACCAGCATATTTTCTTCGAGGCCATGCGCGACCTGCGCCTCAAGCGCAAGAACTTCGAACGCGTGTTCATGGAGCAACTGTTTGCCGCCTTCGCCAATCTGGGCCAGGCCAAGAGCGACGAGTTGCATCCTGTGCCGGTGGTGTCCTACGAGGTGGCCTGTGGTACACGGGCTGATGACCGGGAAAAGGCCGTGGCGCTGGAAGCGATGCTCGGTCGGGTGCGACACCGTGACGGCCTGGCGCTCGGGCAATTGAGCGCGCGGTTGGGCGAGGTGTTGGGCAGGCGCATGAACGAGCGTGAGAACCCACTGGGCCCCGCACTGCTGTGCCAGTTTTTTCTGCAGGCGGGCCGCAGCCTGGGGGTGGAGATCCGGGTCAAGCTGATCATGCTCAAGCTTTTTGAGAGATACGTACTCAGCGATGCCGACCAGCTCTATGGCGAAGCCAATCAACTGCTGGTCGCTACCGGGGTCTTGCCTGAACTCAAGAGTGTGCCGGCCCGTCGTGCTGGCGGGCGTGTGGCTCGTGAGCTTCAGCACCAAGCCCATTCACCGGCTGCCGAACCCGCGCGGGACGAAAGCGGCCAACAGGCGTTTAGCGCATTGCAAACTTTGCTGGTCGCGGTGCGCGGCAGCGTGGCGCCGATCCTTGAAGCCAGCGCGCAACCGCAACCCATCGCCCCCCGAGACCTGCTGCGCCTGCTTTCGCATTTGCAACAATATGTACCGGAGCCAGAGGCTGAGGACGATTTTGACCTGCGTAACCAACTTGAACAGCTGCTGACCCGAGTCAGCGTAAAGAGCGGCAAGTCGCGCGTGGTGGAGACGGCAGACGAGGATGTGATCAACCTCGTCGCCCTGCTTTTTGAGTTCATGCTCAATGACCGCAGCGTGCCCCACGGCTTCAAAGCGCTGATTGCTCGCTTGCAGATTCCAATATTGAAAGTCGCCGTGCTGGACAAGAGCCTGTTTAGCTGCCCCGAGCATCCGGCACGGCGTCTGCTCAATCACATCGCCAGTGCCGCCATGGGCTGCAACCCGCAGAGCGGCTATCAACACGACAGCCTGTACCTGCGTATCGAACAGGTTATCCAGCAGCTATTGAATGAGTTCGTCGAAGATCCGGCGATTTTTCAGCAGTTGCTGACGCACTTCAGCACATTCATGCAAGAAGAGCGGAAGCACAGTGAGCTGCTCGAACAGCACACCCGAGACGTCGAGGAAGGGCGGCTGCGCACCGAAGTTGCTCGCCAGCGTGTGGCACAGGCGCTGAACCGGCGGTTGTTGGGCAAAGTTCTGCCGCCGTTCGTGGTGCAATTCCTGCAACAAACCTGGAGCCAAGTACTGTTGCAGGCCGCTCTCAAGCACGGCGAACAATCGGTGCAGTGGCAGACCGGCCTGCGCACCATGGACGAGTTGATCTGGAGCGTCAGCCTGCGCGATGACACCGAAGCGGGCCGGCATTTGCTGGAGCAGTTGCCGGGATTGCTCAAGGCGTTGCGCGACGGTTTGGCCGGGGCGGCGTTCGATCCTTTCAGCACCCGTGAGTTCTTTTTGCGCTTGCAGGCCGTGCATGTTCAAACAGGCGAAAGCGGGGAGGGCGATGGGTTGATTGAAGTCCGCGAGCCCTTCGTTCTCGGCACCCCGGAAGCCTTCGAAGACCTGCCGCCTGATGACCCGGACCTGCTCAAGATTCACTCATTGCGGGTCGGCGGTTGGGTGGAGTTCCAGCAGGACGAAGACACCGCGCTGCGGTGCAAGCTCACAGCGATCATGGCGCCGACCCAGCGCTATATTTTTGTCAGCCGCACGGGGCTCAAGGTTCTGGAAAAAACCGCCGGCCAATTGGCCATGGCTTTTAAGCGGGGCACCCTGCGCAGCCTGGACGAGGGCTTGCTGTTTGACCGTGCGCTGGCTGCGGTGATTGGCGACCTGCGTCAACTCAATCGCGGCAAGTGATCGCAACCGCAGGGCGGAACGCGGCATACTGGTAACACTTCGTCTCATTCAAGGAGCCTGTATGCAGTTGGACCCCGTCAGCGGTTGGTTCGAGGGGATTCGCCATTGCCCTTCGCCCAACTTCAACGAGCGCCCGGCAGGCGAGATATCACTGTTAGTGGTACATAACATCAGCTTGCCCCCGGCGCAGTTTGCCACCGGCAAGGTACAAGAGTTTTTCCAGAACCGCCTGGACGCCTCGGAACATCCCTACTTTGAAGGTATTGCCGGCCTACGGGTCTCTGCGCATTTTCTGGTTGAGCGCGACGGCAAGGTGACGCAGTTTGTTGCATGCCAGGACCGGGCCTGGCACGCGGGGGTATCCAGTTTCGACGGGCGCGAAGTGTGTAATGACTTCTCGCTGGGGGTGGAGCTGGAAGGCACGGACGAGCTGGCGTTCACCGATGCCCAATATGAAGCGCTGATTGACCTGACGCGCCAGTTGCTCGCAGCCTACCCTGCGATTACCCCCCAACGTATCTGCGGTCACAGCGACATTGCCCCGGGCCGCAAAACCGACCCGGGCCCGGCTTTTGATTGGATGCGCTTTCGCGGCGCGCTGCAGGATGGAGGACACACACAATGAGTTTTCTGGTGCTGGTGCTGGCGGTATGGATCGAGAAATTCTCGGCCTTGCGGCAGCGGTTGCAGCGCGACGGCGGGTGGTTGCGAGAGCTGGCCAAGCTTGAATCGAGCCCGCGCATGGGCAAGCGGCCCTGGCTGATCCTGTTGATGCTGGTGGTGCTGCCCGTGGCGTTGCTGGGCTTGTTGCTGCTGGTGCTGGAACCCGTGGCCTATGGCTTGTTGGCGTTACCGGTGCATTTGCTGGTGGTGATTTATAGCCTGGGCCGTGGCGATCTGCTGGCCGCGCTGGGACCGTTTCGTGATGCCTGGCGGCGTGGTGACCTGCAAGCCGCCGAGCATGTCGCCGAACGTGACCTGAAGCTGGGTGCCGACAATGGCGAGCAATTGCTTGAACGAGTTCAAGGCTATTTGCTGTGGCAGGCGTACCAGAGCTTTTTTGCGGTGATTTTCTGGTATTTCCTGCTGGGCCCGGTGGCCGTGCTGGCTTACCGCCTGCTGGCGCTGGCCAGCGAGCACAGCCAGAACCCTTTGGTGGCCGAACGCGCCACGCAATTGCGTCATGCCTTTGACTGGCTGCCGGTGCGCCTGCTGGCGGCGAGCTTTGCCTTGGTGGGCAATTTCGTCGGCGTCAGTCGGGTGATGCTCCACGAATTGCTGAGCTGGGATATCAGCGCTGCGCAGCTGGTGGAAAAAGTTGGCCTGGCCGCCGCGGAAATACTGCCGCCGGCGGTGGGCGCCGAGGGCATCAACAGCCTTGATCGGCTGTGGGAACTGCTGCTGCGCGCGGCGGTGCTGTGGTATGCCGGGTTCGCAATCTGGACCGTGTTGCCCTGAAATAGTCGGCAGGGGCCACCCCCCTGCCGTTAACCTTACGTTACAAAACTCCCTTTCAAATTGAGCTATATAGACAGAGCGCCAAATAGTGGCTATCTGCCGCCGCCCTGCGCCTCAATAAAAATAAAAGAAAGGGAGATTGCCCGTGAAGCGCTTGCTCTATCCTGCCGTCGCGTTGATGAATCGCCTGAGTTTCGGCATGAAGTTCAGTCTGATCAGCGTGCTGTTCCTGCTGCCGATGCTGGCGACCAACTACTTTCTGGTGCGTGACGCCTGGGCTGAATTCCAGGGCACCCGCATCGAACTGCAAAGCCTTGACCTGCTCGGCAGCAGCCTGGTGGTACGTCGCGAACTGGAAGCGCTCAATAACCAGGTGCAGATCAACGCCACCCTGGACCAGTCCGGCAAGGCCGGCGACCTTGAAGCCAGGATCGGTGCCTTGGAGCAGAGTGTGCTCGCCCGCGTGCAGTCACTCAGCGCGATGGCCGCCCAGCCCGAACAGGTTGCAGCCTTCGACGCCAAGCGTGACGAGCTGATCGCCGCGTTCAAGGCTCAGCAGCAGGAAACGTCACTGCTCAATAAAAGCGCGTTGATCGGCAAATTGCTCAACCAGGCCCAGATACTCAGCCAGATTATCGCCAGTCAATCCGGCTTGAGCGGTGATTCGCAGAGCGATCTGCGCCAGCTCAGCGAGCTGATTACCGCCGTCACCCCGCAAGTCACCCAATTGCTCGGGGAGGGCCGTGCGATGGGCGCGTACTCCCTGGGCCAGGGCTTTATCAATTCATCCTCCAGCACACGTTTTGACGAACTGCTGCAGCAGTTGGAAAAGCTCCAGGGCGAATATGGCTTGAAGTTGCAGGATGCGCTCGGTGCCAGCAATGCCGCGCACGCGGCGCTCGATACCGCTGCACATGCCAGCCAGGCCAGCCTCAAAGAGGGCGCTGAGTTGTTCGAAGAACAAGTGGTGGTGGCTGAAACCCTGGACGCGCCCTGGCAGGGCTTTTACGACAGCGTCAGTCAACTGATGGCCAAGACCTACCAACTGGATGACGCCACCCTGGCATTTCTCAAGCAACAACTGGAGCAGCGTCTGGCACAAAAACGCCTGCACATGGTGTTGTTGGTCACGGCCCTGGTGGCGGTGTTCGCGCTGATCTTCTACTTGTATGCAGGCTTCTATGCTTCCACGCGCACGACCTTGCGCAGCCTTGGGGCGATGATGGAGAAGGTGGCGGCCGGCGATATGACGGTCACGTTCGTCGCCGAAAGTCGCGATGAGCTGGGGGATCTGGGCCAGGTATTCAATGGTACGGTGGCCAAGATCCACGACCTGATCGAGCGCGTCGGGCACACGGTCGGCCAGGTCGAGTTGCAGGCCGGGCAAGTGCAGGCGGTCTCGGCGCAGAGCAACCAGGCCGTATCCGGCCAGCGCAGCCAGATCGAGCAAGTGGCGACGGCAATGAACCAGATGTCATCCACCGCCCAGGAGGTGGCGCGCAGTGCCGCGGCGGCCGTCAGCAGCGCCCGCAGTGTCAACGATGAGACCGTCAGCGGCCGTGGGTTGGTGCAATCCCAGCAAGGTAGCATCACGCGCCTGGCTTCGGAGATCGATGAGTCGGTGCGGGTGATCAACCAGTTGGCCACCGACAGCCAGTCCATCAGCAGCGTCTTGGAAGTCATCAAAAGCATCGCCGCGCAGACCAACCTGCTGGCGCTCAACGCGGCGATCGAGGCGGCGCGCGCGGGTGAGCAGGGGCGCGGTTTTGCCGTGGTGGCCGATGAAGTGCGCACGCTGGCTCGACGTACCCAGCAGTCCACCGAAGAAATCGAGCAGATGATCGGGCGCTTGCACAGTGGCGTCGGCGCAGCGGTAAAAGCCATGGGGGCCAGCCATGAGGTGGCCAGCGGCACGGTAGGCCAGTCGGAAAAGGTGCAGCAAGCGTTGGAAAACATTCTCGGTGCGGTAGGCATGATCGTCGACCAGAACCAGCAGATTGCCGCAGCCGTGGAGCAGCAAACGGCCGTCGCCCATGAGATTGATCAGAATATCGTTGCCATCAATCGTGCGGGTGAACACGCGGCGCAGGGCGCCGGCCAGACGGAAGCGGCCAGCCGCCAGTTGTTGCTGCAGGTGGTGGAATTGAAGCAATTGATTGGCGCGTTTCGTGTGTAGGAATTATTGCCGGAAACGCTAAGTCAATGGCGCGCCTTGGACCGATGGGCGTGGGTGCGGCGCTGCATGATCCCGCTCAAAGATGACCTTGAATCTGCAAGTCGCCAGCCGGCGACCAATTGAACACCTCGCACGCGTTGCGCGTGCTCGCCTCGGCCAGCCTTAAAGCACTGATGCCCATCCGTTCGGCCAGGGCGCCGCAGATATCCGGCAAGTGCTGCGGGCTGTTGCGCTGGCCCGGATACATGGCCGGGGCCATGTCCGGTGCGTCGGTTTCCAGCACCACGGCTTCCAGGGGCAATTGCGCCAGCACCTTGTGCATGCGCAAGGCCTGCGGCCAGGTGGCGGCGCCGCCCAGGCCCAGCTTGAAGCCGAGCTTGATGTACTCGCGGGCCTCTTCCCGGCTGCCGGCAAACGCATGGATGATGCCGCCGCGCGGCAGGCGGATGCGCTTGAGTGTGGCGATCACTGCGGCGTGGCTGCGGCGTACGTGAAGCAAGGCCGGCAGCTGAAAATCCACCGCAAGGTGCAGTTGGGCCTCGAACAGCGCTTGCTGGCGCTCACGGTCCAGGTGTTCCAAAAAGTAATCCAGGCCGATTTCACCCACGGCACATAGCTGTCGGTGGCCATGCAGCCGCGTCAGCCAGTCGCCCAACTCCAGCAGGTCGGCAGGGCGATGCTCATCGAGATACACCGGGTGCAGGCCAAAAGCGGCGAACAAGCCTTCATCCTCTAACACCAGGTCCCACAAGCGTTGCCAGTTTCTCTGATAGACACCCAGCACCACCATGCGCCGCACACCCCGTTGACGGCTGTGGGCGAGGACTTCGCGGCGATCGTCATCGAAGTCTGCAAAGTCCAGGTGGGTGTGGGTGTCGATCAGCTCCACGCTCAGGCCTCGTGAATGCGCTGCTTGAAGGTTCGGCTGATGCCGTGCACGCCGGGTTGGTAGTGTTCTTCTTCAATGGCCGCCAGGGCCAGGCGCAGGGCGGTTTCGGCGATCAGTTGATGCTGCTGGGCCATGGCGTTGACCGGCAGCGGCAGAAAATCCAGCAACTGAGTATCGCCGAAGGTACCCAGGCGCAGTGGGCGCGACTTGAGCGGGAAGTCGTGCAGTGCGTCAAACACGCCCTGCAGCAGTACGTAGGACGTGGTCACCAGGGCGTCAGGCAAATGCCCCAGGCGTTGCAGTAATTGCTCCATCAACTGTCGTCCGCAGGCTCGGCTGAAGGCTTCGCCCTGTTCGATGATCACCTCACCGGTAAAGCCGTGCAGGGCTTCGCGGAAGCCCGCGGCACGTTCCTGGCTGATGCTCAGCTCCGGGTGCGCGCCGATCAGCGCGATCTGTTTGGGCAGCGGTTGCAGCAGGCTGCTGGTGAGTTGCTGGCAGGCCTGGCGGTCATCGCTGACCACCGAACAGAACTGGCCCGGTTCCATGACCCGGTCGATGGCGATCACCGGCAAGCCTTTGGCTTGCAGCTCGCGATAGCTGTCATCGCTGGCCGGCAGGCAACTGGCGACAAACAACGCATCGCAACGCCGCGCCCGGAACAGTTGCAGCAGCTGGCGCTCGCTGTCGGCCTCGTCGTCGGAACTGGCGATCAACAGCTGATAGCCTCGCGCCCGCGCACCCTGTTCGAGTAACTTGGCGATGCGTGCGTAACTGGGGTTTTCCAGATCCGGCAGGATAAAGCCCAAGGTGCGCGTGTGCCGGCTGCGCAAACCGGCGGCTTGTGGGTTAGGCGTAAAACCGTGGGCCTGGACCACGGCCCGCACCCGCTCGACAGTCGCACTACTGATGCGCTGTTGCTCGGCCTTGCCATTGATGACATAGCTGGCGGTGGTGACGGACACACCGGCCAGACGTGCGATATCACTGAGTTTCAAACCGGGATTTCCTTGTTTTTTAGAGCTTGCCCCGACATTTTGTCCAATCGTAACCGATTCCAGCATACGACCAATGTCCCACGGCAGGCGCCGAGTGGCCCTTCAAGCTTGCGCAATTAACGCGTAATCTGCCATAAATTCTAGATTAAACGTTTCAGCAAGCGTATTTTTACGATGTTCGCCACTGAGTAGTCGCTGCCAATTGACTGCTCAGTCAGTTACTTTTGAACGCCGCTAAGCTGATTTATTCAAAACAATACCTAGTGCGCACCTCGCACTAACTAGGAGAACGGCATGCTCGAGCTCACTGTAGAGCAGATATCCATGGGACAGGTGGCTGTGGATAAATCTGCTGCCTTGCACCTGCTCGCTGAAAAATTAGTGGCCGATGGCTTGGTCGCCGACGGTTATCTCAGTGGCTTGCAAGCCCGTGAGGCCCAAGGCTCGACCTTTCTCGGCCAAGGTATCGCCATTCCCCATGGCACTCCGGAAACCCGCGACCAAGTGTTTTCCACCGGCGTGCGCCTGTTGCAATTCCCCGAAGGCGTGGACTGGGGCGACGGCCAGGTCGTGTACCTGGCGATCGGGATTGCCGCCAAATCCGATGAACACCTGCGCCTGCTGCAACTGTTGACCCGCGCCCTGGGTGAAACCGACCTCGGCCAGGCGCTGCGCCGTGCCGGTTCCGCCGACGCCTTGCTGAAACTGCTGCAAGGCGCGCCGCAGGAACTGGCACTGGATGCACAGATGATCAGCCTGGGCGTATCGGCCGATGATTTCGAAGAGTTGGTGTGGCGAGGCGCGCGCCTGTTGCGCCAGGCCGAGTGCGTAAGCAACGGATTTGCCGCCGTGTTGCAGCAAGTCGACGCGCTGCCCCTGGGCGATGGCCTGTGGTGGCTGCACAGCGAGCAGACGGTCAAGCGTCCGGGCCTGGCGTTCGTCACGCCCGACAAACCCATGCGCTACCTGGGCCAGCCACTCAATGGCCTGTTCTGCCTGGCCAGCCTGGGCGAAGCGCATCAGGCTTTACTTGAGCGCCTGTGCGCCTTGCTGATCGAAGGTCGCGGCCAGGAATTGGGCCGCGCCACCAGCAGTCGTGCAGTGCTTGAAGTGCTCGGGGGCGAACTGCCGCCGGATTGGCCCAGCGCTCGCATCACCCTGGCCAATGCCCACGGCCTGCATGCACGCCCGGCGAAGATCCTTGCGCAACTGGCGAAAAGCTTCGAGGGCGATATTCGCGTGCGCATTGTCGACGGCCCGGTCGGTGCGGTGTCGGTGAAAAGCCTGAGCAAGTTGTTGAGCCTCGGCGCGCGGCGTGGCCAGGTGCTGGAGTTTGTCGCCGAGCCGACCATCGCCGGCGATGCGCTGCCGGCCCTGTTGGCTGCGGTTGAAGAGGGCCTGGGCGAAGAGGTCGAGGCGCTGCCGACGGTCAGCGCCCAGCCCGCCACCGCCGATATCGAACCGGTTATCAGCGCGCCGCTGCCCGGTAGCCAGATCCAGGCGATTGCAGCCGCGCCCGGTATCGCCATCGGCCCCGCGCATGTTCAGGTGCAGCAAGTCTTCGACTACCCGTTGCGCGGTGAGTCCTGCGCCGTTGAGCGCCAGCGCCTGCACACGGCGCTGAATGATGTACGCCGCGATATCGAGGGCCTGATCGAACGCAGCACGTCCAAGGCCATCCGCGAGATTTTCATCACCCACCAGGAAATGCTCGACGACCCGGAACTCACCGACGAAGTCGACACCCGCCTCAAGCAAGGCGAAAGCGCCGAAGCTGCCTGGATGAGCGTGATCGAAGCCGCCGCCAAGCAGCAGGAATCGTTGCAGGATGCCTTGCTCGCCGAGCGCGCCGCCGACCTGCGCGATATTGGTCGCCGCGTATTGGCGCAGCTGTGCGGCGTGCAAACCGCTCAGGAACCCAGTGAACCCTACATCCTGGTGATGGACGAAGTCGGCCCTTCGGACGTTGCCCGCCTGGACCCGGCGCGTGTCGCCGGCATTCTCACTGCCCGCGGCGGCGCCACGGCCCACAGCGCCATCGTCGCCCGTGCGCTCGGTATTCCCGCGCTGGTCGGTGCCGGGGCGGCGGTGTTGTTGCTTGACGCCGGCACACCATTGTTGCTCGACGGCCAGCGCGGCCGCCTGCACGTCGCCCCCGACCCCACCACCCTGCAACGTGCCACGGTCGAGCGCGACACCCGCGAACAACGCCTGCAAGCCGCCTCTGCGCAACGCCATGAACCGGCGCTGACCCGCGACGGCCACGCAGTGGAAGTATTCGCCAATATCGGCGAAAGCGCGGGGGTTGCCGCTGCGGTGGAGCAGGGTGCCGAGGGCATCGGCTTGTTGCGCACCGAACTGATTTTCATGGCTCACCCGCAGGCGCCGGACGAAGCCACCCAGGAAGCCGAATACCGTCGCGTACTTGATGGCCTCGACGGGCGTCCGCTGGTGGTGCGCACCCTCGACGTGGGCGGCGATAAACCGCTGCCGTACTGGCCGATTGCCGAGGAAGAAAACCCTTTCCTCGGTGTGCGCGGCATCCGCCTGACCCTGCAACGCCCGCAGATCATGGAAGCGCAACTGCGCGCGCTGTTGCGTTCGGCGGACAACCGCCCGTTGCGCATCATGTTCCCCATGGTCGGCAGCGTGGATGAATGGCGCGCCGCCCGGGATATGACCGAGCGCCTGCGCCTGGAAATTCCGGTGGCCGACCTGCAACTGGGGATCATGATCGAAGTACCGTCGGCCGCGCTGCTGGCGCCGGTGCTCGCCAAGGAAGTCGACTTTTTCAGCGTCGGCACCAACGACCTGACCCAATACACCCTAGCCATCGACCGTGGCCACCCGACATTGTCGGCCCAGGCCGATGGCCTGCACCCGGCGGTTCTGCAACTGATCGACATCACCGTGCGCGCCGCCCATGCCCATGGCAAATGGGTTGGCGTGTGCGGCGAGCTGGCGGCGGACCCACTGGCGGTGCCGGTGCTGGTCGGCCTGGGTGTGGATGAGTTGAGCGTGTCGGCGCGCAGCATTCCCGAAGTGAAGGCGCGGGTACGTGAATTCAGCTTGAGCCAGGCCCAGGGCCTGGCGCAACAAGCACTGGCGGTGGGTTCGCCCGCCGAAGTGCGTGCTCTTGTGGAGGCCGTGTAAATGGCGAAGATTCTGACCCTGACGCTGAACCCGGCGTTGGACCTTACCGTAGGCCTTGCGCGCCTGGAACCGGGGACGGTCAATCGCAGCGAAGCGATGCTCACCCACGCGGCGGGCAAAGGCGTGAATGTCGCTCAAGTGCTGGCGGACCTGGGCCACCAGGTCAGCGTGGGTGGCTTTCTGGGCAGCGCGAACCCTCAAGCGTTCGACGCACTCATCACCAGCCGTGGGTTTGGTGACGCATTCGTGCGCGTGCCGGGCGAAACCCGCAGCAATATCAAGATTGCCGAACAGGACGGGCGGGTCACCGATATCAATGCACCGGGGCCGCTGGTCAGTGAGCAGGCGCAAACAGCGTTGCTCACGATGATCGCGACCATCGGCCCTGAGTTCGATGCGGTGGTGGTCGCCGGCAGCTTGCCGCGCGGTGTCAGCCCGCAGTGGTTTCAGAACATGCTCGAGAAACTGAAAGGCCTGGGTTTGAAGGTCGTTCTGGACACCAGCGGCGAAGCGCTGCGCGCCGGTTTGAAGGCGGGCCCATGGATGGTCAAACCCAATACTGAAGAGCTCGCCGAGGCGCTGGATAACGCCACGGATGCCATCAGTCAATTGCATCAACAGGGCGTGGAGCATGTGGTGGTCTCGGACGGCGCCGCTGGCGTGAGTTGGTACAGCTCGGGCGTGACCCTGCATGCCACGCCGCCCAAGGTGACGGTCGCAAGTACCGTTGGCGCTGGCGACTCGCTGCTGGCCGGCATGCTCCACGGTTTGCTGCGCGACGAAGCGCCCGAGCAGACCCTGCGTCGCGCCACGGCGATTGCCGCGATGGCGGTCACGCAAATCGGTTTCGGCATCGGCGATGACGCGCAGTTGGCGCGCCTCGAAAGCGGCGTCGATGTGCGCACGCTGACAGAACAATAAGAGGGTTTGTGATGAAGTTAGCCATTGTTACCGCCTGCCCGAACGGCATGGTCACCAGTGTGCTGTGCGCCCGCTTGCTGGACGCCGCCGCACAGCGCCAGGGCTGGAGCACCAGCGTTGAAGTGGTGGATGTACAACGCCCGGAGAGCCAGCTTTCCCAGGCGACCCTCGATGACGCCGAGTGGGTGTTGTTGGTCAGCAGCACGCCGGTGCAGATGCAACGCTTTGTCGGCAAGCGCGTATTCCAGAGCACGCCGGCCCAGGCGCTGGCAGATGTCGACGCGGTATTGCGCCGGGGCGCCGAGGAAGCGCAGGTCTATGTGGCGACCGAAGCACCGGCCGGCAACGCCCCGCGCATTGTTGCGATCACGGCTTGCCCCACCGGCGTGGCCCATACCTTCATGGCCGCCGAGGCCTTGCAGCAGACCGCCAAGCGCCTGGGCTATGACTTGCAGGTCGAGACCCAGGGCTCGGTCGGGGCGCGCACGCCGTTGAGTCCTGAGGCCATCGCCGACGCCGACGTGGTGCTGCTGGCGGCGGATATCGAAGTCGCCACCGAGCGCTTCGCCGGCAAGAAGATTTACCGGTGTGGCACCGGCATTGCCCTCAAGCAATCCGAAGCCACTCTCAACAAGGCCCTGGCCGAAGGCGCGGTGGAAAATGCCGGAAGCGGTGCGGTGGCCAAGTCGGAAAAAACCGGCGTCTACAAACACCTGCTCACCGGGGTGTCGTTCATGTTGCCGATGGTGGTGGCGGGCGGTTTGTTGATCGCTTTGTCTTTCGTGTTCGGCATCCATGCCTTTGAGGAAAAAGGCACCTTGGCGGCGGCGCTCAAAACCGTCGGCGACCAGGCCTTCATGCTGATGGTGCCGCTGCTGGCGGGCTACATCGCCTACTCGATTGCCGATCGTCCAGGCCTGGCGCCGGGCATGATCGGCGGGTTGCTGGCAGGCACGCTGGGTGCCGGATTCATTGGCGGGATCTTCGCCGGTTTCCTGGCCGGTTACAGCGTCAAGCTGATCTCACGCGCGGTGCGTTTGCCGCAAAGCCTGGAGGCGCTCAAGCCGATCCTGATCATCCCGCTGCTGGCGAGTTTGTTCACCGGCCTTGCGATGATCTATCTGGTCGGCCCTCCGGTGGCACGCCTGCTGACGGGGTTGACGGATTTTCTCAGCACCATGGGCACCACCAACGCGGTGCTGTTGGGCATTTTGCTGGGCGGCATGATGTGTGTCGATCTGGGCGGGCCGATCAACAAGGCGGCGTATGCGTTTTCCGTCGGCCTGCTGGCCGCGTCGAGCGGTGCGCCGATGGCCGCGACCATGGCGGCCGGCATGGTGCCGCCGATTGGCATGGGCATCGCGACCTTCCTGGCCCGGCGCAAATTCGCCCAGACTGAACGCGAAGCCGGCAAGGCCGCGATGATTCTCGGCCTGTGCTTTATTTCCGAAGGTGCCATTCCGTTCGCGGCCAAGGACCCGTTGCGGGTGATCCCGGCCAGTATTGCCGGGGGGACGCTGACGGGAGCGCTGTCGATGTACTTCGGTTGCAAACTGGCTGCGCCTCACGGCGGGTTGTTCGTGCTGGTGATCCCGAATGCGATGAATCATGCGCTGCTGTATCTGCTGGCGATTGTGGCCGGCAGTGTGGTGACCGGTGTGGTGTATGCGCTGATCAAGCGCCCGGAAGCGGCCGAGTTGGCCGTCACCACGGCCCAGGCCTGACACCTTCTGGATGTAGGAGCGGGCTTGCCCTAATGCCGGTCAGTTAAGACAGAACCGGTCCCTGTGGCGAGGGAGCTTGCTCCCGCTGGACTGCGTAGCAGTCCCA
>NZ_JASLAW010000249.1 GCF_030147005.1 Pseudomonas sp.
GAAAAACGGTGTGTCAGGCACTGCATGATTGGCTGATACACGGCATTCGCGAGCAAGCCCGCTCCCACATTTCTGATCTTTTCAGGCTTGGGTCAGTAGTGATACCACTTCACTTCGAGCATTACTTCATTCACCGGCGTCGACAAGTGGCTGTATTCGCGCTGGGCGCTCAAGCGCAGGCCCAGGTTGCGCGACAATTCCCACTGCTGGTTCAGGCTGATGCTGCGCCGTACTTCGCCATTGGTGAAGAAATCCCCTTTGGCTTCCAGGCTCAGATTCCCCAAGGGGTTTTTCCACAGTACGCCGGTGTTGAAACCGGCGGCCGGGGAGATGGCTTCGCTGAAGTCATTGTTGTGTTCCACACGCACGGTGCCGAGGGCGAAGCCGAGCATGTCGTCGGAGAGCTGCCAGGTGCCGCCGGCGCCGCCATTGACGTGGGCGACCAGGGTTTGGTCGTCATGTTTGCCCGGTACGCGCTCCAGGCCGCCGGTGACTTGCCATGACCAGGGTTGCAACAGGGCGTTGCGTGGGGTCAGGGAGCGGATGGTGGCCAGGTCCAGTTGCTGCAATTGCCAGTGGTTGCCTTCGTACTGGCGCAGTTTCATCTGCAGAATTTCGATCTGTGCGCCCAAGGGGAAGCCTTCGGCGTTGTCGTTGAGGTCGTGATAGGCCATGCGCAGGCCGTATTCGCCGAAGGCTTTGTCTCCACGGGTGCCGATGCCGGCCTGCCAGGTGCGCGACTCGTGGCCGTTTTCCGGTAAGCCGGGCGGGGTGATTTTCAGGTCGGGTGCAGGGTTCTGATTGATCGCGCGCAACAGCTCGAAACTGCGCTGAGAGCGTGCGGTGTCGCGTTCCAGGCCATTGGCGCGGTAGCGGCCCAGGCGATAGGCGGCATCGATGATCAGCGCCTGGCGGTCGCGGGGCAGTGCTTTGAAGGCTGGGTCCTGCAATTGTTTCTGGTCGTCGCTGACTTTGAGCACCCATTGCTGCTCATCACCCTCCAGCGGCTTGGCGCGCTCCAGCAACTCGCGCTCGCGGGAGGGGCGGTAGTCGATCTTCTCGACCAGGCCTGCCTCTTTTACCGCCTTGACCGTGTCGGTGGGGATCGCTGTCAGCGGGAACTGCTCGGTCAGGCGCAGGCCAGGGCGCGCCACTTGCAGTAGCTCCAGCAGGCGATAGGAGCAGTTTTCATCGAAGAAAAAATAGTCGAACTGGATCTGCTTGAGTTCCCACACGTGCTCGACCATGCGCTTGGTCTCGACTTCGGTGAGGTTCAGGCGGTACTCCCACAGGTCACGGTTTTCCAGGCTGCGGTATTCGGAGAGTTTTTCCTGGTAGGGCACCAGGGCGAACAGGCCGGGGTAGCCGCCCATCAGGCCTTTCCAGGCGTAAAGAATGCTGTTGTCCGAGCCTTCGATATAGGCACCGAAGTTGATCGCGTAGCTGAGCAGGGCGGTGTTATTGCTTTGCACGTCGGCCTGGTCGATGCGCAGCAGGGTGTGGCCGAACATCGACGACGGGCTGTTGAGGTACGCCGCCGGGAAAATCATTACCGCGCTATGGGGTGCGACGTCCGTGAACCACTGTTTGAATTCTTTGCAGTCCACGGCGGGCAGGTCGGTCAGTTGCAACTGGTCCTTGAGCCAACGGGTACGTGCGGGATAAACGCATTGGGTGTGTTTTTCACCCAGGCTGGCCGGTGCGTACAACGCATCCACGGTGGCCTTGAGTTCGGCGTCCGGATGATGCGCCCCGTCAGCGGCGAGAAAGAATTTCTTGTCGCTGACATAGCTGCGCCAGCCGCTGATCTTGCCGGCTTCGTAATGGCCCAGGGATAACCAGAAAGGGTCATTGACCAGTTGCTGCAAACGTTGATCGTCGAGGTGCGGTGCCGCATGCAGCGGGGCGCAGGCGAAGAGAGCCAGGCAAGCGAGGCGTTTGAGCATGGGGGCTACTTAAGTCGGACTGAAAAAAAGACCCAAGGGGGACAGGTCGAAAAAATAAAACCCGCGCCTTGAAAGGCGCGGGCAGGTCGAGCTTAAGCCTGGGTAGCGTATTTCGCCAGACGGGTATCACTTTTCAGTACGGCAATGGTGTTGTTGTGCACGTCGTCAGCAGTTACGTCAGCCTTGCTGAAGATCTGCTGGAAGTGCTCGTGGGTCACGGCCGCGAAGTGCTCGCGATCTTCCGGTGCCACGCCCAGTACCACAGCGTAGGTAGTCAGCGCTTCGCCGTTACCCTTGGCCATGTCTTCGGACAGTTCGTTCATCATGCCATTCATGGCAATCCACGACTTGCCGCCGTAGCTCAGGGCGCTGTTGGTGCTGCAACCGTTGGTGCCCGAGGTCATGCCGAAGGTGGCGTTGCCCGAGGTGCCGTTGGTGGTGGAAGCCAGGAAGTGAGCCGGAGTACCGCGCTGGCCTTCGAACAACATGTTGCCCCAACCGCAGTTCGGGCCACCTGGCGCTTCTGCCATTGCATTGAGGGATACGACGGTGAAGAGAGTACCAAGAAGGATCCGTTTCATAGCTTTGTTCTCTTTGTGTGCAAACCAATGGACAAGGGTTCAGGCGCTTTGCAGCACCCTAGGGGCCAGTTATTAGTCCGACCCGCGCAGTTTGGAGTTTAGGCACGTTCCAGGGGTTCCGTGGTTTTTTATAAAACATTCAGTCGTGAACCATTTTTTTTGTGGGACGCGCACCGTGTCTATGCTTTCCCAAAAGCGCACCTTGCCAGAGCGCGCAACCGAGAGCCAGAATGCCCCATCTGCCCCGCCCGATGTAAGGAAGCCCGATGCCTGATCCTGTTGCTGCCAGCTTGCGTCTAGCGCCCGAAGCGCTGACTCGCCCTTTCTCCGCTGAACAGTTCAGCTTCTCGACCACCAATGATTTGGAGCCCTTTCGCGGTGTGCTTGGCCAGGAGCGCGCGGTTGAAGCATTGCAATTCGGCGTGGCGATGCCGCGTCCCGGTTACAACGTATTTGTCATGGGCGAGCCGGGTACCGGTCGCTTTTCATTCGTCAAACGTTACCTGAAAGCCGAAGGCAAACGCCTGCAAACCCCGTCGGACTGGGTCTATGTGAATAACTTCGATGAGCCGCGCGAACCGCGTGCCCTGGAGTTGCCAGGCGGCGCGGCCGCGGCGTTCATCGCCGACATCAACGGGCTGGTCGACAACCTGGTGGCGACATTCCCGGCGGTGTTCGAACACCCGACTTATCAACAGCGCAAAAGCGCCATCGACCGGGCGTTCAACCAGCGTTATGACAAGGCCCTGGACGTGATCGAGCGTCTGGCCCTGGAAAAAGACGTGGCGCTGTACCGCGACAGTTCCAACATCGCCTTTACCCCGATGCTCGAGGGCAAGGCCCTGGACGAGGCTGAATTTTCGCAGCTGCCGGAAGCCGACCGCGAGCGTTTCCACACGGATATTTCCGAGCTGGAAGAGCGCCTCAACGAAGAGTTGGCGAGCCTGCCGCAATGGAAGCGTGAGTCAAACAACCAACTGCGCCAGTTCAACGAAGAAACCATCACACTGGCCTTGCAGCCTTTGCTCGCACCGCTGTCGGAAAAGTACGCGGAAAACGCCGCCGTCTGCGGTTACCTGCAAGCCATGCAGGTGTACTTGCTGAAAACCGTGGTCGAGCAATTGGTCGACGACGCCAAGACCGACGCCCAGGCGCGCAAGCTGCTGGAAGAGCAGTACTGCCCAAGCCTGGTGGTGGGTCATTCCGTCAACGGTGGCGCACCGGTCGTGTTTGAACCGCATCCAACCTACGACAACCTGTTCGGCCGTATCGAATACAGCACTGATCAGGGCGCGCTCTACACCACGTATCGCCAACTGCGTCCGGGCGCCCTGCACCGCGCCAATGGCGGTTTCCTGATTCTTGAAGCCGAAAAAATGCTCAGCGAGCCGTTTGTGTGGGATGCGCTCAAGCGTTCCCTGCAATCGCGCAAGCTGAAGATGGAGTCGCCTCTGGGCGAACTCGGCCGCTTGGCCACGGTGACCCTCAACCCGCAAATGATCCCTTTGCAGGTCAAGGTGATCATCATCGGTTCGCGCCAGCTGTACTACGCGCTGCAGGACGCCGATCCGGACTTCCAGGAAATGTTCCGGGTATTGGTGGACTTCGACGAAGACATCCCGATGGTCGACGAGAGCCTGGAGCAGTTCGCCCAGTTGCTCAAAACCCGCACCTCGGAAGAAGGCATGGCGCCGCTGACATCCGATGCGGTGGCGCGGCTGGCGACTTACAGCGCACGTCTGGCGGAGCATCAGGGCCGGTTGTCGGCGCGCATTGGCGACTTGTTCCAGTTGGTCAGCGAGGCGGACTTCATCCGTCACTTGGCGGGCGACGAGATGACCGATGCCGGGCATATCGAGCGCGCACTCAAGGCCAAGGCCACGCGCACCGGTCGCGTGTCGGCGCGGATTCTCGACGACATGCTCGCCGGGGTGATCCTGATCGACACCGCCGGTGCCGCCGTCGGCAAGTGCAACGGGCTGACGGTGCTGGAGGTCGGTGATTCGGCGTTTGGCGTACCGGCGCGGATTTCCGCCACGGTGTATCCCGGCGGCAGCGGTATCGTCGACATCGAACGTGAAGTTAACCTCGGCCAGCCGATTCACTCCAAGGGCGTCATGATCCTCACCGGTTACCTGGGCAGCCGTTATGCTCAGGAATTCCCGCTGGCGATCTCGGCGAGCATCGCGCTGGAGCAATCCTACGGTTACGTGGACGGCGACAGCGCTTCCCTGGGCGAGGCCTGCACGTTGATCTCGGCCTTGTCGAAGACGCCGCTCAAGCAGTGCTTTGCCATCACCGGCTCGATCAACCAGTTTGGCGAAGTGCAGGCGGTAGGCGGGGTCAACGAGAAGATCGAAGGCTTCTTCCGCCTGTGCGAAGCCCGCGGTTTAACCGGTGAGCAGGGCGCGATCATCCCCAAGGCCAACGTGGCCACGCTGATGCTCGACGAGAAGGTATTGCAGGCCGTGCGCGCCGGGCAATTCCATATTTATGCGGTACGCCAGGCAGATGAGGCGTTGAGCCTGCTGGTAGGCGAGGATGCCGGTGAACCGGACGCCGAGGGGCAGTTCCCGGAAGGCACGGTCAATGCCCGCGTGGTGGAGCGTTTGCGCGCGATTGCGGAAATGATCAGCGAGGAAGACTTGAAGGAGGCAGAGAAAGAGCTGGCGCAGCAGGCGTTGGCTGAGGCCAAGCCGAGCTGAATTCCGGAGTCAAACGGGATCAACATGTGGGAGCGGGCAAGCCCTGATGCCAGTCAGTCAAGGAGGAGCGCTTTACCGTGGCGAGGGTGCTTGCTTCCGTTGGACTGCGTAGCAGTCCCATTTTCTGGGGCCGCTTCGCGGCCCAGCGGGAGCAAGCTCCCTCGCCACAGGTCAACGGTGGCCCGCTCTAGCGCTTAACTGACTGGCATTGCTCGCTTCCACATTCCCGGGGCCGAGCGCTGTGCACCTTGGCGGCACCATCCAGGATGCTACACAGGGTTTATCTGGGAATGTTAAACCTGCCACGAAATTGACTTCCGCTCTGGGTCCAACGTCCGTTGGTCTCTACAACCCTGGTGTGTCGCGTTTTTCTTCTATTCTCAGTAACAGGGATATCCACAGGAGTCGCAGGATAGAAACGGCCTCGCCTTTGCGTTGGGGCTGAACGCCGATCTACCGAGGGTCGCCGCCATGCCGCGCAACCTTTGCCTTACCCGCCAGTGCCTGGGCCTGGAAACCCGTATCGAATGTTCCATTCGCCCCCTCGCCGGGGAAAATGGCCTGTGGACGTTACTGTTTGCCGCCGGCATGTCGGGCGAACAGCCTTCCACGGTCAAGTCTCAAGGCCCGTTTCACGGGCCATTCGTGGCAGAAACCATATTGGGCTCCATCGTCGATAGCCTGACCCTGCATGGCTACGAGCAGTTGGACGAGCCGCAAATCTGGTGCCTGCACCTGCAAGCCCATCTGCGCCAACTCAATGGAGGCCGGGAGCAATTGGCGCTGTGATCGCGGGCTATTTGCTTTCCGGCTTGTCCAGCTTGACCTCGAAGCCATATTGCACGGTGTCGAGGTCGGTGCGCTGGTAGCTTTCCAGGGCGCTCGGCTGGCCGTAGAAATAATGCACGTCGAACATTGCCGTACCGTATTCCTCGGCGCGGTGGCTCACGCCGAGAATTTCCTTGAGGTAGTTACCGCTGCTGTCTTTGGCGTAGAAGCGCCAGCTGTCGGAGGGAAACGCTTGCTGATCGACGATCAGCGCGTTGTCCTTGAGCGACAGCCCCTTGGGCAGTTGGGTGATGTCAATCGAGGCCTTTTCGATGGTGGCCAGGAACAATGGCACCGAGCCCACCACAAACGCCGGGGTTTCCGGGAACAGGTTGAGGTCATAGGTCAACGTGCCGCTTGCCGCGTTCAGCTCGTAGGCCTCGGTCGGCAACTCGATGGGTTTGCCGCGCGCGCCTTTGTCGTCTGCCGTGAAAAAGGTAATCGGCGCGGCGCTGTTGTTACGCTCGGCGCCGACCAAGTCATCGTTGAAGGTGAAAGGGTGGTCGAATACGATTTTCGCGGCACTGGCATCTTCGGTCGATTGGCTGATGGTGACACTGCTTTTCAATTGTTCTTCGGTCATCGAGGCGCCTTTCAGCCAACTGGCGGCAGCGTCGTCATACACCGTGACCGGCATCGGCAAGGGTTGCACGGTTTGTTGCAGGCTGTTTTTGTCGAAGCGCATCACGGGCAGGTCCAGGGCCTTGCGCGTCACTGTTGCCTTGGAATAGTCCAGTACATTGACCTGCAGGGTGTCGATCACACCGTTGAAATACACCTTGGCGTAATGGCTGTTCTGTTTGTGTTCGAACGCTTTTTGCGCGTCGATGAGCTGTTTTTCGAACGCTTCGGACCACGCCGTCTGCTTTTGCATTTGCGCCAACTGCTTCTCATAGAACGCCACTTGCGCGGCATTTTCGTTGATCGAGCCGGCGCGGGTGAGAAATTGCCCGGTGCCGTCCCGTGCCTGAACCAGCAGAGGGTTTGGCGAGTCGTCGCCCAGCTCTGCGGCCAGAGGCTGGCTGTTGGTCAGTTCGAGTTCGGCGTAATTCTTGTCGAGCGACAACAGGTTGAGGGTGATATTGCCCTCGATGCGTGGGTGCCCGATGTCCTTTTTCGACAGGTCGAAGGTCAACACGCTGCCCGGCGCGGCGACTTCAATCGTGCCTTTAAGGCTGACGGGCTGCGGCTGGCTCTTGTTTTCCGTCTCGATGCCCTCGATGAACGGGTAGGTGACCGTCAGGTCGTCGGGGTTGGTCAGGTTGGAGCTGCTCGGGCTGAGCTGGATGCCGGGATCGGTTTCCGACCATTCCGGCTGGAAGGGAATGACTTTGTTGTTGCTCAAGGTCACCGACTGCCATTCCAGACCATGGGGGAAGGGAAATGGATCGGGGGCGTTGAACGTAAACGGGAAGACCGGCTGCAAATCCGTCAGGTAGTCGGAATGGGAGGTTCTGCGCAACACGAACAGGCCATTGATATAAGTGTCCACCAAGGCTTGGGGCGTGGGGTAGTGCTTGAGCACGGCCAACGTGTCTTCGCCGTATTCGGCTTCGATGGGCTTGGCGGCGAGCTTGATGCGCGCACGTTCCAGCAGCAGCAGCGAGCCGCCAAGGTCGGCGATGGCGTCGCGTAGCTTGGGGTCCTGGATGCTGTCCAGAGACTGTTCGAACTTCGTGGTTTTCTCTTCGAGGGTGGCTTGCTGCTGCTCTTCTTTGGGGGAGCAGCCGCTGGCCATCAGCAACGCCGCGCACAGGCCTAGAGTGGCCAAAGGGGATCGCACATCCATTATCTGAGTTTTCCTGTCCGACATCATCGAGCCGAGTTGATGGCCTCGACACTAGCAGAAAAATTCTCTTACAGATGCCACTTTTAGGTCAGTTTTCTCGCGGTGACAGGTGCCGGGCAGCCACTGGTATACTCGACGCCATTTTTAGCCAAGCTGTGTGAGATTCAATGGAACGTTTTATCGAAAACACGATGTATGCCGCGCGCTGGCTGCTGGCACCGATCTACCTGGGACTTTCCCTGGGCCTGTTGATCCTGGCGATCAAGTTTTTCCAGGAAATCATTCATGTGATTCCCAATATTTTCACTTTGCTGGAATCGGAGGTGATCCTGCTGCTGCTGTCGTTGATCGACATGGCCCTGGTCGGTGGCCTGCTGGTGATGGTGATGATTTCCGGCTATGAGAACTTCGTCTCGCAGCTGGATATCGACGAAAACAAGGAAAAGCTCAACTGGCTGGGCACCATGGACTCTTCGTCGCTGAAGATGAAAGTGGCGGCCTCCATTGTGGCGATTTCCTCCATCCACCTGCTGCGCATCTTCATGGACGCCAAGAACGTCGATCCGCAGCACCTGATGTGGTACGTGATCATCCACATGACCTTCGTGGTCTCGGCGTTTGCCATGGGTTACCTGGACAAGCTGACCAAGCATTGATGACGCACGCCGGCCTTACTGCTCGACGAAATAGTAGGGTTGGCGGTTAATCGTCATTTGCTTGATCACGGTTACTTTCTGATTTAACCGATCGGTATGATCCAGCAACGCGACGTTGCCGGGTTTGGCGCTGAGAAAGGCCTGCAACTGGGGCTCGGTCTGCAGAATCGGCAAATAGCCCCGCAGATAGAACACACTGGCGCTGGCGATCCGCTCATTGGGTTGGAACAGCGCCACTTCTTTACCTTCGTCCTGCAGCGTCTGCAGCTGGCTGATCACGGGCACGAATGACTGGCGCACATCGGCTTTGGGCGCGAACCAGAAAGCGGCGCTGAGGTAGCAGGCGATGGCCAGTGTGAATACACCGCTGATGATCTGCCGGTGATAGCTGTAGAGTGCCGGTTTGCGTGCTTTGACCCATTCCAGCAGCACCCGCGCATATTCCGCAGCCAGCACGGCGGCGGCCGGGGTCAGCGCCATCAAATAGACGGTGCGTTTGCTCGAAGCCAGCGTCAGCAGGGTGAACTGCGCCACCAGCCACACGCTGAAAAACAGGCGGTAGCGGTTGCGCACCAGGCTTTTACGAAAGTGCCACAAGCCCAGGTACACCAGGATATTCCACGGCAGGAAGGCCTCAGGCAGTTTGGCGAGGTAGTAGTAGAACGGCTCGTAATGCCCCGCTTCCACAAACGAGCCGCTGAAGCGCCCGACACTGTTGGTCCACAGCACTTCGCCGACGGCCTGCAGGCCGCCGCGCTGAAACAGAAACCCCAACCAGATCAGCAGCGGCACCAATGCCAGCAGCGTGAACAGCGCCGGCTTGAGCCAGTCGCCGACGCGCAGGCGTTTATCCATCAGGCTGGTGCTGGCCAAGTAGACAAAAATCACAATCCCCGGCATCGCCAGGCCCAGCACACCTTTGCTCAACGTGGCGATGACCATCCCCGCCGTAAACAACGGCCATGCCCAGGCGCTGGAGTCCCGGCGCTCGGATTCGGGGCGCACCGCCTGGTAGAACCCCAGCAACGCTGCGGTCACGCCCAGGCTGAGCAGCGAATCCTCACCCACCCCGCGCACATTGCCCCAATAGCTGGCCATGGTCGCCAGGATCAACGCGGCGCTGAACGCCAATGTTGTAGGCCGCCCAAACCGGCGCAACATCCCGTAGAGCAACATCACGCTGAACAACCCGGCAAAGGCCGACGCCAGGCGCACGGCCCCGGTGCTCGTGCCAAACACGCGGATTGCCCCGGCATCCAGCCAAAGGCTCAATGGCGGTTTCTCCAGGAAAGGCTCACGAAACAGACGCGGCACCACCCAGTCATTGTCCAGGTGCATGGCCATGGCAATCCCGGAGACGCGGGCCTCGGTGGAACCTTGCAGTTCATGGTTGCCAAGGGCGAAGAAAAACAGCAGACCAACGAGCAGGAACAGCAGGGGAACAGGACGCGTCATCAAGTGGCTACCGGGCAGGGGACCGCTCGGGGGAGCGGCCGTGGCTGCCGGCTAGTATAGGGAGGGGTTTCTTAACGGTTCGTGAACGGATTCTGCTTAATTTGCGCCTAAGCCGAGCCCTTGGTAGCAAACAATTGTCTGGCTTGCGCAAAACACTTCTCAGCAATGGCCGAGCGCGGTTCGGTCTTGCGCATCACCATGCCCAGTGGCGCGAGCACGCTGGCGTCCGGCAGGTTGATGAATGCGAGGTTTTCGATCGGGCTTTCCAGCCCGCTGTCCAACGGCATGATCGCGCAGCAAAAGCCTTCGTGGATCGCCTGGAACAGCTGATACGTGGAATCGCTTTCGAGTATGGGCTGAGGGTCGAGGCCGCGGCTGCGGAAGCTCAGGTCAATGGACTTTCGATAGTGCATGCCCGTGCTGATCATCCCCAGGGGCAATTGCGCGGCGTCTTCCCAGCTCATTTCGCTGCCTTCGAAATGGAAGTGACGCGTGTCGTACAGCAGGCCGACGCGGGTCTCGCCCAGTTCGAAAAAATCCAGGTAATTGGGGTTTACGTGGTCCAGGTAACACACGCCCAAATCCAATTGGTTGGTGCCCAGCGCTTCAATGATGTTGTCCGAGCTCATGGACGTCAGGCTGAATTTGAGTTCCGGGAAGGCCTGGGACAGGCTCTGGATGTAGCTGATCGGGTTGAACCCGCTGAGCGGCACCAGGCCCAGCCGCAAGTTACCCACCAACTGGCCGCGACACGCCGCCGCTTCGGCGAACAACCCGTCATGGGCGGCGAGCAAGGTTCTGGCCCACGCCAGCACACGCTCACCGGCCTCGGTAAAACCTTCGAAACGCTGACCGCGGGTGACCAACTCCAGGCCCAGCTCATCCTCCAGATTGCGCAAGCGCATCGACAACGTCGGCTGGGTGATATGGCAGCGCGCAGCCGCCTGGCCGAAGTGGCGGGTCTGCTCCAGCGCGATCAGGAATTTGAGTTGCTTTATGTCCATCAAGGCACCTGCCAGGGAGTGAGTGAGCGGTCATCATCGGCGCAAGTGGCTGAAGCCTGCGGTACACAGCGAACAAGCCGGCCAGACGATCTCACTGTCGGAGCAGAGTGTCCAATCAACTGAATTGAAGAGGTAATCAACGCTGAATCAACAATTATAGAAACGCTCGACAGCTTAGTCAGCTGTAACGATTAGACAGTCATTGTTCGAGCGCTTTGGCCTGATGGCAATCGATTTGACAGTGGCCTGCCGGAAAACGCCATGAGGGTAACGCCGGGTGCGTTGTTTGATCGCTCTACGGTGGTGAGGGAGCTTGCTCCCGTTGGGCCGTGAAGCGGCCCCGGAAAATGGGACTGCTAGCAGTCCGGCGGGAGCAAGCTTCCTCACCACGGGTTACTCGCTGTCCGCTCGAGTGCTTAACGGATCGGCTAGGGCTAGCCGCCCGTCATGTTCATGAAGCGCACCACCTGCACCTCATCGTCGAGGGTGAAGTTGTGCCGATAGGGCTTGAGTTTCATCGACTCGACAATGGCACTCTCCAGGCGTTTCGGTTCGCCCGGATAGCGCCGCAGCACCGCCTTGAGGTCGACCGAATGCTCGTTGCCCAGGCACAGCAGCAACCGGCCTTCAACGGTCAGGCGCACACGGTTGCAGGTGCCGCAGAAGTTGTGACTGTGGGGTGAAATAAAGCCCAGGCGAATATGCGGCGCCTCAGCCAGACGCCAGTAGCGCGAAGGCCCCTGGGTCGATTCCGCAGAGTCGATCAGGGTGTAGCGTTCGGCGATACGCTCGCGCACCTGCGCACTGGAATAGAACGCCTCGGCACGGCTGTGTTCGCTGATCACGCCCAGTGGCATTTCTTCGATAAAGGATATATCCAGGCCGCGATCGATGGCGAAGGCCACAAGGTCGTTGATCTCATGGTCGTTGCGACCTTTCATCACCACGCAATTGAGCTTGGTGTGCTCAAAGCCCGCAGCGTTCGCTGCATCGATACCGGCGATCACCTTGGCCAGGTCACCGGTACGCGTCAGCTCACGAAAGCGTTTTGGGTCCAGGCTGTCGAGGCTGATATTCAAGCGCTTGAGCCCTGCATCGAACAACGGCGCGGCGAGCTTGCCTAATTGCGAGCCGTTGGTGGTCATGCACAACTCGCGCAGACCGGGGAGCGCGGCAATGCGTTGGCACAGCTCCAACACGCCCTGACGAACCAAGGGCTCGCCGCCGGTCAGGCGGATTTTCCGAGTGCCCAGCGCGACGAAACTTTGTGCCAGTTGATACAGCTCCTCCAGCGACAGAATCTGCTGGCGCGGCAAGAACTCCATGTCTTCGGCCATGCAATACACACAGCGGAAATCGCAACGGTCGGTGACGGACATCCTGAGGTAGTCGACCCGGCGCGAAAAGCTATCCATCAAGATTTGATCGGTCATGAGAAACCTCGGCGGCGGCGTTGGGCGCATAACCCTGGCGCTTCAATGGGCGCGTTATCTAACGCGAGGCTAAAGTTGTTTCACGCCTGCGTCTAATCACTATTAGCAACTGGCTGATCGACGGGGTCTATGACTTATAACTGACGGTTTTTATGGGGCGGCGCAGGGGCGGGTGAAGTCTCCACTTCGATGAACGGGATGGTCAGTCAAGTTTCGATTCCGCCCTGTGGCGAGGCAGGCAAGCTCGCCGCAGGTACGGATTGATCGTTCTTATCAGTTCAACTGACAGGGACGTTTCTATGGATGCTCGCAGGGTATTTGTGCAGTGAATGCCTGAGTATCCAGCATCCGCTCCAGCAACAACTCACCCAGCACGACCAGTTGCTGAGCCGCCAGCAGCTTGTGGCGGTGTGAGCCTTCCAGTTCAAAGGCCAGATCGGTGGTCATGACATTCAGCGAGGCGAGGGTTTCACTGGCTTGCACCAGCAGGGTTTCGGCGGGGATGCCTGGGGCGAGGGTGAAAAGAGTTGTTGGGGGATTGGGGGTGATCTTTTTCATGACTGAAACTCCTTGATTAGTGGAGTCGCCAGACATCGCTGCTAAACGAAAGGGTGGCGACTGTACGCGGGTTAGCAGACCAGGAATCAAGGAACCCAGCGCACCCGAAGGTGCCCCACGCACAGCCGCCATAACGCAATCCAGCGGATGCTAAAAGCATCGCTTGAATGGAGGGTGGCTCTGCAGGCCTTGATATTAACCGAGCTGCTAAACCCGGTCGCTGATTTTGCAGCGACTGGGAGAGATTAGCGGGGTGGGGGAGTGAAGGGGGAGTTCATCGAAGGCGCGACTTCTTGCGGGAAATTTCCGAAGGCTTGCCTGCCAGGTCTTTTAAACCCCAGAAACAACAAAACCCGCACTAGGCGGGTTTTGTTGATGCTTCGAATTGGTGGGCCGGGGTAAGTTGAATTGGTTCAGCAGCTTATTGATTTATAAAGATATTTTCTGTTCTTGTTTTTGGCCGGAATACCAGTTGGAATACTTAATCTCACTTAGTCACCGTTAGATCCGATCCGATCCTGCCAGCCACGCTTTGCACATTATTGAGAGAGAACTACTCATCGTTGCCGGTGGCTATAGGGCAGAAGTCGACTGTGGATTACCCGACCGTGCGTGATGTTGATACCCTAATTTTGCTGCTGCGAAATTATCTAGCGACTTGCTCGCTGATGGAGCACAGCTGAGCTGTGAACAATTCACCAGCCCGATAATCCCGAAATGGATAGGTTCACTGCTCAGCCGCAGGTAACATTCCCTCCTCGTTTCATACGATCGTCGAGCCTCTGTATTGCGCCAACGCCTTGAGCATTTCCCCGGGCAGCAACGAGTGCCGCATGTCCACGTATTCTTCACCCTAGCTAGGATTGCCGATGGCTATCAAGAAATCCGATCTTTACTCCTCCCTCTGGGCCTCGTGTGACGAGCTGCGCGGTGGGATGGATGCCAGCCAGTACAAGGACTACGTCCTGTTCATGCTGTTTATCAAGTACATCTCCGACAAGTACGGCAACTCGGATGACTTCGCGCCGCCGGTGACCATACCGCCGGGAGCCAGCTTTAAAGACATGATCGCCCTCAAGGGCAAGGCCGACATCGGCGACAAGATCAACACACAGATCATCCAGCCGTTGATCGATGCCAACACCCGGCTTGCGCGCAGTGACTTCCCCGACTTCAACGACCCAAACAAGCTGGGCGAAGGCGATGCGATGGTGCAGCGTCTTACCAATCTGGTGGCCATCTTCGAAAAGCCCGAGTTGGATTTCTCGAAAAATCGCGCCGACAACGACGATATTCTCGGTGATGCGTACGAATACCTGATGCGCCACTTCGCCAGTGAGAGTGGTAAGAGTAAGGGCCAGTTCTACACCCCCTCCGAAGTCAGTCGCGTTATTGCCCAAGTCATCGGTATCAGCCCTGCCAATGCCGTGGCCAAGACGACGGTGTATGACCCGACTTGCGGTTCAGGCTCGCTGTTGCTGAAAGTGGCCGACCAAGCCGGCAAGCACATCACCCTGGAAGGGCAGGAGATGGACGTGACCACCGCCGGTCTGGCCCGCATGAACATGATCCTGCATGACTTCCCGACCGCTAACATTCTGCAGGGCAACACGCTGTCCTCGCCCAAGTTCAAGAACGGCGAGCAACTGCGTACCTATGACTACGTAGTGGCCAATCCTCCGTTCTCGGTCAAGTCCTGGAGCGTCGGCCTTACGCCAGCCAAAGATCCCTACCAGCGCTTTGCCTGGGGCGAGCCGCCAGCCAAGCAGGGCGACTATGCCTTTTTGCTGCACATCGTCCGTTCGATGAACAGTACCGGTAAAGGTGCCTGCATTCTGCCCCACGGCGTGCTGTTTCGCGGTAACGCCGAGGCGGTGATTCGTGAGCAACTGGTGCGCTCTGGCTACCTGAAGGCCATTATCGGCCTGCCGGCCAACCTATTTTACGGCACCGGTATTCCCGCCTGTATTCTGGTGCTGGACAAGGAGAACGCCAGGGCACGTAAAGGAATTTTCATGATCGATGCCGCCAAGGGCTTTATAAAGGATGGCCCGAAGAACCGCTTGCGCGATCAGGACGTACACAAAATTGTAGATACCTTTACCCGAATGGCAGATGTGCCGCGTTACGCGCGCATGGTCCCCTTCGACGAACTCAGCGACCCGAAGAACGACTTCAACCTCAACCTGCCGCGCTATCTTGACAGTTCGGAACCTGAAGACATTCAGGATATCGACGGTCATTTGCGCGGTGGCATTCCCGAGCGGGACATCGATGCGTTCGGTAGCTACTGGCAGGTAATGCCTGCTCTGCGAGCGGCCTTGTTCAAGCCGGCCAGCCACCCCGGTTACTTTGAGCTGGTCAGCCGCGAAGTCAAGCCGATCATCTTCGCTCATCCGCAGTTCACAACATTCAAAGCAGGTGTGGATACGCTGTTCAACCAGTGGTTGGCCAGCAGTACCCCGAGACTGAAAGGCTTTGCTGCCGATGAGGTCAGCAGCCACCCTAAGACGTTAATCGCCACACTGTCCGAGGACCTGCTCAGCGCCTTCGCTAAAGCGCCCTTGCTCGACTATTACGACATCTATCAGCACCTCATGGACTACTGGACCGAGACAATGCAGGACGACTGCTACCTAATCAGTGCTGTCGGCTGGAAAGCAGGTGCTCAGGTGCGTGAAGTCGTTAAGGTGAAGGATAAGAACAACAAGCTTGTCTGGGGCGAGAAACATGACTACAGCCAAGGTAAGAGACGTTTCAAATCTGACCTGATTCCAGTTGAGATTCTGATCGCGAGTTATTTCATGGCTGAGCGGAACGTTATTGAAGGCCTTGAAACCCAGTTGGCCGGTGTCGAGCAAAGCATGAGCGAAATGCTCGAAGAGCACAGTGGTGAGGATGGCTCGCTTAGCGAGGTTATCGAGGGAGAGGGTGACAAGCAGAAGGTCACTGCCAAAGCGATCAAGGCACGTCAGCGCGAGATTGGTAAAGATCCCGATTATGAGGATGAACTCAAGGTACTGGCCGAATACGACGCCTTGATCGACCAGCAAAGTACCCTGAAAGCCAAGCTCAAGAAGTCTGAGGAAGATCTCCACGATAAGGTCCACGCTAAGTATCCGCAGCTCAGCGAAGCCGAGATCAAAACCCTTGTTGTCGATGCCAAATGGTTGGCCACCTTGGCCGTCACGGTGCAGGGCGAGCTAGATCGCGTTTCCCAAACCTTGACTGGGCGTATCCGTGAGCTCAGTGAGCGCTATGCAAATCCGTTGCCGCAGCTAACGGATGAAGTTGCCACCCTTGCCAGTCGTGTGGAAGAACATCTGAAAAAGATGGGGGCGGCATGTCAGTAAAGCTCGGCTACAAGCAAACCGAAGTAGGCCTGATTCCGGAGGATTGGGAAGTGAAGCCGCTGAGGGAGGTCGGTAAGTTTGCCAAGGGGAAGGGGCTTCTAAAGGAAGATATAAAAACCAGTGGTCGGATACCAGCCATACCCTATACGGCTCTCTATACAGACTTTTCAGAAGTTTTAAATTATGACCACTTCAAGTGGTTCGTTGATGAAGAGTCCCAGACCTATATTGTAAGCGAGCCATGCGTGCTAATCGCAAGCTCGTCAAACATGGCTGCTAACACGGGTAAAGCTTCGGCATTATCGCGAACTACCCCTGTGGCTATTGGGCGAGAGGTCATTGTATTTAAGACCGCATCCGATTGCAGCTACATTTCATTTTTGCTCAGTACGTCTCAATATCGGCAGACAACCTTGTCGCTCGCTAGAGGGACTACAATCAAGCATCTTTACCCAGCTACCTTTCAGGATTACAAAATTGCACTTCCTCCAATCATCGAGCAACGCGCCATTGCGGCGGCGTTGAATGATGTAGATGCGCTGCTGAATGCGATGGAGCGGCTTATCGCCAAGAAGCGAGACCTAAAAAAAGCCGCCATGCAACAGCTCCTCACGGGCAAAGTCCGCCTCCGCGGCTTTTATGGTGAGTGGGTGGTGAAGCGCTTGGGGGAAGTGGGGGAGATAGTAATGGGACAATCCCCAAGTTCCTCGAACTACAATTCGCAAGGTGATGGGCTCCCGTTGATTCAGGGCAATGCGGACATTGCAAACCGCAAAACGATCAAGCGTGTATTCACAACTCAAATTACGAAGCATGGACGAGCAGGTGACATACTGATGTCGGTTCGTGCACCTGTTGGAGAGATATCGCGTGCCATGTTCGATTTTTGCATCGGGCGCGGTGTCTGTGCAATTCGGTATCCGAACGACTTTCTATATCATTGCCTTATCCTTCTTGAGCCGGCGTGGGCGAAGCATTCAAAAGGCTCGACTTTCGAATCCGTAAACTCAACTGATGTGAGGGCTGTCGAGATTCAACTGCCATCCGACCCTGCGGAACAAACCGCCATCGCTGCCGTGCTGTCCGATATGGACGACGAATTGGCTGTGCTGGATCGGCGACTAACCAAAGCCCGCGCCCTCAAGCAAGGCATGATGCAAGAACTGCTAACCGGAAGAGCCCGACTGTTATGACAAACCTGAGCATGGATGCGACTCAAGCGCTGCAGGTTACTGAACTATCCAGCAAGATCATCAGCGTTTACGAACTGCTCATGGATTCGGCGCTGGATATCCCCCAGTACCAGCGCCCCTACAAATGGACCGGCAAGAACATCAACCAACTGTTCTCCGATATCGCCATCCATAAGGACAAGTCCGCCTATCGCTTGGGCACTCTCGTGTTTCACCACGAAGGTGGTACTAGGAACATCGTCGATGGCCAGCAGCGAACCATTAGCCTGGTACTGGCGGTCCGTGCGCTGATTCAGCGGAATAAGGAAGAAAAGCTCGAACGCAAAGACTTGCGGGAACGCCTGCTCAAGCTTGAACAAGCGATGGTGAACCCCAGTTTTAGCAGTGAGATCTCGCAAAAGAACATCCATAGCAATTACCTTGAGGTGGCCCGCATCGTTTCCCGTGCGGACTTTACCGAAACGCATATCGACTTCTTCCTGAACAAGTGTCAGGTCGTCGCGGTGGCCTTGAGCGATGTGTCGGAAGCCTTTCAGTTCTTCGACTCGCAGAATGCGCGCGGCCGGGACCTGGAGCCCCATGACCTGCTCAAGGCTTACCATCTGCGTGAGTTCAGCCCGCGTGACGAGCAATTGAAGGCGGCCACGGTGGCGCGTTGGGAAAACACGGATACCAAGGCGTTGGCGACACTCTTCTCGCAGTACCTGTACCGCATCCGCAACTGGTCGAAAGGGGTTTCGGCGCGTTACTTCAGCAAGGATGACAGCGACTTGTTCAAGGGTGTGAACATCGACACAGTGGCTAGCTACCCCTATGTGGAGCAACTGCGTATTGCCCACCATTTTGTCGATAACTACAACGGGCAGTACGAGCGCAAGATCGACTCGCGCGAGCTCGGTTTTCCCTTCCATCTGGATCAGATCATCATCAATGGTCGGCGCTTTTTTGAGCTGATCAACCACTATCAGGGCAAAGTGGCGCGGATCAGCGCCGAGTCCTGGAGCGGGCATGAGTTGGTGGGTACTGAAGGGCTCGATGGCTATGCGAAAACCATCATGAAAACCCTCAATAGCTACCCGGCAAGAACCCGCACCGGTGATTGTTATGTACGGGCGATGTTTGATTGCCTGTTGATCTATTACGTCGACAAGTTCGGCCACGCAGATATCTCCCGGGCCATCGAGAAGATTTTCATCTGGGCCTACAGCCTGCGCCTGAAGATGCAGGTAGTGCAGCTGGCCAGCATGGATAACCACGTGCTGGAGAACAATCTGTTCCGGTTGATCAAGGACGCCACACGTCCTGCTGACTTTATTAACTGCACCCTGCCGGTATTGAGTGGCCAGAAGTCAACCAGAACCGGTGAGATCGAAGCTCTGTTCAAGGCGATGAAATATTATGAGTAGCGAAATCAGTCAGCTCTCCATCAAGGCGCTGCTCAGTGGTCGGGATGAGTACGTCATCCCGATGTACCAGCGTAATTACGCTTGGGAGGAGGGCGAAATCATGCAGCTGATTCAGGACGTGATCGACTATCTGCCGGAGGATGGCGATAAAGCGCGCAATTACTACATTGGCACCTTGGTGGTGTATGAGCGTCCGGATAGCAAAACACCGGTGTTCGAAACCATTGACGGCCAACAGCGCCTGACGACCCTCTCACTACTGACTTCGTACTTGAAAAACACCCGGTTGGTCGATCTTGCCTGGTACTCGAACCTGAGTATCCATTTCGATAGCCGTGAGCATTCGCGTGCTACCTTTTCGGCCATCTTCGAGGGCAAATTCAACGACGACCCTGCCGAGGTGTTGACGGAGAAGCAGATCAATACTGGCATCCTCAATGGCTACCGCCTCATCCAGAAACTTTTGCCGCAAAAGCTCAAAGAGAACAGCGTGTCGCTTCAGCAGTTCTACGACTACCTGTTCCGCTACGTGCAAATCATGCGGGTGAAGGTCCCGGCGGATACGGACCTGAACCATTACTTCGAGATCATGAATAACCGCGGTGAGCAGCTGGAAAAGCACGAGGTGCTCAAGGCACGGATGATGAAGGAGTTGCAGGGCTGCGAGCAGAGCCAGAACTGCCTGCATGCCGTTTGGGAAGCCTGCGCGAACATGGAGCGCTATGTGCAAATGGGCTTCACGCCTGGCCAACGTGGCAGCATTTTTGGCGACAAGGACTGGGGACAGTTTGAGCTTGCTGACTTTGATGCGCTGCGGGCCGCGCTGCACAGTTCGCAAGAGGTGGCCGCCAAGCAGGAAACCCGCTTAACCCTTGATCAGATCATTGCCAAGGCACCGGTTGCTGCGAGGCAGGATGAGTCAAGTGAGGACGCGCCAGAGCGTTTCAACACAGTTATCAACTTCCCGAACTTCCTGTTGCATGTACTGCGTGTCGATACGAAAGCTGACATCCCATTGGATGACAAACGTCTGCTCGATACCTTTGAAGCTCATGTGCTCAAGCAGCCAGATCCTGTAACCGCGGTGAAGCGTTTTACCTTTAGCCTGCTGCGCTGCAAGTATCTGTTTGACCAGTATGTAATCAAGCGTGAGTTCATCAAGGGCGCAGATGGCTGGAGCCTCAAACGCTTCAAATGGAATGACGGCGGAGAACGTAGCCGGGCGGGGCGCGGGAGTTATGTGAATACCTTCGGCGAGGAGGATGGCAACGAAGACATCAACCGCCGCATCCTGATGTTGCTGTCAGCGTTTCATGTTTCTACGCCAACGCTGGTTTACAAGCACTGGCTGAATGCGGCGCTGTTTCACTTGTTTTACGTTGAACAGATCGAGGCTCAGGCTTATCTGCAGCACATGGAGGCGGTAGCAAAGGCGTTTGTCTTTGACCGCTTTCTGGCCCAAGGGGCCGGCCTTGAATACTTTGCGATGATTTACACCAACCGGGGCGCCTGTCAGACGCGCCGCGAAAGCATTGCGGCGGAGACGATCGAGTCCCGGCTGACGTTCGGCAGCATCGAAAACAACCTGGTGTTCAACTTTCTGGACTACTTGCTTTGGCTTGAACACAGGGCAAAGGAGTCGGTTAAATCCTACGAATTCACCTTCCGTAGTTCGGTTGAGCATTACTATCCGCAGCATCCGCTAGACGGACAAGTACAGCTGGATGATGACACGCTTAACTCGTTCGGCAATCTGTGCCTGATCAGCCACAGCAAGAACTCTCGCTTGAGCAATTTCATGCCATCGGCCAAGAGGGAGTTTTATAAGAACAACACCATCGATAGCGTTAAACAGTATCTGATGATGGAAACAGAATCTTGGGATGCCGACGCCATACGCGCCCATTCCAAACAAATGAATAACGTGTTGCTCAACAGTCTCTTTAGCAAACACGAATCCGAATAAACCCTGCAGGATGCACCTGATGATTCAACAACCTCGCTCCGAACGTCGCACCCAGAATCGTATTGTGGCCTTGTTTGCGGACACGTCGCGGTCTGATTGTCTTGGCTACAACTACCTGGGTGAGTGGAGCAAGCGTGGGCAAAATCGCAACATTGAAGTCGAGCTGTTGCAGGCAAACCTGAAGCAGCGGGGCTACTCTGATGCGCAAATATCAGCAGCGTTGCAAAGGCTGATGGCTGCGGCTGATTCCACTGGCATCACGCTGTATCAGGCGAATTTGCGTACCTACCAACTGCTGCGTTACGGCGTGCCGGTACAGGTAGCCGTTGGGCAGGCCCACGAAACGGTGCATCTAGTTGATTGGGAGCACCCTGAACGCAATGACTTCTCCATTGCCGAGGAAGTGACCTTGCGCGGTGGCTATGAGCGCCGCCCAGATTTGGTGATTTATCTGAACGGTATCGCCATCGGCGTGATTGAGCTCAAGCGTAGTTCGGTAGAGGTGGCCGATGGTATCAACCAGCTGATCACCAACCAGGAGGAAATCTTCAACAAGGATTTCTTCAGTACAGTGCAGTTGGTTTTCGCTGGCAGTGACTCTCAGGGCTTGCGCTACGGCACGGCGACTACCCGCGCCGAGTTTTTTGTCGAATGGAAGGCGTCTTCCCCGAACGCTGGGCTTGAAGAGCTGAATACCCTGCGGGAGATCCCTGCTCGCTACCAAGTGCTACCGGGTACAGGAGTGTCACAGTCTGGTTACTTGCTGGACGATCCGCTTGCGCAGATGTGCGAGAAGTCACGCCTGCTCGATCTGATCCGCAACTTCATCATCTTCGATGCGGGTATCAAGAAAGTGCCGCGCCCTCATCAATTCGCTGCAGTGAAGGCCGCGCAGGAGCGGGTTCGGCGTAAAGAGGGTGGGGTTATCTGGCATACCCAGGGCAGTGGCAAGAGCATTCTGATGGTGCTGATCGCCAAGTGGTTGCTGGAGCACGATCCTGAGGCGCGCATTCTGGTCATCACGGATCGCGATGAGTTGGACAAGCAAATATCCGGGGTGATGCGTAATGCCGGGGTAATCGGTAACGACTCGCCCTCACCACGAATTACCTCTCGCGCCGATCTTGTGCAGAAGCTCTCTGCTGCCGCACCACGCCTGCTTTGCGCCTTGCTGCACAAATTCGAGCCTGATTTGAGCGTACCGCCACCGCCCATGCATGGGCGTTTCTATGTATTCGTGGATGAATGTCACCGCACCCAAGGCGGTCACATGAACAAGCAAATGAAGCAGTGGCTGGCCAATGCCCTGTTTATTGGCTTTACCGGTACACCGTTGCTGCGTAAGGACAAGCAGACTACGCGCGATGTGTTCGGCACTTACATCCATACCTACAAATTCCATGAAGCCGTGGCGGATAAAGTCGTGTTGGACCTTAAGTATGAAGCGCGCGATGTGCCGCAGCGTTTGACTTCGCGGGACGGAATCGATGCCTGGTTTGAACGAGCAACCAAAGCTCTGAACAATTACCAGAAATCGATCCTGCGCAAACGATGGGCCACCATGGAGTCGCTTATGAGTGCTGGTGAGCGTAAGCAGCGCATCGTCGCAAGCATCATTGAGGATTTTGGCTTAAAGCCACGACTGAACAATGACCGAGGGACGGCCATTCTGGTGGCCGCCAGCATCTACGATGCCTGTCACTACTTCCGGTTGTTTAAGAACACCTATTTCGGCACATATTGCGGCATCGTCACGTCCTATGAGCCGAACCACAATGCAATTTCCCGCGAGCCGGCGCTAAGCGATGAGCGTTACAAGTTCGATACTTACACGCAGTACGTATTGAAGCCTGGTCAGACCACCACCGCTTATGAAGAAGAGACCAAGCGTCGCTTCATTGAGGAGCCGGCCAACCTGAAGCTACTCATTGTGGTCAGCAAGTTGCTGACTGGTTTCGATGCACCTAGTTGCTCCTACATCTATCTGGATAACGAGCTGCGGGACCATAACCTGTTCCAGGCAATTTGCCGCACCAATCGGCTCGACGGTGATGACAAGGACTTTGGCTATATCGTCGACTTCAAAGAGCTGTTCGGCGACGTACAAGACGCCATTTCGGTGTACACCTCTGACGAGCTGGATGTCGACGCAGGCAGCGGGGGCAATAACAACGTTGAGCTGAAGAACTGGCTGGTCGAAGGGAAGAAGCAACTGGACGCTGCCCGCGAGGCATTGAGCTACTTGTGCGACCCAGTGGCACCACCGCGCGAGATTGAGCAGTTTATCCATTACTTCTGTGGTGCTGCCGCTAACGCCAATGGGCTGGATGAGACCGAATCACTGCGGGTGTCCTTCTACAAGGCGGTGGCTTCATTTGTGCGGGCGTTTGCCGACTTGGCGCAGAACCTTACCGAAGCCGGCTACTCGGCTGCTGAAGCCGGAAGGCTTCAGACAGAAGTGCAGTTCTACGCTGACGTTCGTGAGGCGATAAAGAAATATTCCGGCGAAGAGCTGGACATCAAGCCTTTCGAAGCGGACATGCGGCATCTGCTCAATACCTATATTCAGGCAGACCCTGCCGACCCGATGAGCACGGTCGATAATTTCTCGCTGGTTGAGCTGATCGTTCAGACTGGCGTTCACGATGCCATCGCCAAAAAGCTCAACGCTAAAGGCAACCTTTCCAAGGGGGCGATTGCCGAAGGTATTATCAACAACGTACGGAAGACTATCATTCGAGAGCAACTGACAGACCCGAAGTTCTACGAGGGTATGTCGCGCTTGCTTGAGGATCTGATCAAACAGAGTCGTGATGATGCAGCCGCTTACGAGGAGTTTTTGCGTAAGGCCGAGTCGCTGGTCAGAAAGTTGGGGCAGAAAGGACCAGGTAACTCCCCGGCTGCACTTAACGGCCATCGGGAAGCGACTGTGCTTTTTAATAACCTGGACAGCATTGCAACGACCACCTTTCAGTGCCCGAAAGATGAAGGGGCAAAGGTGAAACTGGCTTTGGATATTGACCTGGCCATGCGCGGATCGGCCCCTGCTTCCTGGCGAGGAGACCCTGCACGGGAAGCGCAGGTTCTTAATGCGCTGTTCCCGCTGATGGGGCGTGACCGTGTAGCGACTTCGGCAATATTCGAGATCATCAAGAACCAACAAGGATATTGATGAACGAGATTATTGAACTGGGTGATATTTCAATTTCGGTAACCAGGAAAGACATCAAGAATGTCCACCTGAGTGTGCACCCGCCCGAGGGGCGGGTAACGTTAGTAGCCCCAACAAGCACACGGCTTGAAGTCGCTCGAGCTTATGCTATTTCCAGGCTGGGTTGGATTCGCGAGCAGCAGAGGAAACTGGAGGCGCAGGCGCGTGAAGCGCCGCGTCAGTTTGTGGAAAGAGAAAGCCACTATGTCTGGGGTCGACGCTACCTGATGGTGGTTAACCACCGGGACGCCAAACCATCAGTGGTGCTCGACCACAAACGCATCACCTTAACTGTTCGCCCCGGCAGCGATGCACATAAGCGCGCCGAAGTGATGCACGAATGGCAGAAGCGGCAACTGCACGCCGTGCTGCCGGTGTTGATCAAGAAGTGGGAGCGCAAGCTGAAGGTGAAGGTGACGGGTTATTACCTGCAACGGATGAAAACCAAATGGGGCAGCTGTAACCATCAAGCAGGGAACATTCGACTGAACACCGAGTTGGTGAAGAAACCGAAAGATCTGCTTGAGTACGTGGTCGTCCACGAGATGATTCACCTGCTCGAACCCACTCACAATGAGCGCTTTATCTCAATCCTTGGAGAGCATTTTCCAACGTGGCGTGAGGCCCGTGCCGGGTTGAATGAGTTGCCGTTGGCTGCTGAGGTTTGGAAAGAGTGAGGCTGCACTAACCCGATTGTAAGTGCGACTGGTGGGCTTTCCACTCCCGACAGGGAGGGATAGAGTCAATCGACTCAAGCAAATCTTCAGCGTCTATCAGTCGACGCGTTACCGAACGTTTGGAAAAGATCGAGATGGCAGCAGATACCGCGAAGGTAGGGCCTAGACAGCCACGAGGGGAGAAGGTATGAGCAACGTCCCCGTTAGCCTCACCCCGCCCCCCGAAGGTTATGGTGACTGGCTGGCCGACCTCAAAAGTCGTATTCACGCTGCTCAGCAGCGATCAACGCTGGCCGTAAACCGTGAACTGGTGCTGCTCTACTGGCAGATTGGCCGTGACATCCTATCTCGGCAAGCTGAGCAAGGCTGGGGCGCCAAGGTGATCGAGCGGTTGGCGCATGATTTACGCGCCGCATTTCCGGACATGAAAGGCTTCTCACGCGCCAATCTCATGTACATGCGCGCCTTTGCCGAAGCGTGGCCGGATGCCGCAATTGTCCAACAAGCTGTTGGACAATTGCCGTGGGGGCATAATCTGGTACTGCTGACCCGGCTGAAAGACACACAGCAACGCCTGGCCTATGCTCAGAGTGCTATTACGCACGGTTGGTCACGTAATGTATTGAATATCCACATCGAAACCCGGCTGTTGGAGCGCAGTGGTACGGCGGTAACGAATTTCGATGTGAGCTTGCCCAAACCGCAGTCCGATCTGGCTCGCGAGTCGCTGAAAGATCCGTATCGCTTTGACTTTCTTGGTCTGAGCAATGAAGCGCACGAGCGCGAGATCGAACGCTCACTGGTCAAGCACGTTACAGAGTTTTTGTTGGAATTGGGCGCAGGCTTTGCGTTCGTTGGACGACAGGTACTGCTGGATGTGGGAGGCGACGAGTTCTTTATCGACTTGCTGTTCTATCACCTCAGGCTGCGTTGTTATGTGGTGATCGAGCTCAAGGCCGGTAAGTTCAAGCCCGAGCATTTGGGGCAGCTTGGATTTTATATGACCGCTGTGGATCGACAGGTCAAAAACGAACACGACAATCCCACCATTGGCCTGTTGTTGTGCAAGAGCAAAAACAAGGTAGTGGCTGAATATGCCCTAGGTGATAAGAGCCAGCCTATGGGCATTGCTGAGTTCAAACTGCTCGAATCCTTGCCGATCGATCTGCAGTCCAGCCTGCCGAGTATTGAACAGATTGAGCGTGAGTTGACCGACATTGATCCCGCTACGGGAGGTGAGTCAGGCTAATTTGAAGTGAGCTTTCCGACTTGGAGCGCACCGCGTACCGAATCCAGCTTGGGCCATAGCACAGCGGCAGGGTCGGCGTTGTTTAGCTGAAAAGCCAGGTGCGATTTCAAAACAAAATCCAGCTCCGACCTAGTCTTTTCAACATTAGGTGTGCAGTTAGCCGGTAATAGTAACGAGTGGCGTCAGAGCGATCTTTCAGGTGTTGAGCTAGAAACCAGCGCAGATGTTTCAACTGCCAGGTCCAGGGATTGTCTAGGTGCCATCGCTGGTGAATGGCCGTCTGCATGACTCGGGCTTGTCGTAGGTGTCGTTGCTGGGTGGCCTTGGAGCCAGTCAGTACGCCGGTCAGGAACAGCGCCATGTCGAAGGGCTTGGTCACGCTCGACCTCCAATGTAGGCCGAAACCACATCGATCCGGTTATGCCCAAGCTCAAGGCTGATCTGTTGGCGCGCCAGTTGATCAAGGTCGCGGTCAATGCGATAGCAGTGGCCACGATTGACCGGGGCGGCATGGCCCGTGAGCTGCTCGTAACGCTCGCAGGCATAGGCCGCGCGCAATTCATGAAATCTCTTCAGCCCCTGTTTCTGTAGTAATTCGCGAGCAGGCCGCACCGTCTGCTTCAGGAAATTCGCATAGCTTTCACCTTGGGCCAGCAAGTTGCGACTGCCGACTGGTGAGGCATGACGAGCTATCTGCAGTGCAACCTTCACCGCTTCATTGGCCACGATCCAGCGCGGTGCTAATGCCCCAGAACGGCCACCTTTGGTGCCGTCCTGGATGTTGATGCGACCAAAGCGTTCGGCTTCACGTTGCAAACGTGGGAGATCAGCCAGGATCGCTTCGCGCAACCGCATACCGGTGGCTCGGGCCAAACAGACAATCGCGGCTACGCGGTGGTGTTGCTGTTCGCGAAGCGCTTCAATCACTCGACTCAATTGTTGGTGGTCTTGGCCATCCGGTGCGCGGGTGCGTACGCTTGATCGCTGCATGCCGAGTGCCTTACTCGGGCTGGCGATTTTCACGTACTGGTCGCCGCGTAATGCTGCGAGGGTACGGTTTACGCTACTCAGGCGGTTCTGCGCGGTGGCGATGCAGATTTCACCTTGGTGGATTTGCTGACGCAGGTGTGTGGCGTAGCTGTGCAAGGTACTGCGATCTATCTGGCGGGCATCGTTGTAACCGGGGCCATCTGTTGACCGACACCACTTCACAAACGCCTGCCAGCGATCACTGTGTGCTTTGACCGTAGCGAAGTGGCCGCCGGCAAACATATCTTTCAGCGCTTGTGGGCCGGCATAACTTAGCTGACGGCCGTAGCCAAAGTTGCGCCCGTCACGCCGGCCGACCAATGCCATCGGCTTCACCGTTTTCCGTGTCCTGCAGAAAGCGCAGCACCGCTTTCCAGTGGGCGCTGATCTTGTCCGTCTGATGCCAATGTGTGGGACGAATAATCAGGGCGTTTTGCTGATGCCGGAGCATTGCTCCCTCTTCGCGCAGTTGGTGGATCAGTTGGCCGATGTCGACAGGCCCTAAGACGGGTGTGGCGACAACGGCGACAGTGGCGACAACCCTTGTAGTTGCTGCTCTGAAGCATGGCGACAAGGCGGCGACGGAAGTGGCGACACTCCGCAATGCAGGTCGTGTCTGATGCTGCGCCTGGTAACGGCGCACCGCGTCATTGAGGCGGAACATGGCGCACCTCGAAGGTCTTTCCGTCAGGAGAGTCCAGCCAGCTATGTGAGATCAATTCGACCAGCAGCGTAATGGTGTGATGACTGCTTTTGCGGGCAAAGCGGGGGCCGTTGCGATTGAGGTCGCGGACGGTAAATTGGGTCCAGCCTTTTTGCGTCAGCCAGCGCAGCAGTCGATCCGCCTCCTCGCGTAACGTGTTGATGGGCTCTTGTTCCGTCAGGCGCTGGATTTCGGCCAGGTAGTAATCCATCAGCGTCGAGGCGCGCTGGATATGGGGTTCGTCCACTACGTGCGCGTCTTCAATCACCGCCAATACCCCGGCGATACGCAGTACATTGGCGGCTGCTCTCCCGGCGACAGATTGAATGCCGGCCAGCTCGCCAAACTCACCAGATTGGCATTCGATGGTGTCGTGAATATCGATCCAGGCAGTGCGAGCGCTGGGTGTCAGTTCCAGCCTGTCAGGGTTAAGTGAGCCGTCGTTGTGTAGCGACAGCGGCTTATCCAGCAGAGCGGTAATGCGCGCTTGGTAGCGCTGGATCCTGGCATCTCGCGTGAGGTCGACTGCCTTGTACAAGCGCCGCCCCACCAGGCGTTCGGGCCAACTGATCAGGCAACGGCCAAGGATGCCTTGGCCATTGATCATCCGGTCTGTGAGTAGCTGGTTGGCCAGGTAAGGTTGCAGCATCAGATGCAGACTGAGGCGACGATCATAAGCTCGCAGGCTTTCGCCCGGCATGGAGCGCGCCCGGTCGATGGGGCTGCCATCCCAGAGCGCTGACAGGGTGGTGATGGCCTTGAGTTGGTTCTCTTTGCTCATGGTGCTGCTGCCCAAAAACTGGCCGCCCTCATCGTTGAATAACCCCATGCTGGGCAAGCCCTGGCATAGGTTTTTGATCAGGGCTTCAATCGTGGGTTCGGCGATGATCAATCTGGGTGGGACGGGTTCGGATAACTCACGAGCTTCGTGCTTTTCTCGAATGGCGGCGCGATTGGATTTCAGTTGCTCCAAATACAGCATCCACTGTCGCCGCTCCCACTCACGTGCAGATGCTAGCGCCAGATGATCCACTGCGCTTTTACGATCACCTGACGATGCCACCGTCAGCATGTAGAGGGACAACGGATAAACACGGCCATCGAGCTGCACATTGGCGTGCGACTGGGTCACCAGGGCGGCAGTGGCTAACACCGATTGCGCAGCCATGGCGCAGGGCACGCCGATCACCTCGGCCATGCGTTGGACGGCTGGCCCTAATATCTGTCCCAACGCTTCGACCGGATATGCCAGCGGCTCGGGCCGGTATTCCAGCAGCGGCCGTGGCAGGTCGAACACTTCGCACAATTGCATCGTCATTCTCCTGGTGTTTCGAATTTCTCCCTCACTCTCCCCGCCACGGTTGTTGAGTGTTATCAGGGATCAAGGCCCCTGCAGCCTGTGAGGGTTGTCCACTTACGCGGGACGGGCGGCTCTTTACGACCGGGAGCTTGGGCATCTCATGATCTGGCCTCCTGAGCACCAATAGCGGTGGGCGGGTGGAGGCTGCGTTGGCTGACGAGACCAGCGCCGCGAGATCCTGAGTCTGTTGCAGGCAGTGATGCGATGACCGGGGCATGCCTGACTGTCAGTCAGGTGCAGTCCATTCCGTAGGATGCGGCACCATCATCTGCATTGCTGCTGCGGGTGACATCGGGGTTTGTCACGCCGATTGTCACAGGGACAAACGCTACAATGTGTTGCCCGGCAAGGGCTGCGGCAGTGATTTCGGCGCCCGTCTCTTTCCTGGAGAAAGAGACGGGCGTGGGCTGCCGCATTTGCACTGTGGATAAGTCGGCTTCGATCACGTTGGGCGTGACTGCGCGCCTAATTGGAAGCGAGCGCGCATGGGCTGGGACCACCACTGTAGGGCATAGCCTTAAAGGTCCCTGGCTACCTGGGCAATGCTGTCGATGACAGCGCTGTACAGCTCAGGTGTAACGCGTGCTCGGAGGGTGGTCAACTGGGTGTGCGGTGGGCTTTTTAGTCGTTGGACGTGCGTGGAAGAACGTGGCCTTGAATGGACGATAGGCCGTTCGTCGGTTTTTAAAGTGAGCCCCTGAGGACGGGAAGGCGAAGCCTTCCTGCCCTCAGGGGCTGTGCCTTAAAAGCTTATGGGCGATGCAGATGGTGGCGACTGTCGCCACGTTGTCGCCCTACGAAGGACCGCTAAATACGTGGGTTGTCGCCAGTGTCGCCGCTGTCGCCAGCAGGAACTGATTAACGAAACGGGATGACGTTCCCGTTTGTGTTTTCATGAATGGCCGTCACCGACAAATTGCCGGTGGCGGCTTTTTGAATGTACTCGCTCCACCAAGTCATCATCGGGCGTCTTCGCTCGATGTAGTCCGCTCGGTTGTACGCGCTTCGGACTTCGTCTTTGTCGACATGGGCGAGTGCGACTTCAATCAACTCCGGGTCCCATCCATGTTCGTTGAGGATGGTGCTGGCCATTGATCGCAGGCCGTGGCTGACCAACCGATCCTGGAAGCCCATACGCTTTAATGCCATGTTCGCGGTCTGGCTGTTTGCGTGGGTACGCGGATTTCGGTCGGCCGGAAATACATGTTCCCGGTGGCCGCTGTAGGGCTTGAGTGTCTCTAGCAGCGCGAGCGTCTGGTCGCTTAGGGGGATGGGGTGCGCACGGCGTTTTTTCATGCGCTCCTTTGGGATGGTCCAGATGCGTTTCTCGAAATCTATTTCTGCCCAGGTCGTCCCGGCAGCCTCGGCAGGGCGGGTCATAGTGTGCAGTTGCCATTCGATCAGGCAGCGGGTGATGCGTTTGATACTGGCGTTGGCAATCGCCAGCATAAGGTCGGGTAGTTCTTCGGGAGGAAGTGCCGCCATGTTTTGTTTTTGCGGTTTCTTGAAGGCTGCCCGAATTCCACTGAGCGGGTTCGCAAAGATCAGCCCGCAGTTGACGCCGTAGGCCATGATTTCGTTGAGACGTTGGGAAAGTCGCTTGACCGTCTCCAGGCTGCCTTTGGCCTCGATCGGCCGTAGGAGCTTGATGATCATGGGGGCGGTGATGTCTGCAAGGGGTGCGGCTTTGAGGCTGGGGAAAACATGCAGCGTGAGTGAGCGCCAGATGTCTTCGGCGTAGGCCGTTGTGACGGAGTGTTTTTTCAGTTCGAACCAGGCGGTGGCCACCTTCTCGAATGTGTGTTCGGTCTTCGCCAGCTTGGCTTGCCTGAGCTCATCGCGGTGAGCCTTGGGATCAATGCCTTGCGCCAGTAGTTCACGTGCTTCTTGAGCTTTCTTTCTGGCGTTCGCCAACGAGAGAGCCGGGTAAGGGCCCAGAGCCATATTGAGGCGGTTTTTGGTTACCGGCTCGCGATAGTTGAAATTCCATATCATCGAGCCACTGGCTCTGACTCTGAGTTGAAGGCCGTCGCCGTCAGTGAGAACGAAGTCTTTTCCTGTTGCCTTGACTGCCTTGAGTTGGCGGTCTGAGAGGCGGGTTGCATTAGTAGGCATGAGAGCTACCTCCGACACCGTTTTGGTATCCCAAAAATAACACCGGTGGGTCCGGGATACCAAATGGGATACCAAAACGCCTGGAACTCTTAATGCGTCTGCGGAAGCCAATGGCCCTGAAGCCCGTGATTTCACTGGATTTCAGGCACAAAAAAAGACGTCCGTGGACGTCTTTAGATGATGAAGTGGTGGAGCCGGGGGGATTTGAACCCCCGTCCGCCAGTACTCCGCTGTCGGTACTACATGCGTAGCCGTTTCTATTAAGTTAACCCTCAGCGACCCGAAGGGCAGGGTGCTTTGGGCGAGTTGTGTAAGTTTTAGCCGCTTCGTCCACAACGTACTGCACGGCGATTCTGTTCTATATGACAATCACTTTGGGTTTACAGACATCCCCTGGTGATTGCTGGACCCGAAGGTACCAGAAGCTCAGGGCTAAGGCTGCTTACGCAGCGAGAGCGAATTCCTGGCCGTAGTTTTCGTCATTGGCAACTATAAGAAGTTGCAACAGTGGATTTACGAGTTCTGTTACCAACTCGGCATGCACCTAAAGTTTCGCGACCGGCGTCGAATCCTAAACGGCCCCGTGCTTGTAACTCGTTGTTTCTAGTGAGTGACAAGCTTGTGCAGTGTACGCCAAACCTTCACGAAAGGCCAACCCGAAGGTCGGCCCTATCGCTTACTGACCGCCTTTGTCGCTGTTCTGCAAGTCTTGCAGGGCCTTGGAGGTGATTTCGATGCACTTCTTGTGGTCACCGGCGGCGCTGGCTGCCTTGGCTTGGGCGACGGCGGTGTCGATTTCGCCGCTTTTGCCACTGGTGTCGGTGGACAGCAGGGCTTTACCGTTGTTGATTTTGTCCAGGTTGATCTGGCACAGGTCTTCATCACCGGCCGCAAACGTGGGGGATGCCAGCATCGCAGCGGTAATGAACAAGCCAGCAAGAGCGGAACGCTTCATAGGGTATCTCCTTGCGTAAAAAGGCTCGACGCTGCTGGCGTTCAGTACCTGCCAGCGACATCACTGATGAGCCTCGTTTGTCGAGGCCTATGGAGATGACTACACCGGCGCGCAGGGGTTCTGTTTTATTTTGCGGGCTTAATGGGCGCGGGCCTGGGTAACGCGGTCCACGAGGTACACCAGCCCGTGATAATCGATGCCGCCGTGCAGGCTCAGGCCGATCTCGCAGGTGCGGCTGGTGGAGATGCCTTCGCTGCAGTGTTGCACCGCGTCCTTGAGGGTGCGCAGTGAGTGGGCGTTGAGTTCCGGGGTGGTGAAGCCCTTGTCGCCGGCAAAGCCGCAGCAGTGAATGCCTTCGGGGACGACAACGGTTGTGGCGCAGCGTCGGGCGAGGTCGATCAGCGCTTGGCTTTCACCCAGGTGCTGGGTGCTGCAGGTGACGTGGATGGCAATGGGCGCCTCCTGCGGCGTGAAGTCGAGGCGGTCCATAAGGTGGGTGCGGATAAAGCGGACCGGGTCGTAGAGGTCCAGGCGTGTCTCGCCCAGGTCTTGCATCAGGCGCAGGGTGCACGGGCTGGTGTCGCAATAGATCGGGTCGAGGCCGCCACGGCTGGCGTGGAGCAGGGCGCCGAGCAGTTCCTGGCGCTTGTGTTCGGCCTGTTCGGAATAGCCTTTGGAGGCGAAAGGCTGGCCGCAGCACAGGTTGTCTTGATGGTCGGGAAAGACGACCTGGTAACCGGCCTTTTCCAGCAGGCCACGGGTTTTGTCGTACAGCGACATTTGTTCTTTATCACCCGCCGCCGGGCCCATGGCGCGCGACACGCAAGCCGCCAGGTAGACCACCCGTGGCCGTTCGTCGGTAACGGCCGGGCTGAAGCGAATGGCTTTTTCCGGTTGCGGCATGGCGTGGGTCCATTGCGGGATCTGCCCCTTGGACAGCCTGGTCACGGTGGCCGATAACTTCGCCAGGCGCGGCGCTCCCAGTAGCATGCGTGCGCCGTTGGCGACATGCAGGGTAAAACGCGCACCTTGCAGTGTGGTGGCGAAATGGGTGGCGAGCCATTCGGCGGTTTTCGTACGGTCGGCGTCGCGGCTGCGCAGCTTTTTCACCAGGTCGCCGGTATTGATGCCTACGGGGCAGCGTTGGGCGCAGAGGCCGGTCGCGGCGCAGGTGTCGATGCCTTGGTAGTGGTAGGCCGCTTCCAACTCGGTGGTGTCGACGCCGGCGCGTTGTTTGGCCTGGATGTCGCGCCAGATCACAATGCGTTGGCGCGGGCTCAGGGTCAGGCCTTTCGACGGGCACACCGGCTCGCAGAACCCGCATTCAATACATTTATCCACAAGCTCGTCGGCGGCGGGCAGGGGCTTGAGGTATTTGAGGTGAATCTGCGGGTCATCGCTGAGCACCACATCCGGGTTGAGGATGCCGTTTGGGTCCAGCAGGCGCTTGAGTTGCCACATCAGTTGATAGGCGTCAGTGCCCCATTCCAGTTCGACAAACGGCGCCATATTGCGGCCAGTGCCGTGTTCGGCTTTCAGCGAGCCACCGAACTCCACCGCCACCAAGTGTGCAACGTCGTCCATGAACGCTTGATAGCGTGCGACTTCTTCCGCGCTGTTGAAGCCTTGAGTGAAGACGAAGTGCAGATTGCCTTCCAGCGCGTGTCCGAAAAGGATGGCTTCGTCGTAGTGATGTTTGTCGAACAGTTCGATCAAACGGTTAACGCCAATCGCCAGATGCTCGACCGGAAAGGTGACGTCTTCGATGATCACGGTAGTGCCGGTTTTGCGTACGGCGCCTACGGCGGGGAAGGTGTCCTTGCGGATCGCCCAGAGCCGAGCGTTTTCCACTGGGTCTTCGGTGAAGTCGACCTGTTTCTCCACGGGGAAAGGAGCCAGGGCGGCCATGATCAGCGCCAGTTGTTCATGCAGTAACGACGAAGAGGCGGCGCGGGATTCGATCAGCAGCGCGCAGGCATTTTCCGATAGATGTTGTACGAAGGCAGGCATGCCGGGCTTGTTCTGTACCGAGCGCAGGCTGCGCCGGTCCAGCAGTTCAACCGCAGAAACCGGTTGGGCTTTGAGCACGGTGACTGCGTTGCAGCAGGTCTCGACGTCCGGGAACACGATGAGTGCCGAGGCTTTGTTCGGGTGATCTATGACCGTGTGGTAAGTCACGGCGCTGATAAAACCCAGCGTGCCTTCGGAGCCCACCAGCAAATGGCTGAGGATGTCCAGCGGGTCATCGAAATCCACCAGGGCATTCAGCGACAGGCCGGTGGTATTTTTCAGACGGTATTTGTGGCGGATTTTTGCGGCCAGTTCGGCGTTTGCCCGCGTTTCGCGGCCCAGTGCTGCCAGACGTTCAAGCAGCGCGCCATGGGTCTGGCGGAAGGCTTGGACGCTGGCGGGGTCTTCGGTGTCCAGGCGGCTGCCATCGGCCAGAACCAGGCGCATGCCTGCCAGGGTGTGATAGGTATTTTGCGCGGTACCGCAGCACATGCCACTGGCGTTGTTGGCGACGATGCCGCCGATCTTGCAGGCGTTGATCGACGCCGGGTCCGGCCCGATCTTGCGCCCGAATGGCGCCAGCCAGGCATTGGCCTGAGCGCCGATGACGCCGGGTTGCAGGCGGATCTGCATGCCTTGCCCGCGTATTTCGCGACCATTCCACTGATCACCCAGCACGATCAGCACCGAGTCGCTGATGGCCTGGCCAGACAAGCTTGTGCCCGCTGCGCGGAAGGTCACGGGAACGCGGTTGCGCTGGGCCAGTTGCAGCAGCGTGACGACTTCGTCTTCCGATTCAACGCGAATCACCAGCTGTGGGATCAATCGGTAAAAGCTGGCATCGGTGCCGAAGGCGAGGGTGGAAAGTGGGTCGTCGAAACGACGGTCCTTCGGGATCAGTTGTGCGACGTCGTTCAGGAATGCGGCAGGCAGGCTCATCGGTCCTCCAGAAATAGCTGACGCCGCAACCGTTGTCCGGCGTCGATTTTTACCCTATTGCGTGCAGTCTCAGTGCACCAGCATACCGGTGAACCAATACGCCTGCGCCAAGGTGATCAGCCCGACGATAGTGGCAAAAAACAGGCTGTGTTTGAGGGTGAAACGGAACAGGTCGGATTCCTTGCCCACCAGCCCGGTCGCAGCGCAGGCGACGGCGATCGATTGCGGCGAAATCATTTTGCCGGTCACGCCACCGCTGGTGTTCGCCGCTACCAGCAAGGTGTCATTGACGCCGATCTGGTGTGCGGTGGTGGCTTGCAGCGAGCTGAACAGCGCATTGGACGAGGTGTCCGAGCCTGTCAGGAAAACTCCAAGCCAGCCGAGGAAAGGTGAGAAGAACGGGAAGGCTGCGCCGGTGCCCGCCAGTACCAGTGCCATGGTAGAAGACATGCCCGAGTAGTTAGTGACAAAGGCGAAGGCCAACACCATACCGATGGACAGGATCGGCCAGCGCAGCTCATAAAAGGTTTCTTTTAAAGTGGTCAGGCCAATTTTTGGGCTTATTTTCAATACTGCCATCGAGATCAGCGCAGAGAAGAAAATCGCGGTGCCGGTTGCTGAGATCGGATCCAGCTTGAGCACGGCAGGAATGGCGGTGGCGTTGGTTACGATTGGCGCGACTTTGATCACCAACTGATCCAGATGCGGGATCGCAAAGTTGAACACCCAGCTGTACATCGAGCCACCCGCGGCGAACATCGCCTTGAACGGCTTGAGGGTCCAGATGGTGACCAGCACCGTGAGGATCAGGAAAGGCGACCATGCCTTGAAAATATGCCCCAGGCTGTACGGCGAAACGGTTGTGTTGCGTGGCAAGCCAAAGCCGCCGGCGCTGGCGGTAACTGCCGAGCTCGAGGTGGCACCGGCAATCTGCGCGCCGGCCGTGCGCTTGGGTTGCCAGACTTTCAGGAATAAGGTCAGGGCGATCAGGCTGGCGAGTGCCGAGGTGATGTCGGGCAGTTCGGGGCCGATGAAGTTGGAAGTGAAGTATTGAGTGATGGCAAAGCTCAAGCCCGCCACCAGGGCTGCGGGCCAGGTTTCGCGAACGCCGCGCAGGCCGTCCATCATGAACACCAGCCAGAAGGGCACGAACAGTGACAGCAGGGGCAGTTGGCGGCCGGTCATTGCGCCGATCTTGAAGGCGTCGATACCGGTGACTTGGCCGGCAACGATGATCGGGATGCCCAGCGCGCCAAAGGCTACCGGGGCGGTGTTGGCAATCAGGCACAGGCCGGCGGCGTAGAGCGGATTGAAACCCAGGCCGACCAGCAGCGCGGCGGTAATGGCCACGGGGGCACCGAAACCGGCCGCACCTTCGAGGAAGGCGCCGAAGCAGAAGCCGATCAGCAGCACCTGCAAGCGTTGATCGTCGGTAATCGACAGGACCGAACTGCGGATAACCTCAAACTGACCGCTCTTGACCGTCAACTTGTAGAGAAATACCGCAGCCACGATGATCCATGCAATGGGCCACAAGCCATAGGCAAAGCCGTAGCCGGCGGCGGCCAGGGCCATGTCTGCCGGCATCTGGAAGGCGAAGATCGCGACCAGAATGGACAGCGCCAGGGTAACGCTGCCGGCCACGTGCCCCTTGAGACGGAACACGGCCAGGGCCAGGAAGAAAAATACGATGGGGATAACGGCGGCCAGTGCGGATAAACCGAGACTGCCGAGAGGGCTGTAGAGCTGTTGCCAGGTTTGCATGTGGGGTGGCCCCTGATTGTTGTTGTTTGTACGCCTTGGATAATTGGTAATACCAATTTACAGTCGCTTTGGGCTAGATTAAGAGTCTTGATGGGGTGTGTCAATTTGCCGCTTGCGAAACTTTGATCGTACGGGTGGGCGTGCGCAGTTCTGATCGGGTAAATCCGAGGCGTTCTGATAGGTGCTGCAAGCGCGGCGATAGGCCAGAATAGAAGCCCCGGCGAGTGGTCGGGATGGTGGAGAGTGGGTTATGGGGTTTGATCAGGTGCGTCAGCGCCGTTTGTCTGACGATATTGTCGAGCAGCTTGAGGGCATGATTCTTGAGGGCACGTTGAAGTCGGGCGAGCGCTTGCCGGCCGAGCGCGCTTTGGCTGAGCAATTTGGCGTGTCGCGCCCGTCGCTGCGAGAAGCGATCCAGAAGCTGGCGGCTAAAGGGTTGTTGGTCAGTCGTCAGGGCGGCGGCAACTATGTAGTGGAATCCCTGGGGTCGACCTTTAGCGACCCTCTGTTGCATTTGCTGGAGAACAATCCGGAAGCACAGCGGGATTTGCTGGAGTTTCGCCAGACACTTGAAGCTTCCTGTGCGTATTACGCGGCATTACGTGCGACTGAAGTCGATCGTGAGCGGCTGACGGCGGCTTTCGAGGCATTGCAGGATTGCTATGCGCGGGCCGATGAGGTGAGTCGAGTGGAGGAGGGGGCCGCAGATGCGCGGTTTCATCTGGCCATCGCTGAAGCCAGTCATAACGCGGTGTTGCTGCATACCATTCGCGGGCTGTTTGATCTGCTCAAGCGTAACGTGGTGACCAACATTGGCGGCATGTATCAGCAGCGCACCGAGACCCGCGACATGCTGATCAGCCAGCATCGCGATCTGTACCTGGCAATTATTGAAGGGCGGGCCGAGCAGGCGCGGGAGATTTCAACACGTCACCTGCTGTATGTGCAGGAAGTGCTGGAGGAGGTTCGTCAGGAGGTTCAGCGCGTAGCCCGGGCGGAGCGACGTAAAGGCATGTAGCCTCGGACGGGTTGCCCGAGGCTACATCGTCACAAAGTCAGTCTTCCTTGCCTTTGTTGCGCACCGCGCGATGCAATTCGCGATTGGAGTCACGCTCGCGTTCGGTATCGCGTTTGTCGTATTCCTTCTTGCCCTTGCCCAGCGCAATTTCACACTTGACCAAGTGCTTGCTCCAGTACCAGGACAAGCAGATGCAGGCGTAGCCTTTCTGTTGCACTGCCGCAGCGAGTTTTTCCAGCTCGCGGGCATTGAGCAACAGCTTGCGCGTGCGCACCGGGTCGGCAATTACATGGGTGCTCGCGGTGGTCAGCGGGGTGATATGACTGCCAAGCAGCCATGCCTCGCCATCCTTGAGCAGCACATAGCTGTCGACCAGCTGCAGCTTGCTGGCACGCAGACTTTTTACTTCCCAGCCGGCCAGGACCAGACCAGCCTCGAACCGATGTTCGATGAAGTAATCGTGTCGCGCCTTTTTATTTTGCGCGATGGTCCCTGTGGGGTGTTTCTTTTGTTTAGCCATAGGGGCGGCATTATAGGGAGTTGCGAGCGTGTCGGCTACGGTCAACCTGCGTGCTTGAGCGTGTTGGACGAATCCCGGACAATGCGGGCAGTTCTTTGGTTTTTTTCTCTCGCGGATCTGGCTGTTCTTTCGCGATGTTTGCCCGCTCAGCTGTGGAAATAACGCTCACATGACGACGCATATTCAACGTTCGGCCCTGCTGCCATATCCCGCACAGGCGCTCTATGACCTGGTCAACGACGTGGCGCGTTACCCGGAATTTCTGCCGTGGTGCTCGACCGCTGAGGTGCTGGAGAGCGGTGACGAGTACATGGTTGCCAGCGTTGGCGTAGCCAAGGGTGGGCTTAGCCAGCACTTTGTTACGCGCAATGTGCTGGTGCCTGGGCAGTCCATCGAGATGAATCTGCAGGAGGGGCCGTTTACCCAGTTGCATGGAGTATGGGTATTCAAGGCGCTGACGGATAAAGCCTGCAAGATCAGCCTGGATCTGTCGTTCGATTACGCAGGGCCGATCGTTCGAGCGACATTGGGGCCTTTGTTCAATCAGGCGGCGAATACGCTGGTGGATGCATTCTGTCAGCGAGCCAAGCAATTGCATGGTTGACATTGAAGTGGCGCACGCCGCCGTTGATCGTCAGGTTTTACTGGCGGTGACGGTTCCGGTGGGCACGAGTCTGAGAGCGGCCGTGTGGATGTCGGGGATCGCCGAGCACTTTCCGCAACTGGCGCTGGCTGAATGCCCATTGGGGATTTTCGGTAAGGTGGTTGCAGACGCCGATGTGCGTGTGGTGCAGCCAGGCGATCGGATTGAAATCTATCGGCCGTTGCTGGCAGACCCCAAAGAAGTGCGCAGGCAGCGTGCGGCCAAAGCGGCGAAGGCCAAGCAGCAAAGCTCATAAATCAGCTAAACGACAAAAAGCCCGGCATGCCGGGCTTTTTGTTGAGTGCCGCATTGTTACTGCGGGCTGGTGTCCAGAGGCTGTGGCGTCGGGACTGGTACGGTTTCCACGCCATCGACATCCTTCTGAATCTGGTCCAGCAAGGAGCCTGGCTTGGCCGGCACCTCGGATTTCGGCTTCTCGGCTTCCTGGGCAGGGGCTGTCACGCTGGTGCCGCTGTCCTTGCCGAGCAGGGCTTCATCGCGGCTTACGCCAGGCATGAAGTCACCGGACAGGCTGACAAGCTGGTCACTGCCATTGAAAATGACACTGACGCGCTCCTGCTGGCGTTCACCGCCGCCGGGCTGGAGGCTGTAGAGATAATCCCAGCGATCGGCATGGAAAGTGTCGGTCAGCAGGGGATTGCCCATGATAAACCGTACTTGCCGTCGGGTCATTCCCGGGCGTAACTGGTCTATCATGTCCTGCGTGACGACATTGCCCTGCTGGATGTCGATTTTGTAAACCCCGGGGAATGAACAACCGGCGAGTGCGAGCAGTCCCACAAAGGTGAAACTGGTTAGCAAGAGCTTGGTGTTTTGCATCGGTGGGCGACTTCCACTATCTTGGCTGGGACAACGTAAACGCCGATCATACCCGTATTAAGAGAAGCTGCGAAGCAGCATCCGCGAGAAAGCTAACCATGGTTGAAAATAGCGAACTACGCAAAGCCGGTCTTAAAGTGACTCTGCCCCGAGTCAAGATTCTACAAATGCTCGATTCTGCTGAGCAGCGCCACATGAGTGCCGAGGACGTTTACAAGGCGCTGATGGAGTCTAATGAAGACGTTGGCCTGGCCACGGTCTACCGTGTCCTGACCCAGTTTGAAGCCGCAGGGCTGGTGGTTCGTCATAATTTCGACGGCGGTCATGCAGTGTTTGAATTGGCCGATGGTGGGCACCACGATCATATGGTTGACCTGGATACCAATGAGGTTATCGAGTTCACCAGCCCAGCAATCGAAAAGCTCCAGCACGAAATTGCCGAGGAGCATGGCTTCGATTTGGTGGATCATAATTTGGTGTTGTACATCCGTAAGAAAAAGTAAAAATCGACGCAGTTTTGCTCTGCGAAACGATTGAAGGCGACCTTTGGGTCGCCTTCTTGCTTTATATAAGAAGGAAAATGCTCGCCTCAAGCCTTTGCGGCTACGACCATTTTCTTCGCGTGCGCCAGAGACTCCTTGGTTAAATCAATACCGCCGAGCATCCGCGCCACTTCTTCCACGCGCTCCGACTTATTCAGCTTGGACACGGCCGTGCGCGTCGCCTCCTCGCCCCGCACCTTGTGCACAAACAAATGCTGATGACCTTGGGCTGCGACCTGCGGTAAGTGGGTCACCGTAAGCACCTGGCCACGATCCCCCAGGCGTCGCAACAATTGACCAACGATCTCTGCAGTCGGCCCACCGATACCTACGTCAACTTCATCGAACACCAGTGTCGGTACGCGCGAGGTTTGTGCGGTGATTACCTGAATTGCCAGGCTGATCCGTGAAAGCTCGCCACCGGAGGCGACCTTTGCCAAGGCTTTAAGCGGCTGGCCCGGGTTGGCGCTGACCAGCAGCTCCACCTGTTCCAGCCCATGGGGTTGCAGCTCATTGCTGGTATTGGCGTGCAGCTGAATAGTGAAACGGCCACCGGGCATGCCCAGTCGCTGAATTTCCTGCTCCACCGCACCGGCCAGGCGGGTGGCGGCCTGCTGGCGAAGGTCGCTCAGCTCGCGAGCTTTTTCCTGGTAATGGCGAGCGAAGGAGGCGAGCTCTTCGCCGAGGCGCTCAATGGACTCGTCGTTCGCGTTCAAGGTCTCGATTTCATCCAGCAGTTTTTGCTGCATCGCCGCCACTTCGGTTGGCTGGATTCGATGCTTGCGCGCCAGGGTGTAGATAGTGTCGAGGCGCTCTTCTATTACCTGCAGGCGCGCCGGGTCGGCATCGAAATGATCCAGGAAGCGATTCAGCTCACCGACCGCTTCCTCTACCTGAATCTGTGCGCTGGTCAGCAAGGTGGTGGCTTCACTCAGCGAGCCGGATGCATTATTCACGCTGGACAGGCGATTGAGGCTTGCCGTCAGTGCGTTGAGCACATTGCCGGAATCGCTTTCGCTGCATTGTTCGACCACCTGACGACAGATACCCAGCAGCGTCTCGGCGTTGGTCAGGTTTTTGTGTTCCTGCTCAAGCTGCTCCAGTTCGGTCTCGCCCAACCCCAGGCTTTCTAGCTCTTCGAGCTGATAGCTGAGCAATTGATGACGAGCGCGTTGCTCGTCGCCGGAATTGGAAAGACGTTCCAGCTCCTGGCGCGTCTGACGCCAGCGTTGAGCGGCCAACTGAACCTGGCGGGCAAGATCGGTGGCGCCGGCATACTCGTCGAGCAAGCGGCGATGAGTGTCGGTTTTAAGCAAGGATTGGTGTTCATGCTGGCTGTGAATATCGATCAGCAACTCGCCCAAGGCTTTCAGGTCGCCAAGGGGGCAGGGCGTGCCATTGATATAGCCGCGTGAGCGCCCCTCGGCGGTGATTACCCGACGCAGAATGCACGGCCCCTCATTGTTGAGGTCGCGCTCGGCCAGCCAGGTTTCGGCTTCGGGAATGTCCGCCAGATCGAAGGTGGCCAGGATATCGGCCTTGTCGGCGCCTGGGCGCACTACGCCGCTGTCGGCGCGGTCTCCGAGTGTCAGGCCCAGAGCGTCGAGCATGATCGACTTGCCGGCGCCGGTCTCGCCTGTGATTACGCTCATGCCGCGATCCAGTTCGAGATCCAGATGTTCAACGATGGCGTAGTTATGTACGGACAGGTGCACGAGCATGAAGGTCGCTCCCAGGCTTTAGGTCTGGTTATTTATACAGTGTTTTGTTCCAGGCTGACAATCCTGTCGCTTAGCTCGATTTGCTTGGTTTTCAGCTTTTTTTAGTGCAATGGGTGATGAACGGGCGGGAAATGATCCGGGACATGCGAAAGACTTTTGGTAACGCTTGAGCCCTTGAACCTGAAAATTGTGGCCCCATATACCGGAACAGAAGCGCGAGTTGAGTTCGCGCATGATTTTGAAAGGAGAAATCTATGGCTGACGAACAGACGCAGGATACGCCAACGCCGGAAGCCAATTCCGCTGCCGGTGATGAACTGGGGACTCGTGTGCAAGTGCTCGAAGAGCAGCTGGCCGCAGCGCAGGATCAGTCGTTGCGTGTTGCCGCTGATCTGCAAAACGTCCGCCGTCGTGCCGAGCAGGACGTAGAAAAGGCTCACAAGTTTGCGTTGGAAAAATTCGCCAACGACCTGCTGCCGATTGTCGACAGCCTGGAGCGTGGCCTTGAATTGTCCAATCCGGATGACGAAAACATCCGCCCGATGCGTGAAGGGATCGAACTGACCCTGAAAATGTTCCAGGACACCCTGAAGCGTTATCAGTTGGAAGCCATCGATCCGCAAGGCGGTGAGCCGTTCAATGCGGAGCACCACCAGGCGATGGCGATGCAGGAAAGCCACGACCTTGAGCCTAACAGCGTATTGAAGGTGTTCCAGAAGGGCTATCTCCTCAATGGTCGCTTGTTGCGCCCGGCGATGGTTGTGGTTAGCAAGGCGCCTGCACCCGTTTCGCCTTCTATTGATGAGCAGGCTTGAAATCCGCCGCAAGGCCCCCATTTATAAGTCAAGCGTTTAAGTGCTACCGCAGTTAGCCACAACTGCTGCGGCATCCAAATTCAAGTTTCGGGAGAGTGAATCATGGGCAAAATTATCGGTATTGACCTGGGGACCACCAACTCGTGTGTCTCGGTCATGGAAAACGGCAAGGCCAAAGTTATCGAAAACGCTGAAGGCGCGCGTACCACGCCGTCGATCATCGCTTACGCGAACGATGGCGAGATTCTGGTCGGTCAGTCGGCCAAGCGTCAGGCTGTTACCAACCCGCACAACACCCTGTACGCGGTAAAGCGTCTGATCGGTCGTAAGTTCGACGAAGAAGTCGTACAGAAAGACATCAAGATGGTGCCTTACAAAATCGCCAAGGCTGACAACGGTGACGCCTGGGTCGAAGTAAATGGCAACAAGATGTCTGCGCCGCAGATCTCGGCTGAAGTCTTGAAAAAGATGAAGAAGACCGCCGAAGATTACCTCGGTGAAACCGTGACCGAAGCGGTGATCACCGTTCCGGCCTACTTCAACGACAGCCAGCGTCAGGCCACCAAAGACGCCGGTCGCATCGCGGGTCTGGACGTAAAACGTATCATCAACGAGCCGACCGCAGCTGCTCTGGCCTACGGTATGGACAAGGCCAAGGGCGACCACACTGTGATCGTTTATGACTTGGGCGGTGGTACGTTCGACGTTTCGGTCATCGAAATCGCTGAAGTTGACGGCGAGCACCAGTTTGAAGTGTTGGCCACCAACGGCGACACCTTCCTGGGTGGTGAGGACTTCGATATCCGTCTGATCGACTACCTCGTTGATGAATTCAAGAAAGAAAGCGGCATGAACCTCAAGGGTGACCCGCTGGCGATGCAGCGCCTGAAAGAAGCCGCTGAGAAAGCCAAGATCGAGCTGTCGTCGAGCATGTCCACCGACGTGAACCTGCCGTACATCACTGCAGACGCGACCGGTCCAAAGCACTTGAACGTGAAGATTTCTCGCGCCAAGTTGGAAGCACTGGTGGAAGATCTGGTTCAACGCACCATCGAACCTTGCCGCATCGCGCTGAAAGACGCCGGTATCGACGTTGGCTCCATCAACGACGTGATCCTGGTCGGTGGCCAGACCCGTATGCCGCTGGTACAGCAGAAAGTCACCGAGTTCTTCGGTAAAGAAGCACGTAAAGACGTGAACCCGGACGAAGCGGTTGCCATGGGTGCTGCCATCCAGGGCGCGGTATTGGCCGGTGACGTGAAAGACGTGTTGCTGCTGGACGTCAGCCCGCTGACCCTGGGTATCGAAACCATGGGCGGCGTGATGACCGCGCTGATCGAGAAAAACACCACGATTCCTACCAAGAAATCTCAGGTGTTCTCGACCGCCGACGACAACCAGGGCGCCGTGACCATTCATGTGTTGCAAGGTGAGCGTAAGCAAGCCGCCCAGAACAAATCCCTGGGCAAGTTTGACCTGGCTGAGATTCCACCAGCACCACGTGGTGTGCCGCAGATCGAAGTGACCTTCGACATCGACGCCAACGGTATCCTGCACGTGGGTGCGAAAGACAAGGCTACCGGCAAAGAGCAGAAGATCACCATCAAGGCCAACTCCGGTCTGTCTGATGAAGAAATTCAACAGATGATTCGTGATGCTGAAGCCAACGCTGATGCGGATGCCAAGTTTGCTGAGCTGGCTGGCGCCCGTAATCAGGGTGATGCGCTGGTTCACTCCACGCGCAAAATGGTCGCGGACGCTGGCGATAAAGTGACCGCTGAAGAGAAAACTGCAATCGAGGCGGCCGTGGTTGCTCTTGAAGCCGCCATCAAAGGCGACGACAAGGCTGCCATTGAAGCCAAGGTTGAGGAGCTGTCGAAGGTTTCCGCGCCAGTGGCTCAGAAAATGTACGCCGAGCAAGGTCAGCCGGCCGAAGGTGCTGCGCAACAAGCAGAGCCTGAAGCCAAGCACGACGATGTTGTCGATGCCGAGTTCGAAGAAGTCAAAGACCAGAAGTAACGTTGTCGCCCGGTTGACCGCTGACAAGCGGTGACTGGTAGGATGTCGCCGCGCGGGAGCTAGCTCCCGCGTTGGCGTGTCTGGGGTATGCGAATTTTTACAGCATGCGACAACGTTCGGATGCTGGCGGTGTGATCGGGAATGCTCCTGCTTTCCGAGCAGTAAATGCCGCATTTTTAGTCGGTGGCCCGGCTAAAAAGTAGTAATGACCAGGGTCGTTGAATTGACGTGAGTTGGGTCCGGGCCTGCATTGGGGCTCAACGAGTTTGGCGAGGCTCAGGAGGGCCTGGCCGAACATCCTTAAGAGTGCAAAGACTTATGGCAAAGCGTGACTATTACGAAGTATTGGGTGTGGAGCGTGGCTCCAGCGAGGCGGAGCTGAAAAAGGCTTACCGTCGCCTGGCGATGAAACACCACCCGGACCGTAATCCGGATAGCAAAGAGTCCGAAGAAATGTTCAAAGAGGCCAATGAGGCCTACGAATGTCTGTCGGACCCCAACAAGCGTGCTGCCTACGACCAGTATGGGCATGCCGGTGTCGACCCGAGCATGGGTGGCGGCGGTGCCGGTTTTGGTGGCCAGAACTTCTCCGATATTTTCGGCGATGTGTTCAGTGATTTCTTTGGTGGTGGCCGTGGCGGCCAGCGTGGCGGCGCCCAGCGTGGCAGCGACTTGCGCTACACCCTTGAACTGAACCTGGAAGAAGCCGTGCGCGGCACCAGTGTCAATATCCGGGTGCCGACGCTCGTCAACTGCAAACCGTGTGACGGCTCGGGGGCGAAGAAAGGTTCCGCGCCAATCACCTGCCCGACATGCGGCGGTATCGGTCAGGTTCGTATGCAGCAAGGCTTCTTCTCGGTGCAGCAGACCTGCCCGCGTTGCCATGGCCAGGGCAAAATCATTTCCGATCCATGCGATTCCTGCCATGGCGAAGGCCGTGTGGAAGAGTACAAGACGCTGTCGGTGAAGGTGCCGGCGGGCGTGGATACCGGCGACCGCATTCGTCTGTCGGGCGAGGGGGAGGCGGGTGCTCAAGGTGGGCCTACGGGTGACCTGTACGTCGTCATCAGCGTGCGCGAGCACTCGATCTTCCAGCGCGACGGCAAGCATCTGTTCTGCGAGGTGCCGATCAGCTTTGTCGATGCGGCGCTGGGCGGAGAACTGGAGATTCCGACCCTTGATGGTCGGGTCAAGCTCAAGATCCCTGAGGGCACGCAGACCGGCAAACAGTTCCGTATCCGGGGCAAAGGCGTTGCGCCAGTGCGCGGTGGTGGAGCTGGCGACCTGATGTGCCGTGTGGCGGTAGAAACGCCAGTCAATCTGAATCGCCGTCAGCGTGAGCTACTTGAAGAGTTCCGCAGTTCGTTGGCGGGTGACGACTCTCACTCGCCAAAAACCACGGGTTTTTTCGATGGTGTGAAGCGCTTCTTCGGCGACCTGTAAGGAATTGAGTATGCGACGTATAGCCGTAATGGGTGCTGCCGGGCGCATGGGCAAGACGCTGGTCGAAGCGGTGCAGCAGCGTTCGCCGGCATCCGGGCTGACGGCGGCAATCGTTCGCCCGGGCAGCACGTTGATCGGGGCGGATGCGGGTGAATTGGCGTCGCTGGGTCGTATCGGCGTTTCCTTGTCCGGCAACCTGGAACAAGTCGCTGACGAGTTCGACGTGTTGATCGATTTCACGCTGCCCGAGGTGATGCTGAAAAACCTGGCGTTCTGCCGTAAGGCAGGTAAGGCGATGGTCATTGGTACCACCGGTTTGACGGCTGAACAGAAGCAGTTGCTGG
>NZ_JASLAW010000196.1 GCF_030147005.1 Pseudomonas sp.
GGGCGCAAGACGCGTTTCCCCATTTGGGCGACGCCTTTGTTTTTGTTGCGCTTGATCACCTGGGGCCGGCCGCCCACTTCGACCCTGGCCACGCTCGCCGCGCCACCGGTCTTGTACAGATGGCCTTGGTCCAGCAGCGCATCGGCCTGCTCCAGCACCGGCAGCATGGCGGCTTCTTCTTCACGACGAATCGCGCGCAGGCCAAAAGCGCCACGCACCACGCTGAACAGCGTGCACTCGCGACCGACCTTGCTCAGATAGTCCTTCAACCGCCAGGCGCTGACTTTGCGCACCTGTTTTTCGAGCGCTTCCAGCGGCAAGGCATGCTCGCCGTTGGCCAGCAGGTAATACACCAGCAACTCTTCGGTAAACGGCTCGAGGTTTTTCGGCAATTGGGCAAAGAACACCCCAAGGTTTTCCAGCACGCGATTGCGCGACAGCGGCCGGCCAGCCTGCTCGACACGAATTCCGGCGCCATCGATCACATACAGCTTGCCGTCCTGGCGCAGCAGGTTGTCCAGGTGCAAGTCTTCCTGCCACACGCCTTTGGCATGCATCTGTGCAATCACGCCCAGCGCCTGGGCGAGGACGGCGGTTTGTTCATCGGCCAATGGCGGTAAGCTTTCGACAGCGAGCCAGGCGTCGGCCAGGCTTTCGGCGCCTTCGAGAAACTCGAACAGCAGCCAGCCGCCCTCGCCTTCCTGCAAGCCGTCGGCCAGCAACAGCGGCGTGGTCAGGCCTTGCTCGGCCAACAGACGCACGCCGCTGAGCTCACGCTGAAAATGCCGCGCCGCCTTGCTGCCGACCAACAGCTTGGCCAACACCGGGCGCCCGCGCCAAACCGCCGCGCCGACGTAGCGCTGCCCCGGCAATACCCGCAACAGGCTCAGAAGTTGCAACTGCCCCGGCCCCGCCGCATCGGCCAGATCGAGGGTCAGCGGCAGGCCGGGGGTACGGCCGGCATTTTTCAGCTCGGATAAACGCATCAGCGGTTCTCCTTGTGGCTGCGGCGTGCGGTAAGGCGTTGGTGCCAAGTGGAGACCAACGCACTGTCCTCAGGCTGCTCAAGATATGCCGCCAGGAGCTGTCGCACCTGTGCATCCGACCATTGCGGCGCGCGGCGCAGCAGCGGTTCCAGGTCCTTGACCCGATCACGCCAGCCGAACAACAGCGGGCGGGTTTTCTCCAGGTCGATCAACTGCGCGGCGTAACCGTCAGCGGTGGCCTGCAGGAAAATATGCTTGGGATAAAAGCAGCCGTGCACTTGGCCGACGCTGTGCAGATGACGCGCCAGCTTGCCGCACGCCAGCAGGATTGCGCGCTGTTGCCCCTGGCTCAATTGCGGCCATTGTTCCAGCAGCGAATCCAGGTCGCTCCAACCATCCAGGGCGCGGGTGAGCAACATCGCCCGGCGCTCGCCTTTAACCTTGCGCTCGCCGAAGAACGCGGCCTGCAGTGCAGGAATCCGCAGCTTCCGGTACAGGCTGATATTACGAAATTCGCGGGCAAAACTCGGTTCGCCAAACGGCCGGTGCAAGGTACGCGTCAGGTAGTTGCTCTGGCGCTTGAGGTAGTAACCCTGGCCTTCAAGCTCCAGGCGATACACGCTGCTCCAGCCGTCGCCGCTGGTGTTCGGCTCATCCACCGCATCCAGTTGCTTGGCCCACAGCGTGTCGAAGGTAGCCAGGCCGTTGCGCTCAAGCAAAGCGCGGTCTTCGGCCGCCAGGAAGTCACTCATTCACGTCCCTCGAAAAACTTCACCACATGGCGAATTCGTTGTTTGTCTGACGTCGTCAGGTGCGTGCGTTGGCGATATTGCATGTAGAAACGCAAGCGCTGGGTAGCCGACAGGTGATACTTGGCGACCTTGTCCAGGCAGGCCAGGTCTTTGGTAATGCGGTACTTGAGCCAGAAGCCGCGCCAGAAATCGCCGTTGGGGCAATCGATCAGATACAAGGTGCGCTGGTCGTCGACCAGCAGGTTGCGCCACTTCAAGTCATTATGAGTGAAGCGGTGATCGTGCATGGTGCGCGTATATTCGGCGAGCTGGCGGCTGATGGCATTGACCCACTGGGGGTCTTTGAGGCGCGGATCATTGCGCTCGGCCAACGCCGAAAGGTCTTCGGTCTTGGGCAGTTCGCGGGTGATCATCGCGCCACGGTCGTAGGCCAGCCCGCTACGTTGCAGGCCCCAGGCGATGACCTCGGCGGTGGGAATGCCCCACTTGGCAAAGCGCTTGAGGTTCTGCCACTCGGACTTCACCCGCGGCCTGCCCAAGTAGCGGCGCAGGCCTTTGCCGGCGCCGACGTAACGCTTGACGTAATAATTGACCCCGCCGCGCTCCACGCGGATCACTTCCGAGAGCGGGTCGCGGGTCAGGCGCTCGCCCTGCAGGGCAAACACTGCGTCCAGGCTTCCGAAGTCGTCCGCGAGTGCGGCGTAGGCAGGTTCCAGATTCCAACCCGCCATCAGAGCGCATCCCCGTAGCGTTGCTTGCGCGCATAGAGTTTGGCGGCCATGCGTTCCAAGTCGCGCAGCAGCGCGGTTTGCTCCGCCAGGATCTGACGCAACGGTTGTTGGAAGTAATGTTTGAGAAAGCGCAACTTGTCGCGCTGGGTCAGGCCGATTTCCAGGGCGGAGTAATACAGCCCGGCCAGGTCTTTGTTGCGCCAGCGCACGGGGATCGTCGCACGCACTTGGGCACGGTGCAGGTCGATCACCGACAGCTTGAGGGTGTCGGCCGCAATCGGCCGGTCGGTATGCAGCAGGAAGTGGCAGAGGTAACAATCGCGATGATTGACGCCGCCACGGTGCATCGCTCCGACGGTTTTCGCCAGTTCGATGGTCAAGGCATGCTTGATCGCCGGCACAGGCGGTTGCTTGACCCAATCGAGGGTCAAGTCTTCCAGGCTGATGATTGGGGTCAGCTCCTGGGTGATGATGAAGGAATGCTGATCGGCCGGGTTGCTGCCTTTTTCGCCAAAGGCCACGGCCGTCATGGTCGGCACGCCAAGTTCCTGCAAGCGCTGGATTGCCAGCCACTCCTGGCCTGCGCCCAGCACCGGCAATTTGGCGGTAACCAGGTTCTTGAGGATTTCGCCCCAGCCGATGCCACGGTGGATCTTTACAAAATAAGGTTGGCCTTCCACCACCGTACGCAACGTACGGCGAGCGGCCAGCTCACGGAACACCTGGCCTTGCAGCTTCTCGACCTCGGCGAACGCATCGCGCTCGGCCCAAAGGGTTTTGAAGGGTTCGGCAAGAATCAACTTCATCGGTTTGGCTCCGCCAGAATCAGGTCCGCAGCGTACTGCGGCATGCTAAACAGGTCGGCCGTCTCAGCGAAGGCCAGACCATTGCGACTCCAGGTCGCGCGTGCGTGTGGATCCTCGAGCATATCCACCAGGTACTGGTTGAGCTGGGCCTGCTCGAACGGCTCGTCCAACACCCGGCCGCTCTGAGCCTTGTCGATGTAGAACGCGTAGCCGCAGACCTGGCTCACCAGCACCGGCAGGCCCGCGACCACCGCTTCGACCAGCACCATGCCGGCCGCCTCGTTGTAGGCCGGGTGAATCAGCAGGTCCGCCCCCAACAGGAAGCGCGGGATATCGTTGCGGCCCTTGAAGAACTGCACCTGGTCGCCCAGGCCCAGCGCGGCGCTCTGCAACTGGAAGACTTTGGGGTCGTCCTGGCCGATTACAAACAGGCGGGTGCGTTTCTTCAGCCTGGACGGCAGTGCGGCCACGGCCTTGAGGCTGCGGTCGACGCCCTTGGTCTTGAAGCCCGAACCGATCTGCACCAGCAACAAGTCATCCTCGGCCAAGCCGAATTCACGGCGAAACTCAGCGCGAATTTCGGCGGCGTTCGGCGGCGCGCGCCGGTCACGGGCGATGCCCGGCGGCAGCAGGTGAAAACGCTCGGGCTGGGTGCCGTAATACTGGCTGAACAATTGCTGCTGATGCTCGGACAGCACCATGATCTGCGTCTTGGCGTTTTTATCGAACACCGCACGCTCGTACTCGGCGAAGTGCTTGTAGCGCCCGAACCAGCGGTACATCGGGTTGCGCAGGGTCTGGGCCTTGTCCTCGAACACGCCGTCGGCGGCGAAGTACAGGTCCAGCCCCGGCATCTTGTTGAAACCCACCACGCGGTCCACCGGGCGCCTGGCCAGGTCGGCCTGGATCCAGGCGTAGAGTTTTTCGTTGCGACGATGGTTGACCAGCGCCTTGACCGGCGCCACCAGCACTTCGAAGCCGGGCGGGATATCGCCCTCCCAGATCAAGGTATACACACGGATCGCATGACCGCGCTGCTGGCACTCCAGGGCGATGCGCATGAAGTCGCGCTGCAGGCCACCGAAGGGAAAGTATTTGTACAGTACGAAAGCCAGTTGCATCAGTGCTGCTCCTCAGCCAGTAACAACGCGCTCAGCCGGCTTGCTACACGCTCAGGATTCAGGCGCGTGAAGCACAGGGGTGACTCGCGCTTGATGTCGAACCGCCGCAGGTCATCGGCAGTAGGTTGATAGGTGCATTGCTTCTGCAGGCACGGCGCACACGGCCAGTCGCTGGCCAAGTGGATCTGGCTCTTGCCGTAGGCACCGGTGAGCCCAGGATTGGTCGGCCCGAACAGCGAAATGGTTGGCACATCCAGCGCAGCCGCCAGGTGGCCCAGACCGGTATCCACCGCCACGCAGGCGCGGGCGCCGGTCAATACACGAGCCACGCCCGCCAGATTGAGTTTTGGCAGCACTTCGGCGTTGGGCAGGCCTTGCGCCAGGCGCTCGGCGCGGGCTTTTTCGGCGGCATTGCCCCACGGCAGCTTCACGTCCACGCCCAGGCGGCCCATGCGTTCGGCCAGTTCGCGCCAATAGGCTTCTGGCCAGTGCTTGGTGTCCCAGGTCGTGCCGTGCAGCAGCAGCACGAAGGGTTTTTTGGGCGGCAGGCCAAGCAGTTTCTCGCCGCTCAGGCCATAGTCGCCCAGCCCCTTGGGCAGGTCGTAACCCAGCGCCACGGCAAACAGTTGGCGCAACCGCTCCACCGCATGCTGCCCACGGGCCACGGCCAGGCGTCGAGAATAAAAGCGCGCCGCCAAGGGTTCACGCGCCGAGGTTTTATCGAACCCGGCTACCGGCGCCCGCACATAGCGCGTCAGCCAGGCACTTTTGAGCAGGCCCTGGGCGTCGATCACCAAGTCATACTTGGTCGACTGCACGGCCTGTTTGAAACGCCGCCATTCGCCGCTCTTGAAGGTTTGCCAAAGGTTCTTGCGCCAACGACGAATCGCCACCGGAATCACCTTGTCCACCGCCGGGTGCCAGGTTGGAATTTCGGCAAAGCCTTCTTCCACCACCCAATCGAAACGGATGCCGGGGATCGCCCGTGCCGCGTCGGTGAGTGCCGGCAAGGCGTGGATTACGTCGCCCAGGGATGAGGTCTTGATTACCAGTACCCGCAACTCAATGAACCTCGACCACGTCGCCCTGCAACCGCTGCAAGGCATCGGTTACCGGCTGCGGCAGCAATTGCCGCAGGCAGTTGTAGTGGCCGAAACGGCAGGTACGCTCAAAACACGGGCTGCAATCCAGGCCCAGGCGCACCACTTCAACCTGGTCCGCCAACGGCGGGGTGAACCCTGGAGACGTCGAACCGTACACCGCCACCAACGGACGGTTCAGCGCCGCGGCGACGTGCATCAAGCCGGAGTCGTTGGACACCACCGCGTCGGCGCACGACAGCAAATCGATGGCCTCGGCCAGGGACGTCTCGCCACTGAGGTTCACCGCCTCTTCGCGCAGGCCCGGAATCAGGCGCTGGCGAATATCTTCTCCCACCGAGTGATCGTTCTTCGAGCCGAACAGCCACACCTGCCAGCCTTCGCGAATCTTGGTCTCGGCGACTTTGGCGTAGTGTTCCGACGGCCAGCGCTTGGACTCGCCGAACTCGGCGCCGGGGCACAACGCCAATACCGGGCGATCCAGCGCCAGGCCGAACTTGGCCCGCGCCGCATCACGGGTCACCGGGTCGATCTGCAGGCTGGGGCGCGGATACGGCGTCGGCAACTCGGCACCCGGCTCATAGGCCAGGGCCATGAAGCGCTCGATCATCAACGGGTAGCGCGCCTTGTCCAGGGTGCGTACGTCGTTGAGCAGCACATAGCGAAACTCGCCGCGCCAGCCGGTGCGTTTAGGAATGCCGGCAAAAAACGGCACCAGCGCCGACTTCAGTGAATTGGGAAGCAGGATCGCCTGGTCGTATTGACCGGCCATGGCTTTGCCGATGCGACGGCGGGTCGCCAGTTCCAGCGCGCCATGGCCGAGCGGAAAGCTCAAGGCCTTGCGCACTTGGGGCATGCGCTCGAGGATCGGCCGGCTCCATTCAGGGGCGAGTACGTCGATCTGGCAGTCTGGATAGCGCAGCCGCAGGCACTGGAAAAGTGTCTGCGCCATTACCATGTCTCCAACCCAGCTGGGCCCAACGATCAGAATATTCATGTAGTTTCCACAAACGATGCGGGGAGGCTTATGCCTCCCCGCCTCGATAATTACTGTAGGTCACGGTTGGCCCGGTAACACCTTTGTGTGGGAGCGGGCTTGCTCGCGAAAGCGGTCTGGCAGCCAGCACATCGAGTGACTG
>NZ_JASLAW010000088.1 GCF_030147005.1 Pseudomonas sp.
CAGCAGCGCCTCCTGATCGCTCAAACCTTCCAGCAGGGCCAATCCCAAGGTTTTGCACGAACCTTCGTTCTGGCCGCCGGCTATGACTACCAGCCGCAAGCTTTCACCAACGGCAACGTCGAAAACGCCGCCGGCCAGAACGAAGGTTCGTGCAAAACCTTGGGATTGGCCCTGCTGGAAGGTTTGAGCGATCAGGAGGCGCTGCTGGCGTTTGGCGAACATTATCGTTCAGTGGTGGCGACGCCTGAAGGCAGCGACCACGGCAATATCCGTGCATTGATCGCCCATGGTCTGGCAGGCGTGAAATTCACCGCGGCCCCTCTGGCCCGCAAGCCCTGAGTCAAAACACAGAACAAAAAATGTGTGTTGCTGTGTTGGTTAAATCCCACGCATAAAAAAACCGGCCTCGCAGCCGGTTTTTTTAGTTCAACGGGTTCAGAACGAAGCGTTCTGCAGACCGTCGAGGTAACGCTCGGCATCCAGGGCCGCCATGCAACCGGCGCCGGCCGAGGTGATGGCCTGGCGGTAGACGTGGTCAGCCACGTCACCGGCAGCGAAGATGCCGTCGATGTTGGTAGCGGTGGCGTTACCTTCACGGCCGCCCTGCACCACCAGGTAACCGTCTTTGGCGTCCAGCACACCTTCGAACAACGAGGTGTTCGGGGTGTGGCCGATGGCGATGAACACACCGTCGACTTTCAGTTCGTCGAAGCTGCCGTCATTGTTCTTCAGGCGAGCACCGGTCACGCCCATGTTGTCACCCAGGACTTCGTCCAGCGTGGCGTTGAGCTTAAGGATGATCTTGCCTTCAGCAACACGGGCGTGCAGCTTGTCGATCAGGATCTTCTCGGCGCGGAAAGTTTCGCGACGGTGCACCAGGGTCACGGTGCTGGCGATGTTGGCCAGGTACAGCGCCTCTTCCACGGCAGTGTTGCCGCCACCGACCACAGCCACCGGCTTGTTGCGATAGAAGAAACCGTCGCAGGTCGCGCAGGCGGAAACACCCTTGCCCATGAACGCCTCTTCCGATGGCAGGCCCAGGTAACGAGCGCTGGCGCCGGTGGCGATGATCAATGCGTCACAGGTGTACACGCCGCTGTCGCCAGTCAGGCTGTAAGGCTTCTTGGAGAAGTCGACCTTGTTGATGTGGTCGAACACGATCTCGGTTTCGAAACGCTCAGCGTGCTCTTTCATACGCTCCATCAGCACCGGGCCGGTCAGGCCGTGAACATCGCCCGGCCAGTTGTCGACTTCAGTGGTGGTGGTCAACTGACCGCCCGCTTGCATGCCGGTGATCAGCAGCGGCTTGAGGTTGGCCCGGGCAGCGTAGACGGCAGCGCTGTAACCGGCGGGGCCGGAACCGAGAATAATCACTCGCGAATGACGGGTATCAGACATGACTCACTCCTATCGACCGCCCGGACCACAAGACGGCTGGAATAAAAAAGGACCGCGAAGCACTTGGGGAAGGCTTGATCTCGCGGATCCTGAAAATAATGGGTGCAGCGTATAGAGGGGGGCAAGATTAAGGAAATACGCAATAACAATCCAGCTCATAGGTGGTCTCTATGCAGTCGACCCGTTTGATCGACCGTTCTGTTAACTCAGGTGTTACCGCTGATGTCGCCACTTTCACCGCCACGGCAAAGCCGGTAAGGTCGGCGCGTTCGCCATTCTGCTCGGAGTCTTCCATGCCTGCCCCCGCTCTTTCCGGCCCGCAATACCTGCGCGAAGGCCTCAAACTGGTGTTGAGCCCCGGCCTGCGCCTGTTCGTACTGCTACCGCTGGCGATCAATCTGGTGCTGTTCTTCGGCTTGATTTACTTTGCCGGCCACCAATTCAGCCTGTGGGTTGACCACCTGATGCCGACACTGCCCGGCTGGCTGAGCTTTTTGAATTACCTGCTGTGGCCGCTGTTTGTGGTGCTGGTGGTACTGATGGTGTTTTTCACCTTCACGATGCTCGCCAATATCATCGCCGCGCCGTTCAATGGCTTTCTTGCGGAGAAAGTCGAGGTGGTGGTGCGTGGCACCGACGACTTCCCGCCGTTCAGCTGGAGCGAGCTGATCGCCATGATCCCGCGCACACTGGCCCGGGAAATGCGCAAGCTGGGCTACTTCCTGCCGCGGGCTATCGGCCTGTTTATTCTGTCGTTCATTCCCGTGGTCAACCTGATTGCGGCGCCGTTGTGGTTGCTGTTCGGCGTGTGGATGATGGCGATCCAATACATCGACTACCCGGCCGACAACCACAAGCTGGGCTGGAACGAAATGCTCGCCTGGCTGCGTCAGAAACGCTGGCAGAGCATGAGCTTTGGCGGGATCGTCTACCTGGTGCTGCTGGTGCCGGTGGTCAACCTGCTGATGATGCCGGCGGCAGTCGCGGGGGCCACGTTGTTCTGGGTGCGCGAGCAAGGTGCCGAGGCGATGGCGGGGCAACAGGTAGCTCGGTCATAAATCCATCATCCCAGTGACACAATGACGACATGGCCCGCAGCGACACTGTGGGTCATGACGACAGCTTCGCTCCACATCACCCTGATCACCGAAACCTTCCCGCCGGAAATCAACGGGGTGGCCAATACACTTGGGCGCCTGTGCGACGGTTTGCGCGCGCGCGGCCATCAAATCGAACTGGTGCGCCCTCGCCAAAGTGCCGACCAGAGCCGGCCGAGTGATGATGCGTTGCTGTTGTGCCGTGGCTGGCCGTTGCCGGGGTATCCAGGGCTGCAATGGGGCCAATCGTCGATGCACAAACTGCTGCGACGCTGGACCCGCCAGCGTCCGGATGTGTTGTACATCGCCACCGAGGGGCCGCTGGGCCTGTCGGCATTACGCGCTGCGCGGCGCTTGGGCATCAGCGTGGTCAGCGGCTTTCACACCAACTTTCAACAGTATTCGAAGCAGTACGGCTTGAGCCTGTTAAGTCGCCTGGTCACCCATTACTTGCGCTGGTTTCATAACCGCTCGACCTTGACCCTGGTTCCCAGCGCGAGTCAACGCGTGGAACTGGAGCGCCGGCACTTCGAGCGTATTCAGATGTTGTCGCGGGGGGTCGATAGCCAGCTGTTCCACCCGGCGAAACGCGACTACGCCCTGCGCGAAAGCTGGGGTTTGGAGAGTGACGATATTGCAGTACTGCACGTAGGACGCCTCGCCCAAGAGAAAAATCTCGGGCTGCTTAAAAGCTGTTTCGATACGTTGCAAACCACGTATCCATCGCGGCGGCTCAAGCTGGTCATTGTCGGCGATGGCCCGCAGCGCTCCCTGTTGCAGCGCGATTTGCCTGAAGCGCTGTTCTGCGGCGCCCAGCGCGGTGAAGAATTGGCACGGCATTACGCCTCGGGGGATCTGTTCCTGTTTCCCAGCCTGACCGAGACGTTTGGCAATGTGGTGCTGGAAGCCATGGCTTCCGGGCTGGGTGTGGTGGCGTATGACCAGGCGGCTGCCACCCAGCATATTCGCCACGGCTACAACGGCGTGCTGGCAATGCCGGGGGACGAGAACGCGTTTTGCGATGCGGCCGTGTGGCTACTGGAGGAGCGCGAGACGCTACGCCGCGCGCGCTTGAACGCCCGGCAACACGCCAGCCGCCAAGGGTGGGCGGCGATTATCGAGCAATTCGAGAGCCAACTGCGAGGAGCGTGCGGGGAACAACTGGTTGCCCCTTCACAGACCTGTGCGCGTTGAAGGACCTTCCGTAAACAGCTTTGGATAGCGTGAAAGATCAGGTAAGGGTTTCCTGATATTTAAATGGGGAACGACTTTCTTTGAATTGCCAACCATTGATACCTGTCACTTCGGCAGGCCCTTCAAATCAATGGAGATACTGAAACATGTCAACTTCTGGAATGGGTGTGCACAACGGTATCAACATGCCGATGGCAGAGTGGACGCGTCAGCAACAGATATTTGATAAATCCAAGGCCGAGCCCCTCACCTACGACCAATCTGCACGTAAGGACGGGCACAAGACCGATCACAGCCGAGAGCTGAGGAAGGGACTGGAGTACTGAGGTTGCAGACCGGCTCCCCGTGAGGTTCACGGGGAGCACTGCTATTTACACCAGGCTCGTCAACGCCTCACGGCTGAACGGCAGAATGTCGGCCTCACGCCCCTCACGCACCTTCACCGCCCAATCCGGGTCCACCAGCAGCGCACGGCCCACGGCGACCAGATCGAATTCGTCGTTATTCAAGCGTTCCAGCAGGTTCTCAAGGCTGGCCGGCTGCGCGACTTTGTCGGTGTTGACCATGAACTGCAGAAACTCGCCGTCCAGGCCGACACTGCCAACGGTAATCGTCGGCTTACCCGTAAGCTGGCGCGTCCAGCCGGCCAGGTTGAGGTCGGAACCTTCGAACTCCGGCTCCCAGAAACGGCGCGTGGAGCAGTGGAAAATATCCACGCCGGCGTCGGACAACGGTTTGAGAAATTCGCCCAACGCCTCGGGGGTTTGCACCAGGCGCGCCGTGTAATCCTGCTGCTTCCACTGGGAAAAACGCAAGATGATCGGAAAATCCGGGCCGACCGCAGCGCGGGTGGCCTGGATCAGTTCGATCGCGAAACGCGAACGGTTGGCCAGGCTGCCGCCGTATTCGTCGGTGCGCTGGTTACTGCCTTCCCAGAAGAACTGATCGACCAGGTAGCCATGGGCGCCGTGGATTTCCACGCCATCCATGCCGATGCTTTGAGCATCTTTGGCCGCTTGGGCGAAGGCATGGATCACGTCTTTGATGTCCTGGGCGGTCATGCCGTGGACGACCACATTACCATCCTTGCGCTTTTCCATCGGGCCGTAGGCCGGCACGCTGGCGTCGGGCTCGGTGCCAATACGGCGCACGCTGCCCACATGCCATAACTGCGGAACAATCTTGCCGCCTTCAGCGTGGACCGCATCGACCACCTTCTTCCAGCCCGCCAACGCCGATTCGCCGTAAAAATGCGGCACGTTGGGGTAGCCGTTGGAGGCTTGATGGTCGACCACCGTGCCTTCAGTGATGATCAGCCCTACGCCCGCAGCGGCGCGACGTCGGTAGTACTCGATCACGTTGGAATTGGGTACGCCACCCGGAGAAAACGAGCGGGTCATCGGTGCCATGACCACACGGGTCGACAGTTGCAGCGCACCGAGCTGAAACGGTTTGAACAGGGCTTGGACGGGCATGGGAGCATTCCACGGGAGACTGGATTTATGACGCAGATAATATGGAGGGCTGACAGCGACGGGTAGCACTATTGATTTGGGTGATTAAGCGATAAAAGTGCTGAGGGAGTGGGACCGCTGCGCGGTCCAACGGGGAGCAGGCTCCCTCGCCACAGTTCAGCTCAGAGCTTTTTCGATGGCCTGGACGACCGTTGGATCATCCGGCGCAGTGCGTGGCGAGAAGCGCGCCAGTACACGACCATCCTTGCCGAGCAGGAATTTCTCGAAATTCCAGGTGATATCGCCTGGAAATTCAGCGCCCTCGCCCGCCAGCAGGCGGTACAGCTGATGGCGGTCAGGACCGTTGACCTCAAGCTTGCTGCCCAGCGGGAAAGTCACCCCGTAGTTGAGGCTGCAGAACGCCTGAATCTCTTGCTCGGTACCCGGCTCCTGGCCTGCAAATTGATTGCAGGGAAGGCCAAGCACTGTGAACCCCTGGCCTTTGTACTGCTGGTAGAGGTTTTCCAACGCCGCATATTGCGGGGTCAAACCACATTTGGAGGCAACATTGACCACCAGCACGACTTGGCCCTTGAAGGGCGCCAGCGGCAGCTCTTGTCCGTCCAACGCTTTGAGTTTCAGGTCGTGGAAAGCACTCATGACGAACTCCAGATATCCCATGTTCTTCGCATTGCAGCTGTTCGAGATTACAGACCACAAGCCTGCAATCATAGATGCCGATTGAAAAACTCGCCCGCCGGTTACTGCGCCGTTGGCCAGGGCAGTATCGGAATCGCCGTCACCGCGTTCTGCGGGCTGCCTTCGATCAGACGGTCGCTGTAGACCAGATACACCAGGGTATTGCGCTTCTTGTCGAGGAAACGCACCACCTGCATGGTCTTGAACACCAGCGAGGTGCGCTCCTTGAACACTTCGTCGCCGTCCTTGAGTTCGCCCTTGAAGTGGATCGGGCCGACCTGGCGGCAGGCAATCGAGGCTTCGGCGCGGTCTTCGGCCAGGCCCAGGCCGCCTTTCACGCCGCCGGTCTTGGCGCGCGACAAGTAGCAGGTCACGCCGTCGACCTTGGGATCATCGAACGCTTCAACGACGATACGGTCGTTGGGGCCGACAAACTTGAACACGGTCGACACCTGGCCGACTTCTTCTGCCGAGGCCAGCAGCGGCATGACCAACAGCAGGCCGAGCAATCCCTTCATTAAACGCATCGTGTATTCCTTTGGTTAAACCAGGATCAGGTTGTCGCGGTGAACCAGTTCCGGCTCGGCCATATAACCCAATAGACCGACAATCGCGTCAGACGACTGCCCGATGATTTTTTGCGCCTCAAGGGCGCTGTAGTTGGCCAGGCCGCGTGCGATTTCACGACCGTCCGGCGTCACACACACCACCATCTCGCCTCGGCGGAAGCTGCCTTGCACCAACTTGACGCCTACCGGCAGCAAACTTTTGTTGCCTTGGGACAGCGCCGACACCGCACCCGCGTCCAGCACCAGCGTGCCACGGGTTTGCAGGTGCCCTGCCAACCACTGCTTGCGCGCCGCCAGCATGCCGCGCTCCGGCGACAGCAGCGTACCGATGCGCTCACCGGCCTTGAGACGGTCCAGCACGCGCTCCAGGCGCCCACCGACGATGATGGTATGGGCGCCGGAACGGGCGGCCAGGCGAGCGGCGCGCAACTTGGTCTGCATGCCGCCACGGCCCAATGCGCCGCCGACACTGCCGGCCACCGCGTCCAGCGCCGGGTCATCAGCGCGAGCTTCATAAATAAGCTGGGCGTCGGGGTTGTTGCGCGGGTCGGCATCGAACATGCCATCGCGATCGGTGAGGATCACCAGCAGGTCGGCTTCCACCAGGTTCGCCACCAGCGCGGCGAGGGTGTCGTTGTCGCCGAAACGGATTTCATCGGTGACCACGGTGTCGTTCTCGTTGATCACCGGGATGACCTTGAGCTCCACCAGCGCACGCAAGGTGCTGCGGGCGTTGAGGTAGCGCTTGCGGTCGGACAGGTCGTCGTGAGTCAGCAGGACCTGCGCCGTGTGACGCCCATGCTCGGCAAAGCTGGATTCCCAGGCTTGCACCAGGCCCATCTGGCCGATGGCGGCGGCGGCTTGCAGTTCGTGCATCGCGCTGGGTCGCGCGGTCCAGCCGAGGCGGCTCATTCCGGCGGCAACCGCCCCGGACGAAACCAGCACCAACTCGACACCGGCCTCATGCAAGGCCACCATCTGCTCGACCCAGACACTCATGGCTGCGCGATCCAGACCCTTGCCATCCGCCGTCAACAACGCGCTGCCGATCTTTACGACCCAGCGCTGCGCACCTGTCACTTTGCTCCGCATCATCTTCAACCTTAGAGTGGGGGCCGCGCGACCCAGCGCCGCCCATAACGTTATACCCGGATACCAAAACGCCGCTCTAAAAGGAGCGGCGTTCAAGTTTATCGCAACGAATCAGTCGCGCACGTAAATGATTTCCGGGCCATCTTCATCATCCACGTCTTCTTCGTCCCAGTCATCGTCGCCGATGTCATGCACCGACTTCACGCCGCTGCGGCGCAGGGCACGTTGGTCGTCCAGGGCCTGCAACTGGGCACGGGCTTCGTCTTCGATCTGCTGGTCCAGTTCGGCAAGCTCGGCCTTGAACACCGGATCGGCCGCCAGGCGGTCGGCACGGTCTTCCAGATAACGCATGATGTCGCGGGTCAGGCGCTCGGTGCCTTCTTTGGCGATGGCCGAGATCACGTAGACCGGACCTTCCCACTCCAGACGGTCGACGATTTCCTTGACGCGCTCTTCGTGTTCTTCTTCGAGGATCTGGTCGCACTTGTTCAGCACCAGCCAACGATCACGCTCGGCCAGGGCCGGGCTGAACTTGGTCAGCTCGCTGACGATCACTTCGGCGGCGTCCGCTGCACTGGTTTCATCCAGTGGCGCCATGTCGACGAGGTGCAGCAGCAAACGGGTACGCGACAAGTGCTTGAGGAAGCGAATCCCCAGGCCGGCGCCATCGGAAGCACCTTCGATCAGGCCAGGAATGTCGGCGATCACGAAGCTTTTCCAACGATCGACGCTGACCACGCCCAGGTTTGGCACCAGGGTGGTGAAGGGGTAGTCGGCGACTTTCGGCTTGGCGGCAGACACCGAGCGGATGAAGGTACTTTTACCGGCGTTCGGCAGGCCCAGCAGGCCTACGTCGGCGAGTACTTTCATTTCCAGCTTGAGGTCACGCTGCTCGCCCGGCTTGCCCGGTGTGGTCTGGCGCGGTGCACGGTTGGTACTGGACTTGAATCGGGTGTTACCCAGACCGTGCCAGCCGCCTTGCACCACCATCAGCTTCTGGCCGGCCTTGGTCAGGTCGCCGATCACTTCCTGGGTAGCGGAATCGATGATCGTGGTGCCGACCGGTACGCGCAGTACCATGTCCTCACCTTTTTTACCGGTGCAGTCGGTGCTGCCGCCGTTGGAGCCACGCTCAGCATCGAAGTGCCGGGTGTAACGGTAGTCGACCAGGGTGTTGAGGTTTTCGTCGGCCATCAGGTAGATGGAACCGCCGTCACCGCCGTCACCGCCGTTGGGGCCACCGTTTTCGATGAATTTTTCGCGACGGAAACTCATGCAACCGTTACCGCCATCGCCTGCTTTTACTCGGATGGAAACTTCATCAACGAACTTCATAACAAAACGCCTCTCGCCGCGTGGACGAGCTTAAAAAACCAAGACATAAGACTCTTGCAAAAATGAGCGTAGCGACCTCAATCAGCGACCGCAAATCCAGCCCCGGAGCCCATCACAAAAAGTTTTGCAAGAGACTCACCCCACAAACGAAAAAGCCCCGTCGCGAGACAGGGCTTTTCCAGCGATCTCGCAGTTAGGCTGCGACAACGCTCACGTAACGGCGGTTGAACGCGCCTTTTACTTCGAACTTGATCACGCCTTCGATTTTAGCGAAGAGGGTGTGATCTTTACCCATGCCAACACCGTAACCGGCGTGGAATTGGGTGCCGCGCTGACGCACGATGATGTTGCCCGGAATGATTTTCTGGCCGCCATACATCTTAACGCCAAGGCGTTTGGCTTCTGAGTCGCGACCGTTACGGGTACTACCACCAGCTTTTTTGTGTGCCATGAGTCAATTCTCCTAGTGAGGAATTAGGCTGAAATTAAGCCTGAATACCGGTGATTTTGATCTCGGTGTACCACTGGCGGTGGCCCATACGCTTCATGTGGTGCTTACGACGACGGAACTTGATGATGCGGATTTTATCGTGACGACCTTGGGAGATCACTTCAGCCACAACGGTAGCGCCAGCAACAACTGGAGCGCCGATGTTCACGTCATCGCCATTGGCGACCAACAGAACGCGATCAAAAGTTACGGATTCGCCGGTAGCGATTTCCAGTTTTTCGATCTTCAGGTATTCACCTGGGGCGACCTTGTATTGCTTGCCACCAGTAACAATTACTGCGTACGACATGGTATTTCTCCGATAATCCTGCTCACCCAGCGCTTTATAAGAAGAGGTATTGGCTGGCATGGCTGCATGGG
>NZ_JASLAW010000198.1 GCF_030147005.1 Pseudomonas sp.
TGGACTGCGTAGCAGTCCCATTTTTGGGGCCGCTTCGCGCCCCAACGGGAGCAAGCTCCCTCGCCACAGGTCGCAGGTTTTTCTGCTTTAGCGCTTAACTGACCGGCATTAGGGCAAGCCCGCTCCCACAGTTTTGGCGCATCAACCGGCTTTGAGCGCCGTCTGCCGTATCGAACACACCTCGTCCAAAAACTTCACCACTGTGCCCATGCACGCCTGGCGTTCTTCCACATGAGGCATGTGGCTGGAGTCTTCGAACAGCGCCCAGCGCACGTCCGGGATTTCATCCAGAAACGGCTTGACCACCAATGGCGTGGCTTCGTCATGACGACCGGAGATCACCAGGGTCGGCACCTTGATGGCCGACAGGCGGCCAATCACGTTCCAGTCCTTCAGGCTGCCGATCACATGAAACTCAGTCGGGCCGCTCATGGCGTGGTACACCGTCGGGTCGGCATCGACCTGGGCGAAAGTGCGCGCCACCTCTTCCGGCCACGGGTTGACCCGGCACACGTGCTGGTCGTAAAACACCCGCGAGGCGGCCTGGTATTCCGGGTCCTGGTAGGTGCCGGCGGCTTCATGTTTGAGCAAGGTTTCATGCACGCCTGCGGGCAACAGCTGGCGCAGCCGATTGGCCTCGCTGACCCAGGTGCGCATGCACGTCGGTGAGTTGGCCGGGATAAAGGCACGCAGGCCCTTGGGCTGCAAGATCGCATGTTCGCTGCCGAGCATGCCGCCCCAGGACTGCCCGAGGATCGCGTAGTTGTCGCTGATTTGCAGGTGGTTGAGCAGGTTGTTCAACTCGTCGAGAAACAGGCCGACGGTCCAGAACGAAGCGGGTTTTTCCGGTAAGTGCGTTGAGCGACCATTGCCCAACTGGTCGTAGTGAATAACCGCATGGCCGCTGGCGGCCACATCCTTGAACGCGTCGACGTAATCGTGGGTGCAGCCGGGGCCGCCATGGATGATCACCAGGGGTGTGCGGCCTGTAGTCAGCTCACCCGTGATGCGATACCACGTCTGATAGGCGCCGAAGGGGGCGTAGCCTTCGCGGACTTTCTCGATGAATTCCATTTCGTACCCTGCTCTGAAAAAAGGATCAGGGATACGATAATCTGCACGCGACGTTTAGGTAACTAGCAAAACAGCTAGGTTTTGCGTACGCATCAGTCGTCCAGCAAGCGATAGTGGGTGGCTCGCACTACCGCCTGCACGCGGTTCTTGGCCCCCAGTTTGTGCATGGCCGACGCCAGGTGCAGGGTGACCACCGCCAGCGAACGGGTCAATTGCGTGGCTATCTCGGCGGCGGTCAAGCCTTCGGCTGCCCATTTCAGGCACTCGCGTTCGCGTTTGGTCAGATGGATATGCGGGTAGGTGCGCAACGCTTTGTTGAACAACGGATAAGCCGCTTCCTGCAACGCATGGCTGATCACGCTGAAGTCCGACAAGGTTTGCTGCGCATCCTTCAATACCGTGCTCGCCGTGCCGGTGCGCAAGCCGGTCAACGAGGCGAAGCCGCCGCGGGGCAGGTGGATCGGCACGCTGACGCCGCAGGTCAACTGCTGTTCGTGCAGGTAGGAACAAACGGGTGCATGGCAGGGGTCGATGATCTTTTGCAGTGCGGTCTCGGCTTTTGCCTCATACGACCAGACAAATGGCGACACGCTGCGCAAGGCCAGGTGTTGCACCGGGTCGATCTGATAGAACCCTTCGCTGCACCACAGGGCGTGCCAGTCGTCCGGCGTGTTGCGCAGTTGCAGCACCGAGGGCGTGATCAGCGCACCATTGAGGTCGATGGGCACCGGCGTGTAGTCGTACACCAGCGCATCGAAGCCCAGCTGTTGGGCGAGGATAAACGTATTGTCCATCTGCTCGTCCAGGCTCCTGCCCGGCATCAGACGATTATTGAACGCAGTTAGCTTGGCCAGCATCCGTTCTGCTCCCGAATTCATTTGAATCTCGACGTGCTGCAAGTAGAATGCCACGCCCCGGCGAAGGACTGCCAGGCCAAACCTATAAGAAGTACTAGGTTATGGACGCGCGGCATCCTCGGTAGTGTTGGCGTGATAAACGGCCACTACCTGCCAGGCCGATACAACACAAGGAATGTATGCATGTGGCGTGAAATTGCCCCCGACCAGCAGTACAACGTGCAAGTCGACGGCCATAACCTCGTGGTCTACAGCTTTGGTGAAGGCGATGAGGTGCTGCTGTGCCTCAACGGCGGCCCGGGCCTTCCGTGTGACTACTTGCGCGACGCCCATGGCTGGCTCAAAGAACATAACCTGCGAGTGGTTGCATTCGACCAGCTTGGCACGGGCGCATCAGCCAGACCGAACGACGCTTCCCTGTGGGAAATCCGCCGTTATGTCGACGAAGTGGAAACCGTGCGCCAAGCCCTCGGCCTGGGCCGTGTGCACCTGCTCGGGCATTCCTGGGGCGGTTGGCTGGGCATTGAATACGCCATCCATTACCCCGACAGGCTGAAAAGCCTGATCCTCGAAAACACAGTCGGCGATATTCCCCACCTGTCCCGGGAACTTGAGCGCCTGCGCGGCGCCCTCGGCAGCGAAACCGTGGCCATGATGCAGCGCCATGAAGCCATGGGCACCCTCGACCACCCGCAGTATCAAGCCGCCATCACCTTGCTCAACTATCGCCACGTGTGTCGCCTGGAGGAGTGGCCGGAACCGGTCAAGCGCTCCCTTGGCGACTGGAACATGGGGCCTTACGAAACCATGCAAGGGCCCAATGAATTCCTTTACATCGGCAATCTCAAGGACTGGAACCGCCTTGCTGAAATGGCCGATTTCACGATGCCGATCCTGATCACCACCGGCCAGCACGACGAGCTCACGCCGGCCTGTGCGATGCGCATGAAGATGGCGGCCCGGCACGCCGAACTGCATGTCTTTCCCAACAGCAGCCATATGCCGTTCTATGAAGAACCCCAGGCATATTTCCCGGTGCTGCTGGACTTTCTCGCCCGCCACCGAGGCTGACGGATGAACCTGGCGCGTTACCGCTTCGTACTGTCCCGGCCCCTGCAATTGTTGCCGGTGCTATTGGGCATCAGCCTGATCACCTTCGTGCTGGTGCGCTCGATCCCGGGCGATCCGGCGCGTGCGCTGCTGGGCTCGCGCAGCACGCCGGACGCGTTGCTGAAAATCCGCGCCCAGTACGGCCTCGATGAGCCTTTGTGGCTGCAATATTTCTACTTTCTGAAGAACCTGCTCAAGGGCGACCTCGGCCAATCGCTGTTGTACAAGGTCGACGCCCTCAAGCTGATCGCCACTCGTATCGAACCGACGTTGGTGCTGGTGCTCGGCAGCGTGTTGCTGGCGCTGTTGATCGCGGTACCGCTGGCGACACTGGCGGCGCGCAATAAAGGCGGCTGGACGGACAACCTGATCCGCGTGTTCACCACGGTCGGCCTGGGCATGCCGGCGTTCTGGCTGGGCCTGATGCTGATCCTGTTGCTGAGCGTTCAATGGGGCCTGTTCCCCGTGTCCGGTTACGGTCGCACTTGGCTGGACAAGGCTCATCATATGGTGCTGCCGTGTCTGACCATCGCGTTGGCGCTGTCGGCGGTGCTGGTGCGGAATTTGCGCGCCAGCATGTTGGTGGAGTTGCAGGCTGACCATGTCACCGCGGCACGGGCGCGGGGGCTTTCTGAAGCCGCCGTGTTCCGCCGCCATGTAATGCCCAATTCCCTGGTGCCGGCGGTCAACCTGCTGGCCGTGAACATCGGCTGGCTGATCAGCGGCACGGTGGTCATCGAAAGCCTGTTCGCCATTCCCGGCATCGGCCAGTTGCTGGTGCGCGGTATTTTTACCCGCGATTACATGGTGGTACAGGGCGTGGCGATGGTACTGGCCTGCGCGACGGTGGTGGTCAATTTCATCGCTGACGTAGTGACGGTAGCCCTCGACCCACGGGTGAAGATGCAATGACCAGTCGCCCATTGATCGCTCCCTGGCGCCTGCGGCTGCGCCTGGGTTTTCGCAACGGTCGGCTGACTGCCGCGTGGGGCCTGTCGATACTGCTCGCGTGGTTGACCCTGGCGCTGTTCGCGCCGTGGATCGCGCCCTACGACCCGATTGCGCAGAACACCGATATGAGCCTGCTGGCGCCGGGTTTTGCGCACCCATTCGGCACGGACAACTATGGTCGCGACATTCTTTCACGGGTGATCTGGGGCGCGCGCATCGACCTGCAACTGGCGATTGTCGGGGTGATCTTTCCGTTCATGATCGGCACCTTCGTCGGCGCGGTTTCCGGCTATATCGGCGGGCGCTTCGACACGGTGTGCATGCGCGTGATCGATGTGGTCCTGGCGTTCCCGTTCCTTGTGCTGATGCTGGCGATCATGGCCATTCTCGGGCCTGGCCTGCAGAGCTTTTACATCGCCATGGCGCTGGTGGGTTGGGTGTCGTATGCACGGTTGATCCGCTCGCAGATCCTGGTGCTCAAGGAAAGCGACTTTGCCCTGGCCGCCAAAAGCCTCGGGTTTGGCCATGGGCGCATTCTGTTTCGGCATTTGCTGCCCAATGCGATGTTTGGCTCGATTGTGTTTGCCATGTCCGACGCGGTGCTGGTGCTGCTCAACGGTGCTGCCGTGAGCTACCTGGGGCTGGGCGTGCAACCACCGACCGCCGAATGGGGAACGATGGTCGCCGAGGGCCAGGCCTTTATCACCACCGCCTGGTGGATTTGCACTTTCCCAGGCGTGGCCATCGTGACCTTGGCCATGGGCTTCAGCCTGCTGGCCGATGGCGTGGCGCAGGTGTTGGGGGATCGTGCATGAGCCTTTTGCAAGTGCGCGACCTCAGCGTGATCGCCAATAACGCCGGGCGCGAGTTGAGCCTGGTCGACCGCGTGTCCTTTGACCTGGCCGAAGGCGAGATCCTGGGTCTGGTCGGTGAAAGCGGTTCAGGCAAGACCCTGGCGTGTCGCGGCCTGATGCGCCTGCTGCCATCGCCCAACCTGCGCGTGCAAGGCGGCGCGGTACAGCTGGCCGGCCAGGACTTGTTGCGCCTGGATGAAGCCGGTATGCGCGCCGTTCGTGGCGGGCAGTTGGGCATGATCTTCCAGAACCCCAGCAGTCACCTGGACCCGTTGATGCGTATCGGCGAGCAGATCGCCGAGGGCATCCGTCTGCATCAAGGCGCCTCGAAAAAAGAGGCGCGCATGCAGGCCATCGAGGTGCTGCGCCAAGTGGGCATTCCCGACCCGCAAGCCCGTGTCGACAACTATCCCCATGAATTTTCCGGCGGCATGCGCCAGCGCGCGATGATTGCGGTGGCCCTGGGCTGCAACCCGAAGGTGCTGATCGCCGACGAACCCACCACCGCCCTGGATGTGACGGTGCAGGCGCAAATCCTGCGGCTGTTGCTCGACCTTCGCGACAAGCGTGGCCTGTCGATCATCATGATCACCCATGACCTCGGCGTGGTGGCGCAAAGTTGCGATTCCATCGCGGTGATGTATGCCGGGCGCCTGTGTGAACACGGCAGTAAATACGAACTGCTCGCCCATCCGCGGCATCCGTACACCGCCGGCCTGATCGATTGTCAGCCGGCTCATAGCAGCGGCCATGCGCTGCTGCGCACCATCCCCGGCCAGCCACCGCTGCTCGACGCGTTGCCCGGCGGTTGCCGCTTCAACCCCCGCTGCCCGCAGGTCGGCGCCCTGTGTACCGAGCGGTTGCCGGAAGGCGCGCGGGTTGCGTGTCACTATCCCCTTGGAGGGCACCCATGAGCCTGTTGCAGATCAAGGACCTGGAGGTACGCTTTGCAGCGTCCGGCAGCGGCCTGTTCGGGTTGAACAGGCAGTGGGTGAGGGCGGTGAACGGCGTGTCGCTGAACCTTGCCGCCGGTGAAACCCTCGGCCTGGTGGGCGAGTCCGGCAGCGGTAAAAGCACGCTGGGCCGGGCGATTTTGCACCTCAACCCGATCAGCGCCGGGCAGGTGCTGTTTGACGGTGTCGACATGGCTCAGGGCAGCGCAATCGATATTGCGCGGTTGCGCCAGGAAACCGCGATGATTTTCCAGGACCCTTACGCCGCCTTGAACCCGCGTCACACCATCGGTGAAACCATTGCCGAAGTGCTGCGGGTGCAGCGCAAGGTCGCGCCGGAAAACATCCGCGCCCGTGTCGACGAGCTGCTGGCGCTGGTTGGCCTGCGGCCTGAATTAGCCGCGCGCAAGCCCGGCTCCCTCAGCGGCGGCCAGTGCCAGCGCGTGGGGATTGCCCGGGCGCTGGCGGTGGAGCCGCGCTTGATCATCGCCGACGAATGCGTGGCGGCGCTGGATGTGTCGATCCAGGGCCAGATCATCAATCTGCTGCTGGAATTGCAACAGCGTATGAACCTGGCGATCCTGTTTATCGCCCATGACCTGGCCATCGTGCGCCGCCTGTGCGACCGCGTGGCGGTGATGTACCTGGGCAAGATCGTCGAAGAAGGGCCGGTTGAAGCGGTGTTCACTGCACCGCGCCATCCCTATACGGCGGCGCTGATCGAGGCGATTCCGCAGATTGACCCGCATCATCCGTTGCCTGCGCAGCCGTTGCCCGGCGAGCCACCCAGCCCATTGAATTTGCCTACCGGTTGCGCGTTTCACCCGCGTTGCCGGTATGCCCAAGTCATGTGTTCCGCGGTATTGCCGCCCACCCATTCACTGCACGAGCATCGGTACAGTTGCGTGCTTGAACACCCTTTGACCCTTCCTGCCCATCATGAACAAGGAGTTATGACATGCAATCGAGTCCTTTGAAATTGCTCGCCGCCGCCACGCTGACCGCATGGTCCCTCACCGCCGGCCTGGCCCAGGCCGCCGGCGTCCTGACCATCGGCTGCCGTGAAGACAGCACGACGTTTGACCCGATCAAAAGCGCGCAGAACCGCGATACCTGGGTGTTCGCCAACGTCTACGACACCCTGGTGCGCGTGGACAACTTGGGCACCAAAATGGAACCGGGCCTGGCCGAAAGCTGGGAGATTTCCAAGGATGGCCTGACCTACACCTTCAAACTGCGCGAAGCGAAGTTCTCCGACGGCTCGCCGATCACCGCCGGCGATGCGGCGTTCAGCCTGTTGCGCATCCGCGATAACAAGGCTTCGCTGTGGAGTGACCCGTTCAGCCTGATCGACACCGCCAAGGCGGGCGATGCGAAGACGCTGGTGGTCACCCTGAAAACCCCGGCGGTGGCGTTTCTCTCGCAACTGGCGTCGCCAACGGTGTCGGTCCTGTCGGAAAAAGCCATGACGGCCATGGGCGAAGACGCCTACTCGGAAAACCCCGTGACCTCCGGCGCGTTCACCGTGGACGAGTGGCGCAAGGGCGACCGCGTGATCCTGAAGAAGAACCCGAACTTCTGGCAGGCCAAAAACGTCAGCCTGGACGGCGTGGAATGGGTGTCCGTCACCGATGACAACACCCGCATGCGCATGGTGCAGAACAATGAACTCGATACGGCGATCTTCGTACCCTTCTCTCGGGTTGAAGAGCTGAAGAAAGACAAGAATGTGGTGATCCACGCCGACCCTTCCACCCGTGAAGATCACCTGCTGATCAACCATGAGCACGGTCTGCTGGCCAAGCCGCAAGTGCGCCAGGCGCTGGACATGGCCATCGACAAACAATCGCTGGTAAAGACCGCCACTTACGGGCAGGGCACCGTGGCTTATTCCTACATCCCGAAAGGCTCGCTCTATCACTACGCCAATAACCTGCAACGCCCGTATGACCCGACTGCGGCCAAAAAGCTGTTGGCGGATGCAGGCGCTCAGGACCTGAAGCTCAACTACGTGGTCAACGCCGGCAATGAAGCGGACGAGCAGATTGCGGTGATCATCAAGGATCAACTGGCCAAGGTCGGCGTCACCGCCAACCTGCAAAAGGTCGACCCGACCCAGAGCTGGCAGATGCTGGTGGACGGTGAGTACGATATTTCGGTGATGTACTGGACCAACGACATCCTCGACCCGGACCAGAAAACCACCTTCGTGTTGGGCCACGACACCAATCAGAACTACATGACCCGCTACAAGAACGACGAGGTCAAGGCGCTGGTGGCGCAGGCACGCATCGAGGCCGACCCGGCCAAGCGTGAGCAGATGTATGTCGAGTTGCAGAAACTGGCGAAACAGGATGTGAACTGGATCGACCTGTATTACAGCCCGTACATCAATATCTCACGCAAGAATGTGAGCAATTTCCTGCAGAACCCGCTGGGCCGCTTCACCCTTGAGGAAGTGGTGAAAAACTAAGCCCTAAGGAACACCCTGCTAAAAAATGTGGGAGCGGGCTTGCTCTAATGCCAGTCAGTTAAGACAGAACCGATCCCTGTGGCGAGGGAGCTTGCTCCCGTTGGACTGCGTAGCAGTCCCATTTTTGGGGCCGCTTCGCGCCCCAACGGGAGCAAGCTCCCTCGCCACAGGTCGCAGGTTTTTCTGCTTTAGCGCTTAACTGACCGGCATTAGGGCTTGCCCGCGAAAGCGCAGTGCCAGTCAGCAGAGATATCGACTGGTCCACCGCCTTCGCGAGCAAGCCCGCTCCCACACTTTGGTGTGTGGTGTGTCAGGTTTACTGCGCGTCGAACGCCTGCCCATTGATGCCGGTACTGTCCGGCCCCATCAGGTACAGGTACACCGGCATGATTTCTTCCGGCGCCGGCCGTTCCATCGGGTTTTCTCCTGGGTACGCCTGGGCGCGCATACGGGTGCGTGTACCGCCCGGGTTGATGCTGTTGGCGCGCACGGCGGCCACATCTTCCAGCTCATCGGCCAGGGTTTGCATCAAGCCTTCGGTTGCAAATTTAGACACGCCATAGGCGCCCCAATAAGCACGGCCCTTGCGCCCAACGCTGCTGGATGTGAATACCACCGAGGCATCCTGGGACAGCTTGAGCAGTGGCAGCAAGGTGCTGGTCAGCATGAACATTGCGTTGACGTTGACGTGCATCACCCGCATGAAATTCTCGCCGGACAACTGTTCGACAGGTGTGCGCGGGCCGATGATCGAAGCGTTGTGCAGCAGACCGTCGAGGCGGCCGAAGGCCTTTTCGATCATCGCCGCCAGCTCATCGTATTGATGGGGCAGGGCGGTCTCCAGGTTGAGCGGGATCACCACCGGCTGCGGCTGGCCGGCCGCTTCGATCTCGTCATACACCTGAGCCAGGTTGGCTTCGGTCTTGCCCAGCAGCAGCACGGTGGCGCCGTGGGCCGCGTAGGTTTTCGCCGCAGCCGCGCCGATTCCGCTACCGGCACCGGTGACCAGGATGATTCGGCCCTTGAGCAGTTCTGGAGGTGCAGCGTAATCAAACATAAATAGCCTCGACAAAATTCAACATGTTCAGCACTGGGCTTGAGAGCCGGGGAGCACCCACATTTGGATCTTCATTAGCCCGTAAGGGCGATGACGCATCAGCAACTGCACAATGCGTTATCCAGTACCTTGCGCAGTTCCAACGGGTGGTCCACCACCACATCGGCGCCCCAATGGCGGGGGTTGTCGTCCGGGTGGATATAGCCGTAGGTGACCGCTGCGGTACGGGTGCCGGCATCGCGACCGGATTCGATATCACGCAAGTCATCACCAACGAACAACACGCTGGCCGGGTCCAGGTCGAGCATCCTGCAGGCCAGGATCATCGGTTCCGGGTCCGGCTTGCTGTTTGTCACGTGGTCGGGGCAGATCAGCACGGCCGAGCGTTCGGCCAGGCCCAGTCGCTGCATGATCGGCTCGGCAAAGCGCAGCGGTTTGTTGGTGACCACGCCCCAGATCAGCTTGGCTTTCTCGATGTCTTCCAGCAGTTCGGCCATCCCGTCGAACAGTGCGCTGTGAACCGCGCAGTCCTTGAGGTAGCGCTCGAGGAATTCCTGGCGCAGGTCTTCAAAGCCTGGCGACTCCGGGTCCATCGAGAAGGTCACGGCGACCATGGCGCGCGCGCCGCCGGAGATTTCATCGCGGATGTGCTGCGGGTTGACCGGTGGCAGGCCACGGTCGGCGCGCATCGCTTGGCAGATGGCGATAAAGTCCGGCGCGGTGTCCAGCAGCGTACCGTCCATATCGAAGAGAACCGCTCGCAACTTCACAGGCTTACTCCTCGCGCAGGGTCTGGATCATGTAGTTGACGTCAACGTCGCTGGCCAGCTTGTAGTGCTTGGTCAGTGGGTTGTAGGTCAGGCCGATGATGTCTTTGACGGTGAGGCCGGCTTGACGGCTCCAGGCACCCAGCTCGGACGGGCGGATAAATTTCTTGAAGTCATGGGTGCCGCGCGGCAACAGCTTCATGATGTATTCGGCGCCGATGATCGCGAAAAGGTAAGCCTTGGGGTTGCGGTTGATGGTCGAGAAGAACACCTGGCCGCCGGGCTTGACCATGCGGAAACAGGCGCGGATTACCGAGGACGGGTCCGGTACGTGTTCGAGCATTTCCAGGCAGGTGACCACGTCGAACTGCTCGGGCATTTCCTCGGCCAGGGCTTCGGCGGTGATCTGGCGGTATTCCACGCTCACGCCCGATTCCAGCTGGTGCAGTTGGGCCACGGCCAGCGGCGCCTCGCCCATGTCGATGCCCATTACGGTAGCGCCACGCTGGGCCATGGCTTCGCTGAGGATGCCGCCGCCGCAACCCACATCCAGCACCTTCTTGCCGGCCAGGTTGACGCGTTCGTCAATCCAGTTGACCCGCAGCGGGTTGATGTCGTGCAGGGGCTTGAACTCGCTTTCACGGTCCCACCAGCGGTGAGCCAGGGCTTCGAATTTGGCGATTTCGGCGTGGTCGACGTTGCTCATGGTGAATCCTCTGAATCTGATAAGTCGGTTTGTCGCGGCTGAACTCACGGGTTCAGCCGCGGCGTTATTCGCTGTGCCCGCTGATACGTTGGCCCCAGGCAATGGCCGTGGCGGTCAACTGTTGTTCATCCATGCGGGTCAATTGCCGGTCGTCAAGCAGTTGCTTGCCGGCGACCCAAAGGTGTTTCACGCAGTCGCGTCCGGTGGCATAGATAAGCTGTGAGACCGGATCGTAGATTGGTTGTTGCGCCAGGCCGGAAAGATCAAACGCCACGATATCCGCGGCTTTACCCACTTCCAGCGAGCCGATCTGATGTTCCAGGCCCATGGCCCTGGCCCCGTTGAGGGTCGCCATGCGCAGCGCGCGGTGGGCATCCAGTGCGGTCGCCGAACCGGCGACCGCCTTGGCCAGCATCGCCGCCGTGCGGGTTTCGCCCAGCAAGTCCAGGTCATTGTTGCTGGCGGCGCCGTCGGTGCCGATGGCCACATTGACCCCAGCCTGCCACAAGCGCTCCACCGGGCAAAAGCCGCTGGCCAGTTTCAGGTTCGATTCCGGGCAATGGATGACGCTGGTGTTGCTTTCTACCAGCAAAGCCAGGTCGTCCTCGCTGATTTGGGTCATATGAACGGCCTGGAAGCGCGGGCCCAGCAAGCCAAGCCGACTCAGGCGGGCCACCGGCCGTTCGCCGGTCTGTTCGACGGCTTGCTGCACTTCGAAGGCGGTTTCGTGCACGTGCATATGAATCGTGGCATCCAGCTCTTCGGCGATGATCCGGATCTTTTCCAGGTTGTCATCGTTGACGGTATAAGGCGCATGGGGGCCGAAAGCGATCTTGATGCGTGGATGATGCTTGAGGTCGCCAAACAGCTCGATGCCCTGGCGAATCGCCTCATCGGCGTTGCTGGCGCCTGGAATCGGGAAGTCGAGGATCGGAATGGCGATCTGCGCGCGCATGCCGCTGTTGTGCACGCAATCGCTGGCGACCTTGGGATAGAAATACATGTCGGAAAAGCACGTGATGCCGCCCTTGAGCTGCTCGGCGATGGCCAGCTGGGTGCCATCGCGCACGAAGGCTTCATCGACCCACTTGGCCTCGGCGGGCCAGATGTGTTTTTCCAGCCAGGTCATCAGCGGCAGGTCATCGGCCAGGCCGCGAAACAGGCTCATCGCCGCATGCCCGTGGGCGTTGATCAGGCCCGGGCTGAGCAGCATGCCCGGCAGCTCGCGCACTTCGGTGGCCTTGAGCTTCATCGCCGCCGCCCGCGGCCCGATAAATACGATGCAGCCGTCGCGGATACCCAGGCCGTGCTCCTTGAGCACTACGCCAGCAGGTTCGACGGGTACCAGCCAGGTTGGCAGGAGCAATAAGTCGAGCGGGGCGGCAGTGGGCGTCATCGCAGGCTTCTTCCTGGGCAGCTATAAAAGAAGGGCGAAGTATACCCGAGCGTCCTGGCTGGCGGATCGCTATAATCGGCGGCTTTTGTTCATGAGTACGGGGTAAGGGATGCGCGACCGACTGTTGGCTGCAGAGAAGGTGAAGGCCATCGAGTGGCGTGATGGCGTGCTGCACCTGCTCGATCAGCGTGCGCTGCCGGCTCGGGAAAGCTGGGTGGCCTGTTCGACCGTCGACCAGGTGGCCGCGGCCATTCGCGCAATGGTGGTACGCGGCGCATCGGCTATCGGCATCAGCGCGGCCTACGGCCTGGTGCTGGCTGCCCGCGAGCGCATTGCTGAAGGCGGCGACTGGCAAGCGGCGTGGGAAGAAGACTACGCATTGCTGGCCGAAACTCGCCCCACCGCATCGCATCTGTTCTGGGCGATGAAGTGCATGCGCGAGCGCCTCGACCGGCTCAAAAAACACGCCGACCCCTTGGCGGTACTGGAAGCCGAAGCCGTCGCCATCCATGCAAGCGACCGCGAAGCCAACCTGACCATGGCCCAGCTCGGTGTTGAGCTGATCCGCAAGCACCAGGGCAATGCCCAGGCGATCCTTACCCATGGAAATGCGGGTGCCTTGGCCAGCGGTGGAGTGGGCACGGCCCTGGGGGTGATCCGCGCCGCGTTCCTGGAAGGCATGGTGGAGCAGGTTTATGTCAACGAAACACGCCCGTGGCTGCAAGGTTCGCGCCTGACCGCCTGGGAGCTGGCCGGCGAAGGCATTGCGGTAACGGTCAATGCCGATTCGGCGGGGGCACATATCCTCAAGACCAAGGGCGTGACCTGGGTGATCGTCGGCGCGGACTGCATCGCGGCTAACGGCGACGTGATCAGCAAAATCGGCACCTACCAGTTGGCGGTGTGTGCGATGCACCATGGGGTGCGCTTTATGGTGGTAGCGCCGAGTTCCACCCTCGATCTGATGATGGCTACCGGCGATGACGTGGCACTGGAAGTGCGCGATCCCGCTGAGTTACTGGACGTTAATGGGCAGCGCCTGGAGGTCGCGGCCTTTAACCCGGTATTCGATGTAACGCCGGCTGATCTGATTGATGTGATCGTCACTGAAAAAGGCGTCGTAGAGCGTCCGGACACCGCCAAGCTGGCCAGGTTGATGTGCCGTAAGCGCCTGCATTGAGGCCTTTGGCGGCTGCCGGATTGCTTTCGCAGCCAGCCCAGCCCCCCATCTGGATTTGTGGGCACATTCAAATGTGGGGGCTGGCTTGCTCGCGAATGCTCCTGTAAGTCAACAAAACTCTCGGATCCGCCCTCGAAAAACAGCGCTACCCCACCTCTGAGCCCCTCTCGTCCCCTTCAAGCCTGTCATTCCTCAAATTACTATCCTCCATGCGCATCAGGGGGATAGGTGCGTGGCGGCGATTGTGATAACATCCGGCGGTTTCCAGGGCCGCCCCAAGGGGTTGCCCATAACGTGCAGATCCGTGTCATAACTCGTTGATTTGTCGTAAGTCGTTGTCAGGCACCGTGCCGGCAGCGGCGAGCTTCGTTCGTCCCATATGGATGTGACGAGGTTTCACCCGAAAAAGGAATCAGGCTTCTCATGGGCGAACTGGCCAAAGAAATCCTCCCGGTCAATATCGAAGACGAGCTGAAACAGTCCTACCTCGACTACGCGATGAGCGTAATTGTCGGTCGGGCACTGCCTGATGCGCGCGATGGCTTGAAGCCCGTGCACCGGCGTGTGCTGTTCGCGATGAGCGAGCTGGGTAACGACTGGAACAAGCCGTACAAGAAATCTGCCCGTGTTGTCGGTGACGTGATCGGTAAGTATCACCCTCACGGCGACACTGCGGTGTACGACACCATCGTTCGGATGGCCCAACCGTTTTCCCTGCGCTACCTGCTGGTAGACGGCCAGGGCAACTTCGGTTCGGTCGACGGCGACAACGCCGCGGCCATGCGATACACCGAAGTGCGCATGACCAAGCTGGCGCACGAGCTGCTGGCTGACCTGCATAAAGAAACCGTGGACTGGGTGCCGAACTACGACGGCACCGAAATGATCCCGGCCGTCATGCCCACCCGTATTCCCAACCTGCTGGTCAACGGTTCGAGCGGTATCGCCGTGGGCATGGCGACCAACATCCCGCCGCACAACCTCGGTGAAGTGATCGACGGTTGCCTGGCCCTTATCGACAACCCAGAGCTGACCGTCGATGAGCTGATGCAATACATTCCCGGCCCGGACTTCCCGACCGCCGCGATCATCAACGGTCGCGCCGGCATCATCGAAGCCTACCGCACCGGCCGCGGCCGCATTTACATGCGTGCCCGCTCGATGATCGAAGACATCGACAAGGTCGGTGGCCGCCAGCAGATCGTCATCACCGAACTCCCATACCAGTTGAACAAAGCGCGCCTGATCGAAAAGATCGCCGAGCTGGTTAAAGAGAAGAAGCTCGAAGGCATCACCGAACTGCGCGACGAGTCCGACAAAGACGGCATGCGCGTGGTAATCGAGCTGCGTCGTGGTGAAGTGCCTGAGGTGATCCTCAACAACCTCTACGCCCAAACCCAGCTGCAAAGCGTGTTCGGTATCAACGTCGTCGCGCTGATCGACGGTCGCCCGCGCATCCTGAACCTCAAGGATCTGCTGGAAGCCTTCGTGCGTCACCGTCGCGAAGTCGTCACCCGCCGTACCGTGTTCGAACTGCGCAAGGCCCGCGAGCGCGGCCACATCCTGGAAGGCCAGGCGGTTGCGCTGTCGAACATCGACCCGGTTATCGCCCTGATCAAGGCTTCGCCGACCCCGTCGGAAGCTAAAGAAGCGTTGATCAAGATGCCGTGGGAATCCAGCGCCGTAGTGGCGATGGTTGAGCGCGCCGGTGCCGACTCATGCCGCCCCGAGACCCTCGACCCGCAATACGGCCTGCGTGACGGCAAGTATTTCCTGTCGCCGGAACAGGCCCAGGCCATCCTGGAACTGCGCCTGCACCGCCTGACCGGTCTGGAGCACGAGAAGCTGCTGGCCGAGTACCAGGAGATCCTCAACCAGATCGGCGAGCTGATCCGCATCCTCAACAGCGCCGTGCGCCTGATGGAAGTGATCCGCGAAGAGCTTGAAGTGATCCGCGCCGAATACGGCGACGTGCGCCGTACCGAAATCCTCGATGCACGCCTCGACCTGACCCTGGGTGACATGATCCCGGAAGAAGAGCGCGTGGTGACCATCTCTCACGGTGGCTATGCCAAGACCCAGCCACTGGCTGCGTACCAGGCCCAGCGTCGTGGCGGTAAAGGTAAATCGGCTACCGGTGTGAAGGATGAGGACTACATCGCCCACCTGCTGGTCGCCAACAGCCACACCACGCTGCTGCTGTTCTCCAGCAAGGGCAAGGTCTACTGGCTCAAAACCTACGAAATCCCTGAAGCCTCCCGTGCCGCCCGTGGTCGCCCACTGGTCAACCTGCTGCCGCTGGACAGTGATGAATACATCACTACCATGTTGCCGGTCGACGAATACACCGAAGGTCACTTCATCTTCATGGCCACCGCCAAGGGCACCGTGAAGAAGACCCCGCTGGAATCCTTCAGCCGTCAACGCAGCGTGGGCCTGATCGCCCTGGAACTGGACGAAGGCGATGTGCTGATTTCGGCGGCCATTACCGACGGCGAGCGCGAAGTCATGCTCTTCTCCGACGGCGGCAAGGTCACGCGCTTCAAGGAATCCGACGTTCGCGCCATGGGCCGTACTGCCCGCGGTGTACGCGGCATGCGCCTGCCGGAAGGGCAGAAGCTGATCTCCATGTTGATCCCGGAAGAAGGCAGCCAGATCCTCACCGCTTCCGAGCGTGGCTACGGCAAGCGCACCGCCATCAGCGAGTTCCCGGAGTACAAGCGTGGCGGCCAGGGCGTAATCGCCATGGTCAGCAACGACCGCAACGGCCGTCTGGTCGGCGCAGTGCAGGTGCTCGACGGCGAGGAAATCATGCTGATTTCCGACCAGGGCACCTTGGTACGTACTCGCGTGGCGGAAGTATCGAGCCTGGGCCGCAACACCCAGGGCGTGACCCTGATCAAGCTGGCCAAGGACGAAAAACTGGTCGGCCTCGAGCGTGTGCAGGAGCCTTCGGAAGTTGAAGGTGAAGAGCTCGAAGGCGAGGAATTTGACGGCGAGGTGATCGCGACCGGCGATGACAGCGTCGACGAGCCAACCCTCGATGCCGCTGCAGACGAAGAAGAACCGCAGGAATAAGCGGACACACAGGGGGCGGATGAAGATTCGCCCCCTTGTTGTTTGTCCCCTTTGAAATATAACGCCGCCCCCTGTAGAAGCGAGCTTGCTCGCGAAAATCGCCAACGATAACGCGGGCTACCTGATGCGCCCTTGCGCTCTCGGGTTTTTCGCGAGCAAGCTCGCTCCTACAGTGTTTGATTTCAGTCCCACCAGATCAGAGAGATTGGATGTGAGCAAGAGAGCCTATAACTTCTGTGCCGGTCCCGCGGCGCTTCCTGAAGCAGTCCTGCAGCGCGCGCAGGCTGAACTCCTCGACTGGCATGGAAAAGGCCTCTCCGTGATGGAAATGAGCCATCGCAGCGATGAGTTCGTGTCCATTGCCACCAAGGCCGAGCAGGATCTGCGCGACTTGCTGGGCATCCCCTCCAACTACAAAGTGCTGTTCCTGCAAGGCGGCGCCAGCCAGCAGTTCGCCCAGATCCCGTTGAACCTGCTGCCCGAAGGCGGCACCGCCGACTATATCGACACCGGTATCTGGGGGCAGAAGGCCATTGAAGAGGCCTCCCGCTACGGTCATGTCAACGTGGCAGGCACCGCCAAGCCTTATGACTACTTCGCTATTCCCGGTCAGAACGAATGGACGCTGTCGAAGGACGCGGCCTACGTGCACTACGTCGCCAACGAAACCATCGGTGGCTTGCAATTTGACTGGGTGCCGCAAGTTGGCGATGTTCCGCTGGTATGCGACATGTCCTCGGACATCCTCTCGCGCCCCATCGATGTGTCCAAGTACGGCATGATCTACGCCGGCGCGCAGAAAAACATCGGCCCGAGCGGCATCCTGGTCAACATCGTCCGTGAAGACCTGCTGGGTCGCGCCCGTTCGGTGTGCCCGACCATGCTCAACTACAAGGTCGCGGCCGATAATGGCTCGATGTACAACACTCCGCCGGCGTTCGCCTGGTACCTGTCCGGGCTGGTGTTCGAATGGCTCAAGGAGCAGGGCGGTGTGGCCGCCATGGGCAAGCTTAACGAAGTGAAGAAACGCACCCTGTACGACTTCATCGACGCCAGCGGCCTGTACAGCAATCCGATCAACGTCAGTGACCGCTCGTGGATGAACGTGCCGTTCCGCCTGGCTGACGACCGCCTGGACAAGCCATTCCTGGCCGGCGCCGACGCGCGTGGCCTGTTGAACCTCAAAGGCCACCGTTCGGTCGGTGGCATGCGCGCCTCCATCTATAACGCTGTCGACATCCACGCGATCAACGCGCTGGTTGCCTACATGGCAGAGTTCGAAAAGGAACACGGCTAATGTCTGAGCAAGAACTCAAGGCCCTGCGCGTACGCATCGACAGCCTGGACGAGAAAGTCCTCGAGCTGATCAGTGAGCGTGCGCGCTGCGCCCAGGAAGTGGCACGGGTGAAAATGGCATCCCTGGCTGAAGGCGAAGTACCGGTGTTCTACCGGCCTGAGCGAGAGGCCCAGGTGCTCAAGCGTGTGATGGAGCGTAATAAAGGCCCGCTGGGCAACGAGGAGATGGCGCGGTTGTTCCGTGAAATCATGTCTTCATGCCTGGCGCTCGAGCAGCCACTGAAAGTGGCTTACCTCGGTCCGGAAGGCACCTTCACCCAGGCGGCGGCCATGAAACATTTTGGCCACGCCGTGATCAGCAAACCGATGGCGGCGATCGACGAAGTGTTCCGCGAAGTGGCGGCCGGTGCGGTGAATTTTGGCGTGGTGCCGGTGGAAAACTCTACCGAAGGCGCAGTCAACCACACGCTGGACAGCTTCCTGGAACACGACATGGTGATCTGCGGCGAGGTCGAGCTGCGTATCCACCACCACCTGTTGGTGGGCGAGAACACCAAGACGGACAGCATCAGCCGTATCTATTCTCATGCCCAGTCCCTGGCCCAGTGCCGCAAGTGGCTGGACGCGCATTATCCGAATGTCGAGCGCGTGGCGGTCTCCAGCAATGCCGAGGCGGCCAAGCGCGTCAAGGGCGAGTGGAATTCGGCGGCAATCGCCGGCGATATGGCGGCGGGCCTGTACGGGCTGATGCGCCTGGCCGAGAAAATCGAGGACCGTCCGGACAACTCCACGCGGTTCCTGATGATCGGTAGCCAGGAAGTGCCGCCCACTGGCGACGACAAGACGTCGATCATCGTCTCCATGAGCAACAAGCCTGGCGCGCTGCATGAACTGCTGGTGCCGTTCCACGACAACGGGATCGACCTGACGCGCATCGAGACACGTCCTTCGCGCAGCGGTAAATGGACCTACGTGTTCTTTATCGACTTTATCGGGCATCACCGCGACCCACTGGTTAAAAGTGTGCTGGAGAAAATCAGCCAGGAGGCCGTGGCACTCAAGGTGCTGGGCTCTTACCCGAAAGCGGTTTTGTGAGGCTTTAACATGACTGGCAACTTTCTCGCCCTGGCGCAGCCGGGCGTGCAACAACTGTCGCCCTACGTTCCGGGCAAGCCTGTGGACGAGTTGGCGCGTGAGTTGAATCTGGACCCGGCCAGGATCGTCAAGCTGGCGAGTAACGAGAACCCGCTGGGCCCAAGTCCCAAGGTGCTGGCGGCAATCCGTGAAGAGCTGGCTGAGTTGACGCGTTATCCCGATGGCAATGGCTTTGCGCTCAAGTCGCTGCTGGCGGAACAATGCCGGGTCGAGCTGAGCCAGGTAACCCTGGGCAACGGTTCCAACGACATCCTCGAGCTGGTCGGTCGCGCCTATTTGGCGCCGGGCCTCAATGCTGTGTTCAGTGAACATGCATTTGCGGTCTACCCGATTGTTACCCAGGCGGTAGGCGCCGATGCCCGCGTCATCCCGGCAAAAGACTGGGGCCATGACCTGCCGGCAATGCTGGCGGCCATCGACGCCCAGACTCGCGTGGTGTTCATCGCCAATCCGAACAACCCCACCGGCACCTGGTTCGACGCGCAGGCGCTGGACGACTTCCTGCAAGACGTGTCCGAGCATGTGCTGGTGGTACTGGACGAGGCTTACATCGAATACGCCGAAGGTAGCGAGCTGCCGGATGGCCTGGACTTCCTGGGGGCCTATCCGAACCTGCTGGTGTCGCGCACGTTCTCCAAGGCCTACGGCCTGGCTTCGCTGCGGGTCGGCTACGGTTTGTCCACGGCGGTAGTCGCCGATGTGCTGAACCGCGTACGCCAGCCGTTCAACGTCAACAGTCTGGCCCTGGCGGCGGCCTGTGCGGCGTTGAAGGACGCCGACTACCTGGAAGAAAGCCGTCGCCTCAACGAAAGCGGTATGCAGCAATTGCAGGACGGTTTTCGCGAGTTGGGCCTGGGCTGGATTGAATCCAAGGGCAACTTTATCTGTGTCGACCTCGGTCAGGTAGCCGCCCCGATCTTCCAGGGTTTGCTGCGCGAAGGCGTGATCGTGCGCCCGGTGGCCAATTACGGCATGCCGAATCATCTGCGTATTACCATCGGTTTGCCGGCTGAGAACAGCCGCTTCCTGGAGGCGTTGGCCAAGGTTCTGGCCCGTGGTTGATGTCACTGCAGTGCAACCTGCTGCGCCTATGATCGGTCGCCTGGTGGTGGTCGGTCTTGGATTGATCGGTGGCTCCTTCGCCAAAGGCCTGCGCGAGAGCGGCCTGTGCGGCGAAGTGGTTGGTGTGGACCTGGACCCGCAATCGCGTAAGTTGGCGGTGGAACTGGGGGTGGTAGACCGCTGTGAGGCGGACCTGGCCATCGCTTGCCACGGCGCCGACGTGATCCAGTTGGCTGTGCCGATTCTGGCCATGGAAAAGCTATTGGCGGTTTTGGCCGGCTTGGATTTGGGCAGCGCGATTCTCACGGATGTCGGCAGCGCCAAGGGCAACGTGGTACGCGCGGCGCAACGGGCATTTGGTGAAATGCCGCCGCGCTTCGTGCCGGGCCATCCGATTGCCGGCTCCGAGCAGAGCGGGGTGGAAGCGTCCAATGCGCAACTGTTTCGTCGGCACAAAGTGATCCTGACCCCGCATGCCCTGACCGATCCCGCGGCGTTGGCCGTGGTGGACCGCTTGTGGCGCGAGTTGGGCGCGGATGTGGAGCATATGCAGGTCGAGCGCCACGACGAAGTGCTGGCGGCCACCAGTCATCTGCCGCATCTGCTGGCGTTCGGCCTAGTGGACTCGTTGGCCAAGCGCAACGAAAACCTGGAGATTTTTCGCTATGCTGCCGGTGGCTTCCGCGACTTCACGCGGATTGCCGGCAGCGACCCGGTGATGTGGCACGATATCTTCCTCGCCAATCGCGAAGCGGTGTTGCGCACCCTGGACACCTTCCGCAGTGACCTCGACGCCCTGCGCGACGCAGTGGATGCGGGCGACGGCCATCAGTTGCTCGGCGTGTTCACCCGTGCGCGGGTGGCGCGTGAACACTTCAGCAAGATCCTGGCGCGCCGCGCCTATATGGAAACCGCCGTGCACACCGACGAACTGACGTTCATCGCCAGCCCAGGTGGCCGCTTGAGCGGGCGCATTCGGATGCCGGGCGACAAGTCGATCTCCCATCGGTCGATCATGCTGGGCTCATTGGCGAACGGCGTGACCGAAGTTGAGGGCTTCCTTGAAGGTGAGGACGCCTTGGCGACCTTGCAAGCGTTTCGCGACATGGGTGTGGTGATTGAAGGCCCGCACCATGGGCGAGTGACGATTCATGGTGTGGGTTTGCACGGCTTGAAACCGGCGCCGGGGCCGATTTACCTGGGCAATTCCGGCACATCCATGCGTCTGTTGGCGGGGTTGCTGGCGGCGCAAAGCTTCGACAGTGTGCTGACAGGCGATGCGTCGCTGTCCAAGCGCCCGATGAGTCGCGTGGCCAAGCCGTTGCGGGACATGGGCGCAGTGATCGAGACCGGCCCGCAAGGGCGCCCGCCGCTGACCATCCGCGGTGGCCAGGCATTGAAGGGCTTGAGTTATGTACTGCCGATGGCCAGCGCCCAGGTGAAATCCTGTGTGCTGTTGGCCGGCCTGTATGCCGAAGGTGAAACCGCAGTGACCGAGCCCGCACCGACCCGCGACCACACCGAGCGCATGTTGCGCGGTTTTGGCTATCCGGTGGTGGTGAAGGGCGCGACGGCGTCGGTTGAATCCGGGCACGCGTTGACCGCTACCCATATAGAAGTGCCGGGGGATATTTCCTCTTCGGCGTTTTTCCTGGTCGCGGCCACGATTGCCGAGGGAGCCGAGTTATTGCTGGAGCATGTCGGTATTAATCCGACCCGCACCGGGGTGATCGATATCCTGCGCCTGATGGGCGCGGACATCACCTTGGAAAACCCACGTGAAGTGGGCGGTGAGCCGGTTGCCGACTTGCGTGTACGCGCTGCTGCACTGAAGGGCATCGAGATTCCCGAAGCGCTGGTGCCCCTGGCGATCGATGAGTTTCCCGTGCTGTTCGTTGCCGCCGCCTGCGCAGAGGGCCGAACCGTGCTGCGCGGTGCCGAGGAGCTGCGGGTGAAGGAGTCTGATCGTATCCAGGTCATGGCCGACGGTCTGTTCGCGCTGGGTGTGAAGTGTGAACCGACGCCTGATGGGATTATCATCGACGGCGGCCCGATAAGCGGTGGCGAAGTGCATGCTCATGGCGATCACCGGATTGCCATGGCGTTCAGCGTGGCATCCTTGCGAGCGGCGGCGCCGATTCGTATCCGTGACTGCGCCAACGTCGCTACGTCTTTTCCGAACTTTCTTACACTGTGTGCCCACGTCGGCATGCGTGTTGCCCAAGAGGCTCAATTGTGAATATCAAAGCACCGGTGATTACCATCGACGGGCCAAGCGGCTCGGGCAAAGGCACGATCGCCGGCATCCTGGCCAAGCGCCTGGGCTGGTGCCTGCTGGATTCCGGCGCGCTGTATCGCCTGTTGGCGTTCGCTGCGCGCAACCATGGCGTCGACCTCACCAACGAAGAATCCCTGAAGCTGCTGGCGGCGCACCTTGACGTGCAGTTCGTCGGCGCGACGGAAGGTCATCCCCAACGCATCATCCTGGAAGGCGATGATGTGACCGATGACCTGCGCAACGAGCAAGTCGGTTCCTGGGCCTCCCAGGTTGCCGCGCTGCCCGCCGTGCGTGACGCATTGCTGCAGCGTCAGCGCGCGTTTCAGGAGCCGCCGGGGCTGGTGGCCGATGGCCGTGACATGGGCACCGTAGTGTTTCCCGAAGCGCCATTGAAGATTTTCCTGACCGCCAGCGCCGAGGAGCGTGCTCGCCGCCGCTACTTGCAGTTGAAGGGCAAAGTCGATGGTGTTAGTCTGTCGAGTCTGCTAGATGAGATCCGTGCACGCGATGAGCGTGATACCCAGCGTGCGGTAGCCCCGCTCAAGCCGGCGGCTGACGCCATACAGCTGGATTCAACGGAGTTGTCCATCGAGCAGGTGCTGGAACGCATCATGAGCGAGATCGCCATTCGCGATATCGCCGGGTGACCAAGAAGGCTGCAGGGGACCAGTCATAGTCCTGTGGTGCTTCTTCTAATTGAAACTGACCCACACCGTCTGGGGTGTGGAGATGGGCGTATTCTTCGCCCTTATCAACAGGAATTAAAATGAGCGAAAGCTTTGCGGAACTCTTTGAAGAAAGCCTAAAAACCCTGAACCTTCAGGCAGGCTCCATCATCACCGGTGTTATCGTTGATATCGATTACCAAGCTCGCTGGGTAACCGTTCACGCTGGTCTGAAGTCTGAAGCTCTGATCCCGCTGGAACAGTTCTACAACGATGCTGGTGATCTGACAATCAATGTCGGTGACGAAGTTCACGTTGCTCTGGACTCGGTTGAAGACGGTTTCGGTGAAACCAAGCTGTCCCGTGAAAAAGCCAAGCGCGCTGAATGCTGGATTGTTCTCGAAGCAGCCTTCGCAGCTGAAGAAGTGGTCAAGGGCGTTATCAACGGTAAGGTTAAAGGCGGCTTCACTGTCGACGTTAACGGCATCCGTGCGTTCCTGCCAGGTTCTTTGGTCGACGTTCGTCCTGTGCGCGACACCACGCACCTGGAAGGCAAAGAACTCGAATTCAAGGTCATCAAACTCGACCAGAAGCGCAACAACGTTGTCGTTTCCCGTCGCAGCGTCCTGGAAGCAGAGAACTCCGCCGAGCGTGAAGCTCTGCTGGAATCCCTGCAGGAAGGCCAACAAGTCAAAGGTATCGTCAAGAACCTCACCGATTACGGCGCATTCGTCGATCTGGGTGGCGTCGATGGCTTGCTGCACATTACCGACATGGCTTGGAAGCGTATCAAGCATCCTTCCGAAATCGTCAACGTTGGCGACGAGATCGATGTCAAGGTTCTGAAATACGATCGCGAACGCAACCGTGTTTCCCTGGGCCTGAAGCAACTGGGTGAAGATCCATGGGTTGCTATCAAAGCCCGTTACCCAGAAAGCACCCGCGTGACCGCGCGTGTTACCAACCTGACTGACTACGGCTGCTTCGCTGAGCTGGAAGAAGGCGTTGAAGGCCTGGTACACGTTTCCGAAATGGACTGGACCAACAAGAACATCCACCCTTCGAAAGTCGTGCAAGTCGGCGACGAAGTGGAAGTTATGGTTCTGGACATCGACGAAGAGCGTCGTCGTATCTCCCTGGGCATCAAGCAGTGCAAATCTAATCCATGGGAAGATTTCTCTGGCCAGTTCAACAAGGGCGATAAAATCTCCGGCACCATCAAGTCGATCACCGATTTCGGTATCTTCATTGGTCTGGACGGCGGCATCGACGGCCTGGTCCACCTGTCCGACATCTCCTGGAACGAAGTTGGCGAAGAAGCTGTTCGTCGTTTCAAGAAGGGCGACGAGCTGGACACCGTTATCCTGTCGGTTGATCCAGAGCGCGAGCGTATCTCCCTGGGTATCAAGCAGCTGGAAAGCGATCCGTTCTCCGAGTACGTTCAAGAGAACGACAAAGGCGCCATCGTTAAAGGTACAGTGAAAGAAGTTGACGCCAAAGGCGCCATCATCACTCTGGCCGACGATATCGAAGCGACTCTGAAAGCCTCCGAAATCAGCCGTGACCGCGTTGAAGACGCGCGCAACGTTCTGAAAGAAGGCCAGGAAGTAGAAGCCAAGATCATCAGCGTTGACCGCAAGAGCCGCGTAATCCAACTCTCCATCAAATCGAAAGATGAAGTGGAAGAGAAAGAAGCTATCCAGAGCCTGAAATCCGCTCCGGAAGCTGCAACTGGCGAGACTACCATGGCCTCCCTGCTGCGCGAAGCAATGGCTAAGCAGAACTAAGTTCTGTAAGGCTGTAGAAAAGGGGCGACTTCGGTCGCCCTTTTTTGTGTCTGAAATTTGATGAATCAACAACACCGAACCGAGGCATTCAGCACGCGGTCAGAACTGGCTATAGTCATTAAAGATATTTCGCGTTACTGATCGATAAGGGTTTGAATGAACAGGATTCTCGTAATACTGGCGTTAATCATACTTGCGGGTTGCTCCAGCACCAGCGCCAAGACCCATGCCAAACGCGGCGTCAGCGGCATAGAGGTTGACTGCTCTGGCCTGGGTAATAAATGGGAAAAGTGCGAAAAGCGCGCTGCTCGCGAATGCAAAATGCAGGGATACAAAGTCATTACCCGGTCCAGTGATGCTACGGATGAAGAGGGCGACTTCCCGTTCGGCTGGAATCCTGCCGGCGCAGTCACGCGGACGATGGTGGTGATCTGTAATTGAAGTTTTGGTGTGTTCATTGCAGCCGCTTAATCGCCTGGCAGATAAGTTGATATACGGGCTGTTCAAATTGATCAAGTCATGCTAAAACCTTCGAAGCGCTTTTCCTAGCTGCTTGAAAAAGAAGGGAAAAATATGACGAAGTCGGAGTTGATCGAACGAATTGTCACCCATCAAGGGCTGCTCTCATCCAAAGATGTGGAGCTGGCTATCAAGACCATGCTTGAGCAAATGTCCCAATGCCTGGCCACTGGAGACCGCATCGAAATTCGCGGCTTCGGCAGCTTCTCCCTCCACTACCGCGCCCCGCGCGTAGGCCGCAACCCAAAAACCGGCCAATCCGTCAGCCTCGACGGCAAATTCGTACCCCACTTCAAACCGGGCAAGGAATTGCGCGATCGAGTGAACGAAGAAGAGGAAGAGGGCGTCTGAGTGTTTTTGTAGTAGGAGAAGGTTATGCGTGGAGTTAAGCGCGTTGTTGCGGTATTGATTGCAGTGCTGGCAGCGTTGGTGGTTTTGGCATTTGTGCTTGAGAATCAGCAGGGTGTTGCGCTGTCGTTCCTGGGTTGGAGTACTGCGCAGATGCCGGTGGCGGTGTTTGTGGTGGTGGCTTTGATTGTGGGGATGTTGATTGGGCCGTTGTTGGGGGTGTTTGTGGGTAGGCGTCGGCATAAGGGGATTGCCTAGATATCGGTCGTGATGCCTGAGGCTTGGTGTGGGGATGGCTTAAACAACCGCCTGTCAGAGAATTTATAATTCTGAGCACGTTGAGTTTTGCGCTGGCACTTACCTCCCAGGGACTGCGGCTTGCGTCGGCTCCCTAGAAAAATGAGAATCGTCTTACATACATGTCAAGACTTGTAATATGTCTGAGAGATGGCAGAATGGAATCTGTTCTCGATAACAGGCATTTTGTGCGCTCAAAATTTGGCAGAGACGCTTGGTTTTGGCGGTCATCCAATTGGAATAAAAAACACACAATCTTGTCTGCATAACGAGCCCGCAGTTTCTCTTGAAGGCAGGTTTTTGTTGTGAGTAGTAACTTTCGTATCCCCCCGGCACATTCGTCCGGAGAAATTGATCTTGCAGTAATTTTTAATGCCGCTTGGCGACAAAAAAAATTGATTGCATTAGTAGCTTTTCTTATTACTTTCCTTTCAGTGGCATACGCCTACTGGGTGACGCCTGAGTATCAAGTCAGCAGCGTTTTGCGGCCGGCAGCCATCAATGAGCTAGACGCCTTGAACCGTTCTGAGGTTTATAGACTGCCACCTAATGAGGCGTTGACTAGAGTTGGCGCCGCTCTAGAGTCTTATGACACTCGGTTGGGTTTTTTTAGAGCAAATCGAAGTTTGTTTAGTCGGTTTGAGCAGCCCGGCCGTACCTTAGAGCAAAGTTTTGAAGAGTTTAATCGAAACTCAATTAATTTGATATTGCCTGATCCAAAAAAAGCTGACCTTTTAAGCGCCTATATTCGTTTGGAGATGATTTATCCGAAAGGTATTGATGGTGTAGCTATTCTTAATGGTTTTGTAAATTATGCAATTAATATAGAGCGTGCTCAAATTGCCGCCGACATGGATGTAATCATTAAAAACCGTTTAAGAGAGCTCAAAGGTAAGTTGGACGCCGCACGCTCCAATTACGAAAACGATAAAGAAGCTAAAATTGCCACATTGCTTGAAGCAGATAATCTTAAGCGAGCTCAATTGCAGGATGAGTTAAAGGCTCTTCGCTCTCAGCTGAAGACTTTGCGTGCTGATCGCATGGCGCAACTTGATGAAGCAATTGTGATTGCTAAGTCATTAAGTATTAAAAAGCCTACCACCCCATCTGCATTAAGTGAGTCTGACCATTCAGGCTCATCTAGCGTGATGCGGACAGAAATCAATAATCAACAAATCCCCCTGTATTTTATGGGTGCTGAGACATTGGAAGCTGAGCGTACAGCTCTGAGGCAGCGCAAATCCGACGATTTTACTGAAGGGCGTATTG